>NZ_JAJEJT010000003.1:1200000-1516945 GCF_021390645.1 Paraburkholderia flagellata
TTTCCAGACGCGAAGCGGGGTTGCAACGGGGACTGACGGCCGGCCAGATGGGCATGATCGCCATTGGTGGCGCGATTGGCACAGGGCTATTTCTCGGCAGCGGTTACGCGACCAATATTGCCGGCCCGAGCGTGCTGCTCAGCTTTGCGATTGGCGCCGTCATTTCGCTGTTGCTGATCGGCTGCCTGGCCGAAATGACGGTCGCCCATCCCACTGCGGGCTCGTTCGGCGCGAGCGCCGAACGCTATATCGGTCCCTGGGCAGGCTTTCTTGTCCGCTACACGTATTGGGCCGGCATGGTGCTCGCCATCGGGCCCGAAATCAGCGCCGTGGATACCTACATGCGCTACTGGACGCCGAACGCGCATCCAGGGCTCTGGGCCAGCGTGATTGCCGTAGCCCTCATCGCGGCCAACGCGCTCAACGTGAAGGTGTTCGGCGCGATCGAATATGTCTTCTCGTCGTTCAAGGTGGCGGCCATCATCGCGTTCATCCTCATCGGCTGTTTTGTGCTGATTTTCATGAACCATCCGGGCATGGGCTTCGCGAACTACGTGTCGAACGGCGGGTTCATGCCGCATGGTTTCGTGGGGACGTGGAACGCCACACTTATCGCAGTGTTCAGCTACACCAGCATCGAGATGATCGCGGTCGCCGCCGGCGAAGCCGTGGACCCGCGCCGCGCCATCGTCACCGCTTTTCGGGGCACGGTGGTCCGCCTAGTGCTCTTCTATCTGCTTTCCATCGCGTTGATGCTCGCCATCGTTCCGTGGCAACAGGCCGGTGCGGGCGGCAGCCCGTTCGTGAAGGTCATGGAAATCATCAATATCCCAGGGGCCGCCGGCATTCTGAATTTCGTCGTGCTGATTGCGGCGCTTTCGGCGATGAACAGCTTGCTATACACCACGACCCGCATGCTGTTCAGCCTCTCTCGCGCGGGCCATGCGCCCGCGGCATTCAGCAAGCTCACGCGCCGCGGCTCGCCGGTTGCGGCACTCATGCTGTCGAGCCTCGGCGGCGTGTTCGGCGTCGTGCTGACCGTCTTTTGGCCCAAGCAAGCGTTCATCTGGATGATCGCGATTGTGATGTTCGCGCTGATGTTCGTCTGGATGATGATTTTCGTCACGCACTTTTTCTTTCGCCGCAGCTGGAAGGAGCGCCATCAAACGCTGCCTTTTCGCATCAAGGGCTATCCGTACTGGACCATTGCAGGTTTGCTCCTGATGCTGAGCCTGATGATCAGCACGGCATTCTTCGACGATTTCAAGCTGACGCTCGCCACGGGCATTCCGTTTCTTGCCGCGCTGAGCCTGCTCTATTTCGTGAAGTACCGCCGAAGCGGTTCGAGCATCGCCGGCCGCCCCGCGACTCCAGAACTTTGACTTTCACAAGACGTTCCTCTTAGCCCCTCATTGAGCGAGACAGTCAATCATGTTCTCCAGTGTTCCGTTTTACCGTGGCGACCCGATCTATAGCCTGTTTGAAGAGTATGAAAAAGATCCGCGAAAGCATAAGGTCAGCCTGAGCATCGGTGTGTATTGCGACGAAGATGGCCGAGTTCCGTACATGCAGGCCGTGAAGGCTGCTGAGGACGAAATCGCACGTAATCTCGGCGCGCGCCCGTATTTGCCGATGGAGGGCATGCGAGCGTTTCGCACCGCGGCCCAGCACCTGCTTTTCGGCGCCACGCAGGAGGCCGTGAAGAGCGGGCGCATCGCGACGATTCAATCGGTCGGTGCGACGGGCGCGGTGCGCGTCGGCGCCGAATTCCTGCGGGTCAATCTGAATACCGATACTGCGTGGATCAGCGACTTCACGTGGGAAACGCACCTCGACATCTTCGAGGCAAGCGGATACAAGGTTTCGCGCTATCCCTACTATGACGCGCGTACCGGTGGCGTGGACTTCGGTGCGTTCTGCGCCTGCCTCGACAAACTCCCGTCGGGTAGCGTTGTCGTGTTGCACGCGTGCGCTCACAATCCGACCGGCGCCGAACTCTCGAACGACGAGTGGACGAAGGTCGCCGAACTCATGGTGCGGCGCGGCCTGATACCGTTCCTCGACATGGCCTACCAGGGCTTCTCGAAGTCGCTCGAAGAGGATGCTTTCGCCATCCGCGCGCTGACCGACGCCGGTGCGTCGTTTCTGGTGGCAAACTCGTTCTCGAAGAACTTCGCGCTGTATGGCGAACGCATGGGCGCGCTGAGCGTAGTGTGCCCAGACGTTGCGCAGGCCGAAAACGTGCTCGGCCAACTGAAGGCGGCCGCGCGCCGTACATATTCGAGCCCGCCCACGCACGGCGCGCGCATCATCGAGAAAGTGCTGACCACACCGGCGCTCAACGCGTCGTGGCAGAGCGAACTGGAGTCGATGCGCGAACGCATCATGACGATGCGGCACGCGCTGCACGACGCACTCGCGTTGAAGATCGGAGCTGAGCGCGTCAACTATCTGCTCGTGCAGAGCGGCATGTTCAGCTTCACCGGACTGGCGCCAGCGCAAATCGATATGCTGCGCAACGAGTTTGGCGTCTATCTCGTCAATACCGGCCGGATCTGCCTGGCCGGGCTCACTTCGAAGAACGTGGAGTACGTGGCAAACGCTATGGCGCACGTCATCGAACACGTCAAACCATAACGTTGCGATTGGCAGGGATGGCGGCGCTGTCCCTGTTCGCTGCAAACAGAAACGCCATGCTGAAGAACTTGAAGGAAGCTGTACGCAATCGCGACCGTCTCGTCGGTTGCTTCGTGTCGATTCCGCATCCGGCCGCCGTGGAGGCGTGCGCGACAGACGATGTCGACCTGGTCTGCCTCGACGCCGAGCATGCGTCGATCGGCCGGGAAACGATGGAGCATATGCTTCGCGCCGCCGAATGCCGGCACGTGCCCGCGTTGGTGCGCGTTCCCGGCGCCACGAGCGGGTGGATCGGCTGGGCGCTGGACGCCGGCGCGCAAGGGGTCGTTGTTCCGCACGTGGAAACTGAGGACGATGCCAGGCAGGCGGTCAGCGCCGCGTATTACGCGCCGCGTGGCCAGCGCGGTGTGGGTATTTCCCGCGGCTCGTCCTACGGTGCCCAACTGCGCACCATCGCAGAGCATGCGCACGAGCGGACCTGCGTGGTGGTGCAGATCGAAACGTTCGCCGGGGTGAGAAACGCCGCGCGGATTGCGAGCGTGCCGGGGATCGACGCGGTCTTCATCGGCCCCTTCGACCTTGCCCAGAGCCTGCTCGCGCTGCCCGAGTCGGAGCGTCCCAGCCTCGACGAGGCCATTGCGTCGATCAAGGAAGCTTGCGACGCAGTGGGATGCAGCGTCGGGATATTTCGCCCCGACGACTCCGACCGACACAAGTGGAGCGGTTATCCGCTGCTCATCGTCGGGACCGATGTCACGTTTTTGCAAATGGGCATCCGGTCGTCAAGGTCGGCTCAGCATGCTTGAGCTTATATCGCGCCGCCGCAGGCTGTGGTGCAAATTACGAGCACGAGCGAAAAACGACGTGTTCACGATTGCACCGTCATGCTGAAAGAACTGCCTTCCAAACAGCGGTCGCAGTGGTGTCTTTGAGGCGCAACCGTGCGAGGTTGAACTGGCTTTTACGAATGCGATGCATCAACCCCGACGCCCGATATCGTAATGGCCGCATTCCTGAAGTGTTTGAGGCCGAGCATTGCATTGACCCGGAACTTGATGTTGCGATGATCCGGCTCGAACAAATTGTTCAAATCCCCAGCGCATGATCGTGGTGCGCGCCAGCGACAGCCCGCGCGCGGTCATTATTTCAACGAGGTCTCGAAGGCTGAGCTTGCAACGCAGGTACCAACGCACACACAGGACGATGACTTCGCGGCCAAAGTGGCGGCCGGTGAACAGCCTGTCGATGTCTCCCAGCTAACTCATAGCCTGCTCGCGCTCGTCAAAACCCGAGCTTAACCTACCGGTGGCTCGATTTGCACCGGAGCCCCGCAGTTTATCCTCCTTCAGAGTAGCGAATTCCAGGGAGCATACGCGTTCGGTGTTGGCGAATTCTCGTGACCGGTAAAATATTGGTTTTTCCCCGGAATGAACCGAACCCCTGGCATCACGGAGAATCGGGCCACTACCGGTTAACAGCAAACGGAGCAGGTGCGATAGTACAGGCAAGACAACACCGCACGTAGGAGCAACGCGCCGCGCACGTAAAGGCGAAGATTGAGGCTTTGCGTCCGGGAGAAGCTGGTGTGCGGTGCATGGAAGACCGCATTCAGCGATCTCGACGCGCTCGACAGGCGAAGCATGGCGGGTATCCAGGCTGCATTCGGCGGCATCTGTCCGTCGTTCGGGGAGACGGTGCTGTCCTTCAGCGGCGAGAAGGACGCCGTCGCGAATGCCCTGCTGGCGTGGCAGGACGCGATGGAAAATGAAGGCAAGCTCGGCAAGCAATCGTCGACGGGTGAACACGTATCCTTCTATGAACAGGAAGACTCGTGACGGTTCGTAGTGACCCTGGCCCAGAAAACCGTCTCATTTGAAACTGGAAAATTCCGGCATGGTGTTGATACCTCGGCCAGGAGGTCATGCCGTGAAGAAGAGCAAATTCACCGACGAGCAGATTGCCTGCGCATTGAAGCAGGTCACTGCTTAGCACGTTGGCGTTCACGCATTCCGGCCGACCAATGGCGACGACAGCCAGATGAGCCATTAGTTGGCTCGCGGCACCGCTCCTAAACGCGCACAATTCGCATGTGACGTGCAATGACGTTGCACATGCAACGTCATTTGCTGACCCGCGCCGCACGACAAGGCCATTGTGTAGCGTGTACTGCCGGTGATTTTTTCCTGACCACGACACGCGTTAGGTGTGCCCCAGTCGGAACACTTCCAGGCGGATTTTATTCCAATTCAGGCATGATCGAATATGAAATTTGATCTGTGTATCAATCTATCGAAGATGACGTAAACGCATGCGACGATATCGTATGCCTTTTTTCCTTTGAATGAAAAATGAAGAGACCAACTCCAGAACAACGGCGTGAGCTTGGCGCGTTCCTTTCGAGCCGTCGCGCCAGATTGAAGCCCGCAGAATATGGTTTGCCGGATGGTCCACGTCGCACTCCCGGCTTGCGACGAGAGGAAGTTGCGGTGCTGGCAGGCGTAAGCGTAAGCTGGTACACCTGGCTCGAGCAAGGGCGCGACATTCAACCGTCCGCTGACGCGTTGCGAAGGATTTCCAGCGTGCTCAAGCTCGATAGCATCGGATCGGCTCATCTGTTTGCGCTGTCCTCGCGTGAACTCTCACAGGTACCGACCGGTGGCGGCGTAAGCGAAGGCCTGGAACTGCTGGTTCGATCGATCAACGTGCCCGCTTACGTCCGTAACACCCGCCTTGACATCCTTGCCTGGAACGACGCGATCGCAGACCTGTTTGTCGACTATGGTTCCTTGCAGCCGCATGAACGCAATACTTTGCGCCTGCTGTTCTTGTACAAGCCGTATAGAACGCTGATTCTCGACTGGGAGCAGATGACCCGGGGCATGATCTCCGCATTTCGCGCTGCTCGCGCCCAGTCACAGGACAAAGCACCGTTTGACAGCCTAGTTGATGAACTTACGGAGCTAAGTCCCGAGTTTCGTGCCTGGTGGCAAGATATCGATGTCAAGGGGTTCGACGAAGGCGACAAACGACTTCGCCATCCAAATGGCGGCCACATCGAATTTACCTACATCGCGCTGACGCCGACGGGCAGACCCGACCTGTCGGTCGTCACGTACATCCCCCGACACTCTGCCAGTGACTCCGACTCATAGGATCACAAGACGCCTTCTTCGCCCGATTTGATTTGCCTAAAGTGACGTCACTGCAGCGACTTTCCCACTGCTTTTAACGTCACTTCACAGAGGCAAACATGTCGAACTTGAACATCCCCTTTACCGTCGGCGCAACTTCGCGTAACCCCGCAACTGACGAAGTCATTGCCCATTATGGGTTCCAGACTGCGGACGAAGTCGAACGCATGCTTGAGGACAATGCCGCGGCCTTCCGGCTGTGGCGCGCCACCCCGATGGCCGTGCGGGTCGCGACCTACCGACGTCTGTCTGCCACGTTGCGTGATCGCTCGGAAGCGCTTGCATCCGTGATCACCTCTGAGATGGGCAAAACGCTTGCAGCCGCACGAGCGGAGGTTGAAAAGTGTGCTGCGGCGATCGACTGGATCGCTGAGCACGGTCCTGCCTTTCTGGCCGACGAGCCGGCTCCGGTCGAGGGTGACGAGGTGCACATCTCGTATTTGCCGATCGGCTCAATCCTCGCGGTCATGCCGTGGAACTTCCCGCTGTGGCAGGTAATTCGCGCCGCAGCTCCGATCATGCTGTCGGGCAATGGCTTTATCCTCAAGCACGCACCCAACGTGATGGGTTCGGCATTTGCATTGCAAGAGGCTTTCGAAGTCGCAGGCTTCCCAATTGGCCTCTTTGTGAATCTGAATGCCGACAACGAGACGGTTGCTCGTGTGATCGAAGACCCCCGTGTCGCGGCAGTCACCCTGACGGGCAGTATGCGTGCGGGTGCAGCCGTCGCCTCCACGGCGGGCCGCGCGCTCAAGAAAACGCTTCTGGAACTCGGCGGAGCTGACGCCTTCATCGTGCTCGCCGATGCCAATATCGACCTTGCCGTCAAAGCTGCGATCGAGGCACGGTTTCAAAATGCCGGCCAGGTCTGTCTTGCCGCAAAGCGCTTCATTGTCGAACGACCTATCGCCGAGGAGTTCACCCGCAAGTTTGTCGCAGCAGTTCGGCAGATTATAGCCGGTGATCCGCGCGACCCCGCGAGTATTATTGGACCAATGGCGCGCGCCGATCTGCGCGACGAACTGCACCTTCAGGTCGAACGCACAATCGAGGCAGGTGCGACGCTGCTTCTCGGTGGCAGAAAGGTCGAAGGTGTTGGCAATTACTATGAGCCGACCGTAATTGCGGATGTCGTGCCGGGTATGGCCGCATTCGATGAAGAGACTTTTGGTCCGGTTGCCGCAGTCACCGTGGCCGATAACGTCAACCACGCGATTGAACTCGCCAATACGAGCGACTACGGGCTTGGTGGAAGCCTCTGGACCCGCGATGTCGCACGTGCCCAGCGAATCGCGCGTCGCCTTGAAACGGGGGGCGTATTCATCAACGGTTTCTCCGCTTCGAACCCGCGCATCCCTGTCGGCGGCGTCAAGAAGAGCGGATACGGACGGGAGCTTTCGCATTTTGGTCTGCGCGAGTTCACCAACGCTCAAGCTGTGTGGGCTAAAACAGTCGACTGATTCGTGTATCTCGACATTCCTGAGCAAATTTGCGTCACCAATCTGGAGATCCGATTATGAAAACGGCATCCGTTAGTTCCGTACTGAACCCAGTTACTATCGGCAATCTGCAACTGAAGAATCGCATTGTCATGGCGCCGATGACTCGCAGCCGCTCCGACGATGCAGGCGTGCCACCCGACTACGCGGCTGACTATTATGCGCAACGTGCCGGCGCCGGTCTGATTATCACTGAAGCGACCAACATCTCGGCGCAGGCTCGCGGTTATCCTCGCACGCCGGGAATCTGGACCGAAGAGCAGGTCGCTGCCTGGAAGCGCGTCACTGACGCCGTCCATCGACGCGAAGGGAAAATCTTCCTGCAGCTCTGGCATACAGGACGCATGTCCCACCCTGACATGCACAATGGCGGGTTGCCCGTCGCACCTTCCGCCATCCGGCCGCGGGGCCAGATACGCGTGCACGATGGCATGAAGGACTTCGTCACTCCCCGCGAGCTGCATGCTGAGGAGATCCCGCGGATTGTTGAAGATTATCGCCATGCTGCCGCAAACGCGAAGCTTGCGGGCTTCGACGGGGTCGAAATTCACTCTGCCAACAACTACCTGCTTGAGCAGTTTGTTCGTGACAGTACCAATCACCGTACGGATGAGTACGGTGGTTCGATCGAGAACCGGCTGCGCTTCCCGTTGGCGGTCACCAAAGCCGTAATCGAAGTTTGGGGTAGCGAACGCGTGGGTATCCGCATCTCGCCAGTGACCACGTCGCCGGGAGAGACGCCGCCTGATAGCGACACCACGGCGACCTTCGGAGCGTACGTGGACGCTTTGTCGGAGCTGCGACTGCTCTATATCCACGACATCGAAGGCGAGACCCAGTTGAGCCGGGAAACAGACAGGGCAGTCAGCTTCGCAGCGCTGCGTAGCCGATTCAAAGGCGCGTACATCGCAAACAATCAGTACACACTTAGCTTGGCTGAAGAAACGCTGGCGGCAGGCAACGCCGATCTGTTCAGTATCGGCCGCCCCTTTATCGCCAATCCGGACCTCGTTGATCGCCTTCGCGTGGGCGCTCGCCTCGTAGAAGCGCCCAAACAATACTGGTATGGCGGCGATTCGACCGGTTACTCAGACTGGCCTGATATGCATCGTTCGGCTATCGAGGCTTGAGCAATCCGAAATATCTGCCGATCGCGTCGAAGACACGTACTCAATCATTCTGCATTCCTGGAGTCTGCAATGAAAATTATGAAAAATATTCGCCGCATTGCCACTGCCGTAGCCTTCAGCGCAACGGGACTTGCCGCGCAGGCCGCTATGGCCTCTCCCGTCAAAAACGTCGTGCTGGTCCACGGGTACTTTGCCGATGGATCCGGGTGGCAAGCCGTATCCGAGATCCTGACCCGGGACGGCTATAAGGTCTCAGTGGTCCAAATGCCTGAGACTTCATTTAAGGACGATATCGCCGCGACAAAACGGATCGTCGACGCTCAGGACGGCCCGACTATTCTCGTAGGTCACAGTTATGGCGGAGCAGTGATCACCGAGGCGGGCAACGATGCTCGTGTTGCAGGTCTCGTGTACGTCGCCGCTTTTCAACCGGAGGCCGGCGAAAGCCTGCACAGCCTGACTGAGAAGATGCCCGCGACGACGAAGGCGATCAAGTCGACCCGCGATGGCCACTTATATCTCGAGCCTTCACACTTCAGGGCCGACTTTGCCGCTGACGTGCCGGAGGCTGAGACTGCGTTTATGGCAAGCTCACAGGTTATGCCGGCTGTCGAGTCGTTCACCGCGCCAGTAACGCAGCCTGCCTGGAGAGCAAGACCGAGTTGGGCCATCGTCGCTAGCGCGGATCGAACCGTAAATCCGAACCTCGAACGCTGGATGGCCAAGCGAGCGAATAGCGCGATCGTTGAAGTTGCGTCGAGCCATGCAGCTTACCTTTCCCATCCATCCGACGTGGCTGGAGTGATCGAACGCGCAGCCACCGAGACTGGCAACCGATGAGTGCATTTGCCCGGACTTCTCTCGCGAGGTTAATAAACAACTGGTCAACTCGGTGTTTAGATTCCTGCGCGCGAAAGCAGACACATTTCGAACCTCCCGCGACATCGGAAAGAGCATCATCGACGTCGGCCTAAACGAGGTGTTGGCGGAGTCCGGGCTCCGTCAAGTCCAGACTCTACGCGTATCTGTTTTACGCAATGACGCGAACTTTGCTGCCGCTCTTCGGGCGATAAATCGTTATCTTAAGGACTCTAGATTTCACTACCCTGGCAAGGTACGCTAGCCGGACTAGCGGACAAATTAGCGCTTATATGGAGTCCGCTCGCTGAGATAGAGCTTATGCCGCTCGGAAATCGTGGAGATCTCGCCTTCGGCGAACAGTTTCTCGCGGCCGTAGGCGCGAGCCGGCGCTGATAGACGGTATTTCACCTCCGAGCCTTCGAATTGAATCTCGATGAGTGATTTGTCGACCAGTTCGCCGACACAATCCATCACGGCTTCATTGGTAAGCGTGGCATCGCGTACGATTGTGCACGCCGCCTCCAGGCTGAACGCGCGATTGAACACGCTCAGACGCCTGAATACGATTCGCTCGGCGGTATCGAGCATCTCGAAGCTCCAGTCAAATGTGGCCCGCAAGGTCCGATGTCTGGGCTGGGCGGTGCGATAGCCGCCGGCAAGATAGAGCAGAGGTTCGTCGAGGCCCTCACAGATGCCTGTCAGACCGAGTACGGAAGCTCGTCCGGCCGCCAGTTCAAGCGCGAGCGGTATGCCCTCAAGACGTCGGCATATCTCTTCGACGACTCGGAGTCGTTCGTCGCTTACGTCGGCATGCACGCCGTTCGAGAAGAACCGTGTCAAGAAGAGACTGATTGACGGGGAGCGGAGCATGGCGTCCCGGCAGTCGGCAGCGTAGGGGAGTGAGAGCGGGCCGACACGATAGACGGCTTCGTGAGGCACACGTAGACGGAACCGGCTGGTGATGAGAATCCGGACTTGGGGATTGGCATGGCTGATCATCCCGACGAGTTTGGCGACGTGCTCAACGACATGCTCGGCGTTGTCGATGACGAGCACACCGCGCATGCTGGCCAGCGCACTCGCCACGCTGCGCAGGTCCGGATTTACCTCGGTAAAGGGGCGGTCGCAGACGTCCGCGAACGCACGGACGACAGCACTTTGCGTGCCGTGCGCGACGAATTCGACAAGGCGGACGTCGACAGCCTGTTCCGCAGCGAGCCGGTGCGCGATTTCCATTGCGATTCTCGTCTTGCCGATGCCGCCTGCGCCGACGAGCGTCACGACGCGAGTCGAGTCGATCATCGAACGTATTTCAGCGATTGCGGCTTCACGCCCGAACAACGTTTCGCGTACGGGCAGGCAATCGGGCTCGGGTGTTGCCCCAAATCCGTGTTGCGACGACGGCATGATCGGCGTTTCGGGCACAGCCGCAGCAAGTTGATAGCCACGCCCCGGTACAGTTTGTATCAGATTGCGGTCCGTGCCCAGTGCCTTGCGGATCGCTGAAAGCTGTACATCGATGTTGTTTTCCTTGACGATCGTGTCGGGCCAGGCCGCCTCCAAGAGTTCTCTTTTGGAGACAATACGTCCTTCCGCCAAGGCCATGGTGGCGAGAACATCGAAGGCGCGCGATCCGAGACTCACCACATTGCCGCCGCGGCGTAGCGCCCTTACGCGGAGGTCCAGCTCGCATTCGCCAACCTGAATGACGGGTGCGTGGGGATTGATCGATCGGGAGTCTGCTATCGGGTGATTCATGTCTGTTCAGCCGACTATGCGGCGATGTGTTGCTGCTAAGGATTCGCAACGGCGAGTATTCGAGTATTACGCTCGTCCCGTTAGTGAGCTGTGAGAAAAGAGGTGTAGACATGCACTTTATGCATTCTCGCTGCACGGGAATGAGATCGCCTATTCGATTACTGCAAAGCCAGTACGGTTTGTGCAGAATGGAACCTCTAAATTTAATTCCCGCTGCAGTTCAGTCCTGAATTTGGCAGTCCGGAAACCAGGGAACGGAAGAAAGGTGACCCCCTGGGTAGCCTGTGATGACTTTGCAGACGGAATTTCCATCATTGAGCGTCGAGCAAAATGCCATATAGTTTCGCGATGGGGCGTTCTGGGCGTCAGTAAGTGTGACCGCGATTTTACGTAGAGCGCACGGGCATAACGCTGGCGCGCGCAATTGAGCGGTTGCGTATCGAACGTTCGTGCAATTTGATCGAGTCGCGGCGCATCTCGATCAAGGCCGTTTCTGTGCAACGCGGATTCTCTTCCGAGGAGGTCATGCGGCGCAGTTTCATGCGAAGCTTGTATGTCGGCCCGGCCGACTATCGAAAGCGATTTTTCGCGTTTCAGACCTAATTGTTTTGACGGGCGTCCTGGTAGTCGGTTTCCGGTGGCATCATGTACCGCCCCGCATTGGAACATTTGCCAGAAGTCGCTGTCTATTGTGAATCCCTAACGCTGTACCGGTTTGAGTTTTTAAACCAAGCCGTCTCGCTGAGCGAGCCACCCCTCAAATTCACACCCATTTGACACCTATTTATTGGGTGATAGATTCGACCTGATGACCGACTCCCGATTCACTGTGCGTAATCTGGCTTCGCATGAGCTGGACGAGGCGCGCGACCTCGTCGCCGCGATTTTTTCTGATCATAGTCTGACCCTGAAACGGCGTGGCAGCACTCTGGACTATACCCACCGGCATATCCAGCTCGACACATGCAGCTTCAACTTCATCTCTTATGGGCCGCGGGTCTGCATCAATGCCAAAGGGCTTGACGCCAACGTAATGGTGCAGTTGACGCTGTCCGGATACGACTACTTCCGACTCGGAAAGCGCGAGGTCCTCAGCACTCCCGAGGTTGCTACCATCAGCGGAGTCGATGAACCATTCGCGATGTGCTTGAGTGAGAATTGCCTCAAACTGGCAATCCTGCTCGACCGCGCGGAGCTTGAGCGCCATGCGGCTGGGATGATCGGCGCGCCGTTGCGCCGACCGCTCGAATTCCAGCATGTCATGGATACGGGTTCGCGTGGCGGATTCGTCTGGATGCAGACCGTGCAGCAGATCATGGCCGATTCCGGTCAGGGTCTAGCCTCCCTTTTGAGCTTTCCGTTGGTGCGTGCTCAGTTTGAACAGATGCTGTTTTCTGGGCTGCTCGCATGGCAACCCAATACCGCAATCGAACAACTGCAAAGCATGCGCGGCCCTACGCCAGACGCTCGGCCTCGCCACGTACGCATCGCCGACGACTACATGCGCGCCCACCTGGACGCTCCACTCACCGTCGAAAAGCTGGCCGAAGAGGCTCAGGTAAGTGTGCGCTTGCTATACGATGGCTTCGCCAGGTTCCTCTGCACCACGCCTATGCGCCACCTTCGCGCATTGCGTCTGGAAAGGGTTCGCATGGAATTGCTGGACCCGACCCAACCTCATAACGTAACCAGCGTCGCGCTACGCTGGGGCTTTAGTCAACTGGGGCGCTTTGCTGCCGCCTACCATCGCCAGTACGGCGAATTGCCCAGCGAAACTCTGCGCCGGACGCGCGCCTGATCAGGCAGGCAAGGATACCAGGGCGTAGCACTCACGCGGGCATTCGGAGCAGCCGCTGCGCTGAGCCGCTGGCGGAGTTGGCCAAGACGCTTGATATCGGGTGCCGGCGAGCTGAGGTCGATGAGGGCGTCAAACTGCGCAAGAAGCACCACGGCCTGAGCGACCTCGTCTCTTTCGATGTGATACGTGGCGAGGTCGAGCGCGGCGCGCAATTTCCACATCACCGCGCCGTGTTCGCTCGCTAGCGCCATCGCAGTGTTCAGAAAGTGGCGTCCTTGCAATTCGCAATGCATGCGCTCCTCGTGCGCTGAGCCATCCAGCGCGCGCGCGTGCTGGAGCTCCACCCAGCCTCTGGCCCGAAGCAGTTCGGGCAAGAAATAATATTCGCTGTGGGTTTCGCTGCGCTTGATCGCGTCGTCCAGTCTCGCACGGGCCTCCGCAAAACGGTGGGCGTTCGCGAACGCCTCGGCACTCAACACAATGAATGGCGCAATTACGCGCCGGAAGCCACGCGTAACAAGTCGCTGCAGGGCAGGCTCGAGCCTCTCGAGTGCTGGCGCTTCAGCGTCGGACTGAAGATCGATCTGGATGGACAGACATTCCGCGTAGTCTTCCCAGGCCGCGAAGTGGTGGGTCGCCACTTGCGAGCGCAATAGGGCGAGATACCGCGATGCGGCCAGCAAGTCGCCACATTGAAGCGCGATCGGCACGGCCACGGCGGCAAGTAGATGGCTGAGCGATGGCTCCAGCGTATCCCGGCGGGCCAGGTTAAGCGAGGATTGCACGAGCTGCAATGCGTGCGCAGGCTTCCCCTGAAGCCAGGCAAGGCGAGCAAGCGTGCCCTTGCAGAACGTGAGCGGGTCCACGCCGCGCGCGCCGCGGGGCAACGGCTCCGAGCCCGGTTCATCGAGCGCAGCAACGGCGACCTCGAGGCGTTCCCGGGCTTGCTCGTGCTCGCCGAAGCAATGGAGCGAAATGCCCAGCATTGCGCCCGCCAGCAGCCGCTCGCCGCGTGGATCGCCATGCTCAGTGGCCTGCTGCATGCGTGTGGCGTAGCAAATCGATGCGCGAATATCGGCGATCAACAGCGCAGTGTTCCAGAGACCCCACAGGGCTCGAGTCACAAACGCGTCATCGCGCCTTGCTTGCGCGAGTCGCAACACGCGTTGCCAAAACGATATTGCAGTCTCGACATGCTCGCCCGCGTACACGAGCGCGGAAGCGTAGGCTGCGCACAGTCGCATTTCGTAGACAACGTCGACGGAGCCGGTCGGCAGGGTGTCGAGCACATCTAGCGCGCGCCGTGCCCGTTCGCAGCATTCACGGAAGAGCGATGCATCGTGCAGCGTACCGACCAGCACCCCCGCGAGCGCGATGCCCTGGGCCGGGTCGCCGTTCTCGGAGAAGGCCCGGTCGTATTCGGCGCGAGCTTCGTCAAGCGAAAGACGCGCTTTGAGATCCGTGCCGTGCCAGCTGACTTCCGCGTGTATGAGTCCGTTCGCTTCAATCCGCTTGTTCATGTAGCGAATGTGCCGGGAAGCGAGGACGTGCACTTCTCCTTCGTCGCGCAGTTTCTCCATCGCGTAGGCGCGCGTGCTCTTGGTCAGCCGGTACGTTGCGATTGGACCGTGAAACTCTACGTTCAAAAGCGACTTGGTCGCGAGTTCCCCGAGAGTCGAAACGACCACTGCGATCGACACGCCGGGGTCCGCCGCGACGGCGCAGACCGCATCGAACGTGAAAGTGTCCGTAAAATACCCGAGGCGGCGGAAGAGGATACGCGATGGCGCATCGAGCAGCGCGTAGCTCCACTCGAACGTCGCGCGCAAGGTTTGGTGCCGCGGCAGTGCAGAACGCGGGCCACCGGTGAGAAGGTCCAATTGTAGGTCGAGCCGCGAAGCCACGCCCTCGACACCGAGAGTCGCCACCCGTGCCGCAGCGAGTTCAATGGCAAGCGGCAGACCGTCGAGCCGCCGGCAGATGTCGGCGGCCAGTATGATGCTCTTTTCGTCGGAGGCGCAGTCCATTGCGAGTGATCGGGCACGGCACAAGAACAGTTCGACCGCTGAATGTGCGAGCATCTCCTGTGTTGTTAGTCCGGTTTTGGGGACGGCAAGCGGTTCGAGGCGCAGCACGGATTCAGTGCGAATGTGCAGGGTTTCGCGGCTCGTCACGAGCACGCGCATTGACGAATTGCGCGCCACCAGTGCCTCCACGAGCCGGGCCACGACTTCGATCACATGCTCGGCGTTGTCGAGCACCAGGAGGCCTATGGACTCGGCGAAGACATCGTATAGCGTGTCCGTGCGGCGCTGTCTACCATCCATGGGAAACTTCAGCGCGTCAGCGAGGATGTCGGAGACATCCTCGCTGGATGACGCCATGGCAAGTTCTACGAAGCATTTCGCCCCGCCGCTTCGACAATGGACTTCATTGGCAACGTGAAGGGCGAGCGCGGTCTTGCCGACGCCGCCCGCGCCGACGATTGTCGTGACCTGTCCTTGTTCGAGGTGGTCGCGGAGTCGTTCGATCTCTGCGGCGCGCCCGATCAAGGGCGAGACAAGCGGAGGGAGTGCGGGCAGCTGAAGTGCGGTTACGGTTTGCGGACCAGCCTCGCCCGCATCGGTCGTCTGAGCGTGCCCGGCGATCAACAGATAACCTCGCCCCGGTACGGTCTTGATCAGATCGCGTTCGGCGCCGAGCAGCTTGCGCAATGCCACGATATGCACCTGCAGTCGATTCTCTTCGACGATCTGGTCCGGCCAGACCGCCTCCATGATTTCGTCTTTCGACAAAATGGCGCCATTGGCACGATAAAGTACTTCGAGAATATCGAAAGCGCGCGTGCCAACTCGCAGCGAACGGCCATTCTGCTGAATGTTTCGCTGATCGAAACTGACCTGCAACGATCCTATTTGAATCATGGTCGTCTCCGGCTGGCCAGAGCGTGATTATCTTGACGGTGCATCCGATCGATCGTAGGCGAAGCAGCGAGAGGCCCCCAATGCAGAGCCATTTTTGCGTTCCGGGTCTGCCGGGACGCGAATGAGCGTTGCATCGCATCTTTCAATGTGACGATCCGCACGGCGAAGTGTAAGCAAGGATTAGTGAGACGTCTTGAACAAAAATGCGCAGATCAAGGCGAATAGATTGGCCTCAAACTCGCCAGAGAGCCGGTATCGTCTGTTTTACTCATAGTCGCGCAGCGCGGTACGCGGCATTGGCGCTTGTCAGGCAGCATGTATAAATGTCACGCGAGAGCCGGTTTTTTCGTAACGTGGCGATGGAGCCGCTTGTAACTCGTACCACACACGATTTCACTTGTCCGGAGTGCTGGATTGACGAAAGGCAGCTTGAGGACACCGTGACGACGAACGGCGCAAGCGAAAACGTCAAGTACGTCTTCCTGCCATATGAGCGGAATCCAGACATGCCGCAAGAGGGGCGAGACCGGAAGGAAGGCGCCTCCGCCCTCGAATCGGTCACCGTACGTCAAGCGGGGGAGCGAAGTCGTGAGCGGGGCTGCCGCCTGTCCCCGTGTTTCGTCGCGTGTTGCGCACGGCGTCGCGGACCTCGACGGAAATACCGGTTAGTGCTCCAGTTCGAATCGACGGGCCGATGCCAAATGAACATCGAGCCCCCCGGAGGACTCCAGCACGCTAGCGAGAATTGTGTGGTTCGCGTTGCCCGGCTGGGTGCCACGCCGAGAGGGGCGGTAGACGGGGTCGCCACGGTTGACGGTCCTGCCCGTCAGGGTGCAAACCGTCTTGTGGCGCGAACGGGTGCGTTTCCAAAGTTGATCCGCGTAATGGCCGCACGTGGCGTCATACCAGCAGAGCGAGACAACTGTACTCGAAACGCGTTCGAGTATGCGGATATGGCCAGAAAACGGAACGTGGGAAGCCGATCGAGCTGTCCCATGCCGCGTCCGCCCGCGATCCGTTTTGCGCGTTGCGCTTTCCTGATGCATGGCCTCGATGTCCGCGGACGCGCGAGAGGCTCGTTCGAGTGAGACGATGGTTTGCTTCCACGGGTCGTCGTTTGCGCAGGGGGCCATTTGGTCAGTTCTGTATCGTAAGTAAGCATGCGATTGGGGACAGGCAAGGCCGCCTGGGCGTGTTGCCGTTCCGGGCGCCACGCGGGACAACATCGCGTTGAGGCCGCACAGGTGACGCTATTGTGGATCGCTACTGCTAAAAGGTCCTGCGCAGGAAGGTAAAAAAAACTGAACCGCCGAAGGCGCAGCAAGGGCGCCAGCCGGCAACAGCCCGCTGGCCGCATGTCACTGCGATGTTAGTTAGGGATGGATACAAAGGCCGGATAGCCGATATGGCTTGGCCCGTTGCCGCTAAAGAATGTGTCCAGGCCGGCCATGTTGAGGCGCAGCGCGGCACGCAAATATGCAGAGCGGTTTGGGTTGGCGATGAACGGGCCGCCGGACGCGAAGAGATTCGCGCCGCCGCTTTCGAGCGAACTCGGCAACGCAGATCATGGGTGGCCTTAGCCGGCAACCGGAGCCCTGCCGGCATCTGACTGAGGCATTAAGCATATTTAAATGCCGGAAAAGGATCTTTTATTTCCGCGCCACTAAGCTTCGTTCCCGATGCAGGGTGTGGCCCGCTTGCATCGTGGACAACAGCAACGTGCGGACTCATCACGCGCCACCGCGCGTAGGGGTATGCAACGAGGGAGAACAAGGATGAGTTTGCAAGAGAGTACGATCGCGCCGTCGCGGACGCGACGCAGAATTCTTTCGGTTGGCGCAGGCGTGGTCGGTACGGTCGCCATGTCGGGTCTGCCCGCGGTGGCGTCGGCTGCCGGCGGCACGGCCTCGCATACTGCCAACGAGCATCAGCGTAACGGCAGCTACGTGAAGGCCAAGGATGGCACCGAGATCTACGTCAAGGCCTGGGGCACGGGCGCCCCGGTGGTCTTCTCGCACGGCTGGCCGCTTTCGGCGGATGCGTGGGATCCGCAGATGCTCTATCTGGTAAGTCAGGGATATCGCGTGATCGCACATGACCGTCGCGGGCACGGCCGCTCGGGCCAGCCATTTGCCGGAAACGATATGGATACCTATGCAGATGATCTGGCGGCTGTGCTCGACGCGCTCGATGTGCACAACGCCATGCTCGTCGGCCATTCGACGGGCGGCGGTGAGGTCGCGCACTACATCGGCCGGCACGGTTCGAAACGGGTGACAAAGGTAGTGTTGATCGGTGCCGTGCCGCCGCAGATGGTCAAGTCGGCGACCAATCCCGGTGGCCTGCCCATGCCCGTTTTCGACGGCATTCGCGACGGCGTAGCAGCCAATCGCTCGCAGTTCTATCTCGACCTCGCAACGCCGTTCTATGGCTTCAACCGCCCTAACGCAAAGGTGTCGCAGGGTCTCGTTCAGGACTTCTGGCGGCAGGGCATGCAAGGCTCGATCAAAGGCCAGTACGAGTGCATCAAGCAGTTCTCCGAGGTCGACTACACGGAAGACCTGAAGAGGATGGACATGCCAACCCTCATCCTCCACGGCGACGATGATCAGATCGTGCCGATCGATGATTCTGCGCGTCTGTCGGTGAAGCTCATCAAGCACGCCACCCTCAAAGTCTATCCGGGCGCGCCGCATGGTATGTGCAGCACGCATTTCGCCCAGGTGAACGCGGATCTGCTGGCGTTCCTGAGGGCATAAGGCCGGTTTCGAGGAAAGCTGTCCGGAGGCTCTTCGGCTGCGCCGGCACGCATTGCAAAGGCGAGGCCAGAGTCGTCCGAAAAGCGCGCGAACTCGAACCCCGTGGAGAGACCGATAGCATTCGCTCGCGCATCGCGACAGGCGTGGGCAAGGAGCGCGTCATGAAATATGAGCTTGCGGCAACACCGGACGAAGTGGCGGGCGTGTGTATTCCGCGCACCGCGCTCGCGGCGCTCGCCGTCGAGAACGTCTGCGCCGTGCTCGATCCGGTTCTGGTGGGACACGCTCATCGTGTGTTCGTGTTCGCTGCGCTCGCCGCCCTTAGCGAGCGGCATGCATGCGACGCCGAAATCCTCTACGTGAGCGCGATGTACGCGAACATGGGCCTGAGCCCAGCCTATGCGCACTCGAGCTCGCGTTATGAGGTGGACAGCGCGGACGCGGCGCGCGTGCTGCTTGCGGGGGTCTCGCCGCGCGTGGCCGAGGACGTGTGGCGTGCGATCGCGCTGCACACCACGCCGGGCATTCCAGAGCATGTTTCGCCACTTGCGCGGCTGCTGGCGCGAGCCGCGGGGACCGATCTAGTCGGTGCGAACTATGACGCTTATACGTGCGCCGAGCACGCGGCCATTCTCGCAGCCTATCCGCGCGGAGCCACGTTCAGCGAAGACGTGATCCGGGCGATAGGCAGCGGTGTCGCCCATCGTCCGCAGACGACGAGCGGCACGTGGAGCGCGGACATTCTTGCCCGCCTCGATCCCGACTACTGCCGGCTGAATTATTGCGGGCTCATTCTCGGCTCGCGCTGGACTCAGCCGGACAACAACTTTTTTTCTCACTCAAGAAGACATAAATCATGAAGCACTGTTTCATTCCGATGCTGGCCGCACTCGCATTTACAAGCGTTCAGGCCTTGGCCGCCGATGCGGCAACGTCTTATTCGCCGCCTGTCGTGGCGCAAGTGCCGTACGCCGCGTCGGGTGCGGCACAGGATAAAGCGGCGCGCAAAGCGGCTCACAAGGCAGCGAAACTCGCTGACCGCCATCTGGCGGCAAACGTGCGCAAGGCGCTGACGAAGCAGCGCGATGTGGCAATGGCAAACGTCGTCGTGCTCGCGAAAACGGGTGTTGTCACGCTCACAGGATCGGTTCCCGAGACTACCCAGATCGCGGCCGCGCAGCAGCACGCGCAAGACGTGGAAGGCGTGAGCCAGGTCGTCAACCGACTGACATTGCGCACGCCGGGCAACTGAGCGGCCATGAGGCGGTGGACGTATGCGCTGCGGAGCTGCCACGGCGTGAGTCCGGCATCCGGTCAGGCGCATGCTGCCCGAAAGCTCAGCCGGCTTTACGCCGGCTTGCGCGGATTGCGGGGCGACTCGTTGAACGTATGGAGTACGCCATTCAGGGAGGTGGCAAATTTTTGGGCGATTCACGCGTCGATATCCTCGGGCACCCGCAGGGCGTAAATCCACTTGTGTGGCTCCGTCAACTTGACTAGCGGACCTGGCAATACTCAAAATTGAATAGGTATGAGTAGGTATCCTAATCAATTTATAAAAACCGTCCATACAGCTGTCCATCCATACCATGCGGCGATGCGTATCTTGAGAAAGTCCGATGAAACGCAGCTTTCATTTGAATCTTCAAGAAGCCATTATTGACGAAATCGGATTATTGCAAGAGGCGGAATCGAATAGCGTGAACCCATTCCGTTCCTCAGGCTCGGTACGCTGCGGACGTCCCGGAGATGTACTTTACCCCTACAACGAGAGACAGCGAAACATGTCATCTGAAGCCAAATGCCCGTTTGCGGGCCATAAATCTCCCGCCGTACACATTGCCAGTGGCGGCACGACCAACAAGGACTGGTGGCCCAATCAACTACGCGTCGACCTGTTGAGCCAGCACTCCGAGAAATCGGATCCGCTAGGTGGTGGATTCAACTATCGCGACGCATTCAAGAAACTCGACTATGAAGCGATCAAGGCCGACCTGCGCAAGCTTATGACGGACTCGCAGGACTGGTGGCCGGCTGACTTCGGTCACTATGGCCCGCAGTTCGTCCGCATGGCCTGGCATGCCGCAGGCACCTACCGCACTGGCGACGGCCGTGGCGGCGCGGGTCGCGGCCAGCAGCGCTTTGCGCCCCTCAATTCGTGGCCCGACAACGTCAATATCGACAAGTCGCGTCGTCTGCTGTGGCCGATCAAGCAGAAGTATGGCCAGCAGATCTCGTGGGCCGACCTGCTGATCCTGACCGGAAATGTTGCGCTAGAAACGATGGGCTTTCGCACATTCGGTTTTGCCGGTGGTCGCGAAGATACCTGGGAACCGGACAACGATGTCTACTGGGGCGCGGAGAAGCAATGGCTTGCACTCAGCAACGATCCGAACAATGAGCTTAGTCGCTACTCGGGTGAGCGCGACCTCGACAATCCGCTCGCTGCGGTCCAGATGGGCCTGATCTATGTGAACCCTGAAGGCCCGGATGGCAATGGCGACCCGCTGTCAGCTGCACGCGATATCCGGGAGACCTTCGCACGCATGGCGATGGAGGACGAGGAAACCGTCGCGCTGATCGCCGGCGGGCACACGTTCGGCAAGACGCACGGTGCGGGTCCTGCAAGCCATGTGGGCGCAGATGTCGAAGCGGCGCCGCTCGAAGCACAAGGCCTCGGCTGGGCCAGCAGCTATAAATCGGGCAAGGCGGCCGATTCGATCACCAGCGGCCTCGAAGTTACATGGACGCAGACGCCTGCCCAGTGGAGTAACTTTTTCTTCGAGAACCTGTTCAAGTACGAATGGGTGCAGGAGAGGAGCCCGGCAGGCGCTCTCCAGTGGGTCGCAAGCGACGCCGAGACCGTCATTCCTGGGCCGACGCCGGATTCACCGAAGCGCCGCCCGACCATGCTGACGACTGATCTCTCACTGCGCTTCGACCCGGCCTATGAAGAGATTTCTCGCCGCTTCCTGAACAACCCACAGGCATTTGCCGAGGCGTTCGCGCGCGCGTGGTTCAAGCTGACTCATCGCGATCTTGGGCCGAAGTCGCGCTATCTGGGACCGGAGGTCCCGCGCGAAGATCTGATCTGGCAGGACCCGCTTCCGGCCGGGGCGCACATGCCGAGCGGAACAGACATCGCCGACCTGAAGGCAAGGATCGCGACTTCGGGTCTCTCTGCTTCAGAACTCGTCGCCGTGGCCTGGGCCTCAGCCTCGACGTTCCGTGGATCGGACAAGCGCGGCGGCGCCAACGGCGCACGCATCCGCCTCGCTCCGCAGAGCGGCTGGGCCATCAATCAGCCGGTGCTCGGCACCCTGGCGAAGCTGGAGGAAATCCAGAAGGCTTCGGGCAAGGCCTCACTCGCAGATGTGATCGTGCTGGCCGGCGGCGTTGGTATCGAGATGGCGGCCAAGGCTGCGGGCGTCGCCGTCACTATGCCGTTCACGCCGGGCCGCGTCGACGCTAAGACCGAGCAGACCGATACCGTCTCGTTCGCCGTGCTCGAGCCGATCGCCGATGCATTCCGCAACTATACGAAGGGCACGCATCCGGTTCAAGCCGAAGCCCTGCTGATCGACAAGGCCCAACTGCTGACGCTGACCGCGCCCGAAATGACCGCGCTGATCGGCGGTCTGCGCGTTATCAACATTAACGCCGACGGCAGTAACCACGGTGTCTTCACGAAGACCCCTGGAGCGCTGACCAACGACTTCTTCGTCAATCTGCTCGACATGAGCACCGAGTGGAAGCTCGCCGGCGACATCTACGAAGGCCGTGACCGCAAGACGGGCCAGCCGAAATGGACCGGCACACGTGCGGACCTCGTGTTCGGCTCGAACTCAATCCTGCGTGCGCTGGCAGAGGTGTACGGCAGCGCGGACGGCCAGGCGCGCTTCATCAGCGATTTCGTTGTCGCGTGGACCAAGGTCATGAACGCTGATCGCTTCGATCTCGCGTAAAGCGGGGCAGCGGGTAACCGGCTGCCTGGCGCCTGCCATCGAGGCTGGCGCAGCGGAAGGTTCGCTGTCGGTCGAAGGCGCGCCCGACGCCGCTGCGCAAAGCCTTTACCTACTTAATCGTTTTTTCACTCTCAACCTGGAGAAGCAACATGAAAGTCCTGATGGTTCTGACCTCGCACGACCAGCTCGGCAACACCGGCCGCAAGACCGGCTTCTGGCTCGAAGAACTGGCCGCCCCTTACTACGCTTTCAAGGATGCCGGCGCGCAGATCGTGTTGGCCTCGCCCAAGGGCGGCCAGCCGCCGCTCGACCCCAAGAGCAACGAACCGGCCTTCCAGACAGAGGAAACCCGCCGCTTCGAGGCCGACGCGCAGGCAACGGCTCAACTGGCTGCGACCGTGCGTCTGGACAGCGTGAACCAGGCTGACTTCGATACGGTGTTCTATCCGGGCGGCCACGGCCCGCTGTGGGATCTGGCCGAAGACGGGCACTCGATCGCGCTGATCGAATCCTTCCTCGCGGCGCGTAAGCCGATCGCGCTGGTCTGCCACGCGCCGGGCGTACTGCGCCATGTCAGGAAGCCCGATGGCAGGCCGCTGGTCCAAGGCAAGAAAGTCACCGGCTTCACCAACACCGAGGAAGCTGCGGTGCAACTCACCGACGTGGTGCCGTTTCTGGTCGAAGACGAACTCACGGCTCTGGGCGGTAACTTCACGCGCGGCGATGACTGGGCCTCGTATGTGGTGAGCGATGGTCTGCTGATTACTGGCCAGAACCCCGGTTCCTCTGCCGAGGCCGCGAAATTGTTGCTCAAGCAACTCAGTGCAGGCAGGTAATCGTGAGCGCCTACGTGGTGATGATCCGCGAGCGCGTGACGAACCAGGCAGCGATGGACACCTACGCCAAATTGGCCCCGCTCGCGCGTGAAGGACACAACATTGAACGTCTGGCTTTCTACGGCGAGCTGGACATGCTGGAAGGTGCGCCCGTCGACGGCGTGGTCATCAACCGCTTCGCGACGATGGAAGACGCCCGTCGCTGGTACGACAGCTCGGCTTATAAGGCTGCACGCGTTCACCGCCAGCGCGGCGCGAACTACCGCGTTTTCATCGTCGAAGGCGTCGACGCGAAACCGGTGGCTTGATGGCCGCGACACAACATGGAAAGTCCTGGCGGTGTGGTTGCCCGGATGCAACCGCATCAGCGCAGGGCTGAGGCGATAACTTTCTCTAACAGAAAAGAGGTGATTGTGATGCTGGAACGTATCAAATCCGCCGGCTGGTTGCGCGAAACCAACTTCATCAACGGCCAATGGGTCGCCGCAGATGACGGCTGCATCGTGGCCGTGGAAGACCCTGCCACGGGCAACCAGATTGGCATCATTGCTCGATCTGGTGCTACTGAAACGCATCGCGCCATCGACGCCGCCCACGCGGCGTTCACGAACTGGTCGATGACCACGGCCGCCGAGCGTGCGGAACTGCTGCAAGCGATTGCGCGTACAGTGCGCGAGAACATGGACGAACTGGCCGCCATGCTCACGCTGGAGCAAGGCAAGCCGCTGGCCGAAGCCCGCACGGAAATGAAACTCGGCGCGGACTATATCCAGTGGTTCGCCGAAGAAGCCAGGCGCATCAACGGCGAGATTATTCCGTCGCCGTGGAAAGATCGGCAAATCTTGGTGACACGCGAGCCGGTTGGTGTGGTCGCAGCGATTTCGCCTTGGAATTTTCCGTTCTCGATGCTGGCGCGCAAGGTTGCCCCGGCGCTGGCGGCGGGCTGCACCATCGTGGTCAAGCCGGCCGATCTCACGCCGTACTGCGGTCTGCTGTGGGGCGTGCTGGCCGAAAAGGCGGGCATTCCGGCGGGCGTGGTTAATGTGGTGACAGGCGATGCCGCGGCCATCGGTGGTGAACTGACCGCCGATGCGCGTGTGCGCAAGCTGACCTTTACCGGTTCCACACGGGTCGGCAAGCTGCTTTACGGACAATCCGCCGAGACGGTGAAGAAACTTTCGCTGGAATTGGGCGGCAATGCGCCCTTCATCGTTTTCGACGATGCCGACATCGATGCGGCCATCGAAGGCGCGCTGGCCTCCAAGTACCGCAACAGCGGACAGACCTGCATCTGCACCAATCGGTTCTACGTGCAAGACGGCATCTACGACGAGTTCGCCCGTCGCTTTGCCGAGCGAGTGCGTGCAATCAAGGTCGGCAACGGCTTCGAGCCGGACGTGCAGCAAGGCCCCCTTATCAACGTCGCTGCGGTGCAGAAAGTCGAGAGCCACGTTAGCGATGCGCAAGCCAAAGGCGGAAAGATTCTCGCTGGCGGCAAGCGTCATGCACTCGGCGCGACGTTCTTCGAGCCGACCGTCATCGCCAATGCAACCGACGACATGCTGATCGCTAACGAAGAAACCTTCGGCCCGGTGGCGGCGCTGTTCCGCTTCAAGAATGAGCAGGAAGCCATTGAAAAGGCCAATGCCACCGAGTTCGGGCTGGCCGCGTATTTTTATACCCGCAACCTGTCTCGCGTGTTCCGCGTGTCGCGTGCGCTGGAGAGCGGCATGGTCGCCGTCAACGCGGGCCTGGTCACGACCGAGGTTGCACCGTTCGGCGGCGTCAAGGACAGCGGCATCGGCAGTGAAGGCTCTTCGCACGGCATCGAGGAATACCTCCACCTCAAATACATCAGCCTCGGCGGCGTGTAAACGCGAACGGGCAACAGATCTCGCAAGGAACACACCATGCATCATCCATCGCTGTTCACGTCCGTGACGCTGGGACGTCACGCATTGAAGAACCGCATCGTACTGCCGCCTCTGACGCGCCAGCGCAGCGGCCAACCCGGCAACGTGCCGACCGATCTTATGGCCTGCTATTACCGGCAGCGTGCCGGCGCCGGCTTCATGATCAGCGAAGGCACGCAGATCGAACCGCGTGGCCAAGGCTACGCCTGGACGCCGGGCATCTACAGTCAGGCGCAGATTGATGGCTGGCGAAAGGTGACCGAGGCCGTCCATGCCGAAGGCGGCATTATCTTTGCGCAACTCTGGCATGTCGGCCGCGTCTCCCATACGGCCTTGCAGCCGAACGGTGATGTACCTGTTGCGCCATCCGCCATTCAAGCGAAAAAGGTCAAGTCCTTCATCGAAACCGGCCGTGGCGCCGGCACGCTAGTCGAACCGTCTGTTCCGCGTGAACTTTCGGTCGCCGAAATCAAGCAGCTAGTAGCGCTCTATGCGCAGGCCGCGAAGAACGCGCTGGCCGCGGGCTTCGACGGCGTCGAGATCCATTCGGCCAACGGGTATCTGGTCAACCAGTTCATCTCGACGCACGCCAATCATCGCACCGATGAATACGGTGGATCGTTGCAGAACCGCCTACGGTTCCTGCGCGAAATCGTTGAGGGAGTTGGTGAAGTCGTTGGACCGGATCGGCTGGGCGTGCGGTTCACTCCGCTGTTCACCAGCACCGATCAGGACAGGGTCTACATCGGCTTCGTCGAAGACGATCCGCACCAAACCTACATCGAAGCAATCAAGGTACTGGAAGCGGCAGGTGTCGCTTATGTGTCGATTGCCGAGGCCGATTGGGACAACGCGCCTGATCTCCCCGAGGACTTCCGGCGCGCGGTACGGCAAGCGTTCAGTGGGCGGATTCTCTATGCCGGCCGCTACACCGCCGAACGAGGTGCCCGACTGGTGGATGCCGGCCTGGCCGACCTCATCGCTTTCGGACGCCCATTCATCGCCAATCCTGACTTGCCCGAGCGCATTGCCAACGGCTGGCCTCTGAACACCCTCGATCCAGTTACGATCTACGGCGGCGAGGAACAAGGGTTCACTGATTATCCGGTGTACGCGCAAGCATCCGGACTTACTACGAAATAGGTTCCCATGAACAACGGTATTGAAAACAAAGTCATCCTGATTACGGGTGGCAGCACTGGACTTGGCGCCGAGACGGCGCGCCTTCTTGCAACACGCGGCGCAAAGGTGGCTGTGGCCGCACGGCGCAAGGCGAAGCTCGATGAAGTGGTCGCCGACATCGCTGCCAGCGCCGGCACGGCCCGCGCGTACGCGCTTGACGTGACGGACAAGGCGCAGGTCGAAGCCGTCGTTGCCGCCGTAGTGGCGGATTTCGGCAAGCTCGACGTGCTCATCAACAACGCCGGCCTGATGCCGATTCGCCCGATGGCGGAAGTGAACACAGACGAGTGGGACGCAATGATCGACGTGAACCTCAAGGGCACGCTTTATGGAATCGCTGCTGCACTGCCACGTTTCATCGCGCAAGACAGCGGCCACATCATCAACTTGAGTTCGGTCGCCGGCATCAAGGTGTTCGCGCCGGGTGGCACGGTGTATTCGGGCACCAAGTTCGCGGTGCGGGCGATTTCCGAAGGGCTGCGCCAGGAAGTCGGCGAGAAGATCCGCGTCACGTCCATCGAGCCGGGTGCTGTCGACAGCGATCTTAAATACAGCACGTCCGGCAATGCCGCCGAAACGGTGCTGAATTTTTACAAGACCGCCATCCCAGCCGATTCGGTCGCACGCGCTATCGCCTTTGCGATCGAGCAACCCGCGGACGTGGACATCAACGAGATCGTGCTGCGGCCCACGAAGCAAGAGTTTTGATTTGCGAGTGTTCTGAATTATCAAAGGAGTCTGTCATGTCGATCGAAAAAGTTCTCTACCGCGCCCATGCTACCGCTGCGGGTGGCCGCGATGGCCGGGCCACCGTATCCGAAAGCAGTCTGGACCTGAAGCTCGTCACGCCGCGTGAACTGGGCGGCGCTGGCGGTGCCGGCACCAATCCCGAGCAGTTGTTCGCCGCCGGTTACAGCGCCTGCTTTCTTGGTGCCATGAAATTCGTCGCGCATCGCGACGGCATCGCTATCCCGGCGGACGTGTCGGTGGCTGGAAGCGTGGGCATCGGCGCCATTCCGACGGGTTTTGGCATCGAGGTCGAACTTAAGATTTCGCTGCCGGGACTCGATCGGGCAATAGCACAAACACTGGTCGAGCGCGCTCACATCGTCTGCCCGTACTCGAACGCGACGCGCGGCAACATCGACGTAACGCTCACACTGATCTAAACGTTCACGACTCGTTCAACACTTCTATCGATTCGGAATCGCCGGCATCAAGGTGTTCGCGTCGGGTGGCATGGTGTATTCGCGCACCAGGTCCGCGGTGTGGGCGATTTCCGAAGGGCTATGCCAGGGAACTGGCGAGAAGATCCGCGGCATGTGTCAAGCCGGGTGCTGTGGACAGCGATCTTAAATACAGCACGGCCGGTAAAAATGTCGAAACGGTGCCGAAATTCTAGAAGAGCGCCATCTTGGCCAATTCAGTTGCACGGGCCATCGCCTTTGAGGTCGAGTAACCAGCAGGCGTGCACATCAACCAGATCGTGGTGCGGCCCACGAAGCAAGAGTTTTGGTTTTACGAGTAACCGGGAAGGCAGTGAGCCGCACTCGCATGGCTAATATGACGGTTTTTGACGAAAGCATGGATGGCTTCAACACACGCGAATAAGTCCCCTCAGTGGCGCAAATATTTCTCTCTTGCGCCTCGCTTCATCGACGAAATGGAGTGCGTCATCGCGGTGTTGTTGGCGATTGGAATGGGACATTATGTCTGCACCAGCAACGTTTCGTGGGCGGCGTTCTCCGGCTACATGGTGATGCGAGGCCATGTAGCCGACAGTTTTTCCCGTGGATTCATGCGTATTGTCGGCACCGGCTGCGGTGCCGGTTTGGCTGTGTGTCTTATTCCCGCAGTTGCATCATCGTGGCTACTGGCGTCACTGGCTGGTGGTTTGATTGCCGGTGTCTCTCTATATGGCGCGATGACGCAGCGTCACGCATATGCGTGGCTGTTCGTTGGCCTGACTTTCGGCATGGTGATGCTTGATGCGATGGAACACCCCAGCCATTCACCCGTTCGGTTTTCTACTGAACGTGTTTTCGAAGTCGGAGCCGGAACCGTAGCTTGCATGCTCGTCAGCGCGGTATCGAATTGGACGGTGCGTCGCCGCTGGCCGGCTGAACGTGCTTCACCGACCCGAGAATTCCGCTGGCATCCGGGCGCAGCATTTCATGCGATGCAAGGCGCCACCGCGATTGCACTGCTACCGATGATCTCGCACTTTTTCCGAGTCCCGGCCTTGTCGCAAGGCGCAGTCAGCATCATGGTCGTGATGTTCGTTCCACTCGCAAGCATCGCTCGTTGCGGCTTGGTACCGGTCAGCCGACGATTGGTCCTGAGGCTCATTGGTTGCGTTGCCGGATGCGCGCTGGCAACACCCGTGCTGTTGGCCGCACATGGGAGTGCCATCATTCTAATCGTCGGCACCATCGTTGGCGTCATGCTTGGCCGCCATCTGGAGAACAGTGGAAATGCGTTTTCTTATGCAGGCACCCAATTCACGCTGGCCATTCTTGTGATTCTCGTTCCCGATAACTACGCGCATGCTGAACTGACGCCCATATTGACGCGTTTGGCGGGCATTGTTTTAGGTTTTGTATTGCTGGAAGTGGTATTGGTTATTTGGTGCTTGTTTGAATGGCTACTCAAACCGGATAAAAAAATTTCATGGATATTTGATGATAGGTGAGGGTGGTGGAAAAATAAGATTTTATATCGTTACTGATTTAAGTTATTCTCGATAAATTTCATTTTTACGCATGCGGATGAACGCTTTATATTGAGAATCTCCCTTAATCTCGCTGTGTCCCGTTGTGCGAATAACTATGAACAAGCCTGACATCAATTCCGTAGTCGGACTCACAGAGCCGGACCGACGCTAACGCAGGATGAGTTTGTGGGTCATTGAGGCGAGCTACTGAAGACCCTGAACAATGTCGACGTGAGCTTGGCTTCAACGGACCGTTACATACGTGACCACGACGCCGCGTTCGAGCAACAACCCTTCGACGTCGCGCAGGCTTAGGCAGAACCGAAAATACCAGCTAACTAACAGTGCAACTAACGACCACGACGCGAAAGTCGCGCCCGTGGTAAGGCGATTTCGTCTTTTTCAATGCCTCATTCTACTGTTGCCTGAGGCGCACTAACTTGGCGGAGTCCAGTTCGAAGTAGGTCAACTGATTGACTGAGGAAAATACGCGACCCCACGAAGAGCCGAGCGGGTGGCGCCCCCTATCCAAATTCCATCAGAGGTGTTGTCGACTCGAATCTGGCACGGACGTTTAAGAACAGTTCCCTGGCTGAACGCGTAAGCTTTGGGTGTGCTATCGTCAAGCGCGAGTCGCTGCGCCACGCCCGCGACAAGACTGCCTGTAGCAGGATCTTCCGGTACGCTGTCTCCGGCAATGAATGCCCTGATCTCGTAACTGACTTCTGTACTCGGTGGATCCTTTTTCCAAGGTGCCATAACACCGACCGCTAGTCCCTCAAGCATTGCATAGTTGGGCTTGAGCGATAGAAGCTTTTCGCGGTCATCTATCGCGATAACCATCCACCCGGCGCCGTTGTCAACCCATTGCGCGCTCGTTACAGTGGCTCCAGCGGCTTCCAAACACAGTCCTGCGCAAACGCGACGCAGCACTCGCTCATCGACCTCGCCCGACACGACAAGGGGGGGCGCGCGGAAAGCGAGGCCATCCGCGAATTTGCGCACTGTGACCAGGCCTACGCCACACTCCTGGACAAATTCGTTTCTGTTAGCAATATGGTTTTTTTCTATCCAAGCGTGACACGTGCCCAATGTAGGATGTCCAGCGAAATCGAGTTCGCGCAGCGACGAAAAGATTCGTACCCGATAGTCGGCACGCGAGTCCAGCGGATTCATGACGAAGACGGATTCGCTAAGATTGATCCATCGTGTGAATGCGATCATCTCGGAGTCCGTAAGCTTATCGGCATCAAATACGACAGCGACGGGATTTCCGCCGAATGCAACGTCACTAAAGACGTCGACCACGCTATAGGGAAGCTGCACGCAAGGCCTATTATTTTGATCGGGTTGACCGGGCTCGAACCGTCTTAGCGCAACGGGAGAAGCAAACTGCCCGGGGCATGTCGGAGTCCATCGGCCTTGGCGCTACGCCGTCCGCGTGAGTAGCGCCTGGTTCCGAATATCGGCGACCTCTGCGTCAATTGACGACACATACCCCTGCCATCCGACGCCTTGTGAAGCACTCGCTTGAAATTACCTTGTGCTGACAACCATGCACAGCAGTCACGGGACAACCAACACGATGATTGACCTGCTCAGTGTTCTTTACATGAGGTACTGCCTGCTTGAGGGGAAGTGCTCCGTAGCCTAACTGGGATGCGTCACTGGAAGCAGAGACCGCTTCGGCGTTTGCGCAAGGGTCCATTGGTCAGTTCTGTTTCGTAAGAATGCGATTGGGTCCAGGCAACGCCGCCTGGGCACATTGGCGTTCCGGGCGCCGCGCGGGACGACATCGCTGAGGCCGGACATGTAACGATATTGTAGATTGCGACTGCTAAAAGGTGGCATCACGCCGCTCGACGTCGCCATGCGCCAGGAGACACGCCGACGATCCTGTGGAACACGCGGCTCAAGTGGCTTTGATCCGCAAAGCCGCAGGACGCCGCGATCGCCGCAAGCGTCATGTCCGTGGCGTCCATGAGCCGTCGCGCCTGCTCCGTGCGCTTTTCCAGCACCCACTGATGCGGCGTCTGCCCCGTTTCCTTCGTGAATGCGCGGATGAAATAGCCGCGCGACAAGTTGCATTCGCGCGCGACGTCTGCGATCGAGAGACCGTTTCGAGAAAAGTCGAGCAGCATTTCTTTCGCGCGGGCTGCGCAGGCACGCGAGAGTGCCCCCTTTACGCGTTCGTCGGCGGCCCGCAGGTTGCCATATTGACGCGAGAGATGCGTGCCTATCGCCACGCCGAGCTGTTCGATGAGCAGCGTGTTGGCCGGGCTGGACGTTTCGAGGCTGATAGTGAGCGCGCGCGAGAGATGGCCGAGCACCATGTCTTCCTGGTCGACCGCGCAGGTCAGCCCTTGGACAGGAGGCACGTTGTGCTCGTCGGTCAGGTGACTCAAGAAAGCGTGAGACAACTCGACCAGCAGAAAGTCAAAATTGCCGTACAGATCGGCCCGGAAATTCTCGGAGAAGTCGCGAATATAGATCGAGTTGTCATGAAAGCGCCGATCGCTTGTCCGCGCCCCGCGGAAGATCTTGCGCCGGTGGCCGCTTCGCAGCGAGATGCCCACGAGAAAGCCACGCTCGCATCCGGGCATCGCGATACGTTCCAGCTCCAGCTTGTCCATGCGCTTGCGAAAGAATGTCATGCCGCCGTTATCGACTTGCAAATCCTGGCGCAGATTCGTGCAAACGCACCCGAGCGAGTCTTTCGAACCGGTTGATGTATTCGACATGAGCGGTGATGAATTCATCGGAGTGATCTGTACGTCTGATAGGGCGTGGTAGCGGTAACACTTCTTGATTATGCCGCAGAACGGATGAGTGCGTTGGCCGCGCAGACGCAAAAAAGTGGGCGCAACTTCGGGGTATCGACTTGTTTTATTGTTCAGCGTCCGGCCGGCACCTTGCCGACATCTGAATGTGGAATTAAGCATATTTAAATGCCGGAAAAGGACCTTTCAGTTCCGCGTCAGTAAGCTTTGTTTCCGATGCAGTGCATGGCTTGCTTGCATCGTGGACAGAGCGACCCGAAGACGTGGACATCAACGAGATCGTGCTGCTTCAACCCGACCTCTGTGCTCTCGGGAAAAGGATATCGCTTCACCCTCCGTCTGGAGTGACGTCCTGTTCAATGAGTGCCGTATCGCTATTTATTGAAGGTATCTCCGTCCAACCCACTATTTGCATCAGATCCGTCATTTGAGTCCGCATGGGAGTGCGTTCCGAAGATCTGATGAAGCCCAATGAGTCGAAGCCTCCAAGCTTCGATAGTGAGAATTAAGCTGTAACTATTCGATACACAACCTCAAGAGGTGATTCCATGAAGTTTTCGTGCAAAGCACTCGCGGGCGCTTTCGCTGTGCTGCTCTCTTCGGCTGCCCTCGCGCAGACCACGGTACCCAGCGCAAACACTCCGACCATGGAGCAGATCCGCGCAGAGATGCGCGCCGACAAGGCCGCAAACCGCGCGCTCGCAAAGAAAGTTAAGCAGGCCATCTACCACACGAAAGGTCTGTACGATACCAACATAGCCGTCTTCGCCAAGGCGAGAACGGGAGAGGTGATCCTTGCGGGCTTGATCATGGGCGAGCCGCAGGATCAGATCGCCCAGAGCGTCGCGTCGAAGGTCCAGGGCGTCCAGTCCGTGACCAGCAAGCTCACGGTGTATGAAGCTCCCTGACAAGACCTTTGGTAGCGCAGCGCAACTATCGACCTCGACTACCGCTCGGTAATGCGTCGACAAGACGACGCCACGAGCCTAGGTAGCCCGCCTGGCCCGTCATGGGCCCGGCGGACTCTTGGCACTTTCTGTGGATCCACATTGAGTCGCGGTTATCAGCGTCAGTTCCAAGCATGCCTAATTTTCCCTGGCGCGATGGTTGTTGCCTCTGATGGAGATTCAATCTTACATACACAGCATTCTGTAACGCAGGTACCAACGAACGTGCAAGACGATGACTTCACGGCCGAAACGTTGGCCTTTGAGCAAGAGGGATGCGGACAAGATCCTCCCATTATTTCAACGAGGTCTCGAAGGCTGAGCTTGTAACGCAGATACCAACGCACACACAGGACGATGACTTAGCGGTCAAAGTGGCGGCCGGTGAACAGGCTGTCGATGTCTCCCAGCTTACTCATAGCCTGCTCGCGCTCGTCACAACCCGAACTTAACCTACCGGTGGCTCGATTTGCACCGGAGCCCTCTCAAGCATCCAGCACTCTCCAGCACCACCTGGAGCAGCACGTTGGCGCCAGCCTCGGCCCATTCGGGCGTGATGGCCTCGGCTTCGTTGTGGCTGAGCCCGTCGATGCACGGCACGAAGATCATGCCCGTGGGCGCGACGCGCGCGAGATAGCAGGCGTCGTGTCCTGCACCCGAAACGATATCGGCATGCGGCAAGTCCAGGGTCACCGCCGCGCGCCGCACAGCGTCGATGCATGCAGGCGCGAACGGGACCGGTGCGTAGTCGAAGATCTGCGTGATCGTGTGAACAAGCTGCGCTTTCTGCGCCACACGCGCAAGTTCAGCGCGAAGTTGCGTATCGAGCTCGGCCAGCACGCCCGAGTCCGGATGACGAAACTCCACCGTGAAAAAGCATCGCCCCGGCACCGTGTTGCGCGAGTTGGGCCTGGCCTCGATCATGCCGACCGTGGCGCGCCCATGAGGCGCGTACTTGCGCCCCAGCGCCTCGACGAACGTAATCATGCGCGCCGCGCCGGCCAGCGCGTCGCGGCGCAGGTCCATCGGCGTGGTGCCCGCGTGCGCGTCCACGCCAACGAGCTCGATTTCATACCAGCGCTGCCCCTGACCCGCCGTCACAACACCAATGGTCTTGCCGCTGCGCTCGAGTATCGCGCCCTGCTCGATGTGCAGTTCATACGCAGCATGCACCGGCGTGCCGCCTACCGGTTCGTCGCCCGCGTAGCCGATCCGCGCGAGCGCCTCGCCAATCGTCGTGCCCGAGGCATCGGTGCGCGAGAGCCCGTATTCGAGCGCATACACGCCCGCATAGACGCCCGACGCGATCATCGCCGGCGCGAAGCGCGAGCCTTCCTCGTTAGTCCAGATCACGGCCTCCACCGGGTGCTCGGTCTGCACGCCGGCGTCGTTGAGCGCGCGGATCACTTCGAGCCCGCCCAGCACGCCGTAAATGCCGTCGTAGCGGCCGCCGGTCGGCTGGGTGTCGGCGTGCGAGCCGGTCAGCACGGGCGCGGCGTCGGGATTGCGTCCCGCGCGCCGCGCGAAGACGTTGCCCATCTTGTCGACGCGAATCGTGCAGCCCGCCTCGCGCGCCCATCGCACGAACAGGTCACGCCCTTCGCGGTCGAGCTCGGTGAGCGCAAGGCGGCACACGCCGCCCTTTTTTGTTGCGCCAATCTGCGCCATACGTTCGAGCGAGTCCCATAGCCGCGCGCCGTTCACGCGCAACGCGGCCAGGTCAAACGCGCCGTCCGGCGCGGCATGTTGTGAGCACTCAGTCATCGGCGCATTCCACTGCCACCGGCTTCGCAACGCGCATGCGATAGCGGAAATCGCAGCGCTTGCCGCCTTGCATGATGGTGCTCGTTCGCGTGAGCTCGACCCGCGGGTCATAGCCCGAAATGAATTCGCTGTCGCGCGCGCAACTCAGCAGATGGCCGATTTCGCCAAGGCCCATGGCGTGATACATCTCGGCGTAGGCGCAGCGATGCACGTCGTAATCGTAGGCTTCGTCGTCGGCGCGCAGCGTTTCCACGTCGAGCGCGTCGTCCTTTTCCCAGAGCACCTGGAGCGCGACGAACGATGCGATGCTCGTGCCATTCGGTTCGCGCGCCGCGAACTGGCGGCCCGCATCGATAGCCGCGCCGCGCACGGCCTCGGCAATCGCGGCCTGGGCGCGCTCGATGCCGAAATCGCGCTTGAGGATCTCGTAGATCGGCTTGATGATTTCCGCTTCGATGCGCCTGCGCGCCAGAATGCCGAGCGTCTCGCCGTTCACGCCACTCTCGTCCGCGACGGCTTCGCGTTGTTGCTGTGTCATCTTCGTCTCCTCGTTACATCGTTTCGTTCAACGGGCTGCGGTCTTCGTTGGCGTCTTCGCGGGCACGCCACCGCCGAGCACGTCCACCACGGCCCATTTGCCGTCCTTCACCTGGTAGATCGTATAAGCGGGATCCACGAGATTGCCTTGCGCATCGAAGCCGATCGTGCCGGTCACGCCGTCACGGCGAATCGAATGCAGCACCGCGACGATTTTCTTCGGCGCGACGGAATTGGCCTGCTGGGTAGCGGCGATGAGTGTCGCTGCCGCGTCATAGGCGAACGGCGCGTGCAACTCGATCGGCGCATGCCAGCGCGCACGGTATTCCGCGTCGAACGCCTCGCCGCCGGGCATACGATCGAGCGGACTGCCTGGCTCCAGCGCCGTCACGCCGTCGCCCGATGCTCCGGACAGCGTGAGGAAGGTCTGGCTCACGAAGCCGCCCGCGCCGAGCAGCTGCGCCTGGATATGCAGCTGGCGCATGCGGCGCACGAGCGGCGCGGCCTGGGCGTCGAGACCGCCAAAGAAAATCAGGTCGGCACGCTTCGCCTTGATGGCCGTGAGTACGCCGCTGAAATCGAGCGCCTTGTCGGTCACGTATTCGTGATCGATCACCGTGCCGCCGTTGGCCTGCACGCCCTTAATGAACTGGTTCGCGAGTCCCGCGCCAAACGCGGTCTGATCGTCGATCACGGCAATGCGCTGCGCCTTCAGTGTTTTCACGGCATAAGCGCCGGTGTAGGCGCCGCCATCGTCGTCGTGGCCCATGATCCGAAACGCGGTGTCGAAGCCTTGCTGCGTGTATTGGTGGCCTGTCGAAGCCGGCGCAATCTGCGCGATGCCCGCATCGTGGTAGACGCGCGCGGCCGGCACGCTGCAGCCGGTGTTCCAGTGGCCGACCACGCCAACCACGTGACGGTCGACGAGCTGCTGCGCAACCGTGACGGCAGTGCGCGGGTCCGACTGGTCGTCGCCGCTCACAAGCTTGTAGACCACAGGCTTGCCGGCGATGGTCGGATGCTTCGCATTGGCGTCGTCGACGGCGAGCTGCGCGCCGTTTTCCAGGTCCTTGCCGATGCGCGCAGATGCGCCGGTCAGCGGCGCGGCGAGCCCAATCAGCACCACCTGTTCGTCCTGGGCGTGCGCAACGCCCGTGAAAAGCGACGCCGCAAGTGCGGCGACCGGCAACAGCAGAGCTTTCTTTTTCATGCTTATCGATTCCGATGAGCCTGTGTGTGGAGGCGGTTGCATGCGCGCCCCGAGGATCCAAGGCGCGAAGCCTTAAATAGTGAGGAAGATTAGCTTTTTGTGTGCCGTGACCTAAATTACGTTTGGTTTCATAGATATGCCACCGCTTCAATAACCCTCTTAACTAACTGTTTTATATGGAAAAATCGAATGGAAAATGTGTTGGGCACATTTCGATATAATTCGACACATGAATAAAATTCAATCCATCGCCGACGATCCGCCCCTGCGGGCAGTGCGCGCGTTCGAGTCGTTCGCGCGTCATGGCTCGGTCGCGGCTGCCGCGCGCGAACTCGAGATCACCGCTTCGGCCGTGAGCCATCAGCTCCAGGTGCTCGAATCGTTCGTGCAAACGCCGCTGACGATTCGCCGTGGCCGCTCGCTCGTGCTCACCGACGAAGGCCGTGACTACTATCGCTCGATCAGCACGGCATTTTCGGTGCTGCGTAGCGCCACGGGTTTCGTGCGCGAGCGCTCGTCGCGGCGCCAGATCACAATCAGTCTGATTCCGCTCTTTGGCATGGGCTGGTTCATTCCCCGGCTGCACGACTTTCTGGGGGCCAATGACGATGTGGACGTGACGGTGCTCTACGCGAATCACCGCAACTACCGCAGCGACGCCGCCGATTTGTCGATCCGGTTCGGCACCGGCGACTGGACCGGCTATACGAGCACGCCGCTCATGTCCGGCGCGGTCGTGCCCGTATGCACGCCGCGCTTTTTGAAGCGCTACGGGCCGCTGCGCAAGCCTGCGGATCTTGCGGGCGTGCCGCTCGTACACGATGAGGACCGCAGTACGTGGGCGAACTGGCTGCAAAGCATGGGTGTGCGCCACATTGCGCGCACCGAGGGGCCGCTCTTCGAAGACGGCCAGCTGACCTTGAGCGCCACGCTCGCCGATCTGGGCGCGGCGCTCATGCGCGCGCCGCTTGTCTCCCGCGAGCTCGCGTCAGGTGCGTTGCGCAAGCTCTTCGATCACGAACTCGACGACGGACGACACTACTACCTGTGCTGGCGCGCCGGCGCCGAAATGCCGGACGGCGCGCAGCGGCTCGCGCAATGGCTGCTGGAATCGACGAAAACGCGTTGATGTGGCTCCGGTGTAAATCGAGCCACCGGTAGGTTAAGCTCGGGTTTTGACGAGCGCGAGCAGGCTATGAGTAAGCTGGGAGACATCGACAGCCTGTTCACCGGCCGCCACTTTGAGCGCTAAGTCATCGTCCTGTGTGTGCGTTGGTATCTGCGTCTCACCGCGCGGTGCGCGAAATGAAGGCGGAGCAGTTTCTGCCCGCGGACACAACGTTGCGATCGTCCAGGTATTTGAACAATTTGATCGAGCCGGATCATCGCAACATCAAGTCCCGGGTCAATGCAGTGCTCGGCTTCAAACGCTTCAGAAATGCGGCCATTACGATATCGGGCGTCGAGTTGATGCATCGCATTCGCAAAGGCCAGTTCAATCTCGCACGGTTGCGCCTCAAAGATGAAGATGCCACTGCGCCCGCTGTTTGGAAGGCAGTTCTTTCAGCATGACGGTGCAATCCTGAACACGCCGTTTTTCGCTCGCGCTCGTAATTTGCACTACAGCCCGACCGACGGCGCCCGGCCGATCGCTGCCCGATGCGCCCAGCCGTAGTCGAGGTGCGACTGCCGGTCATTTGGGCGAACGCATTCGTCCCGGCGCTATCCGTCGCCCGAAGCGATCGCTCGCTCGAACTACATCACCATGGGATTGGTTTGTTTTCCCAGCGCGTGAAATTCCCTGTCGGGCTGTCCGGGCCCAGCAGCGCAACGCGCACCGCCTCGCGTGCGCCTTCCTCGACAGTCTCCGTGCCGGCATAGCCGTTGAGGTTCGTGCTGGTATAGCCCGGAGAAACGGCGTTGACTTTGATACCCTCAGGCTCCAGCTCGATTGCCATGGCGACTGTCAACGCGTTGAGCGCCGTCTTGGATGCCGGGTAGACGGGGCCGAAAATCGCGCGGTAGGCGAAAGCCGGGTCCGAATTCGTCGTCAGCGACCCAACGCCGCTCGACACGTTGACGATGCGGGCCGCCGGCGCCTCGCGCAGGAGCGGCAGCATTGCCTGGTAAACGGCGAGGACGCCAAATACGTTGGTGTCCCACACTGCGCGCATTTCGGCGAGGGGCACGTTGCTCGGACGGGTCGTCCTCGCGTACGCCTCGACGGACTGGCCGGGCTGTCTGTTCGTATTCGAGATCGCCGCGTTGTTGATGAGCACATCGAGACGACCGAACTCATTGCGAATGCGCTCCGCCGCAGCGTCGATCGAAGCCTGATCCGTCACGTCGAGCTGAAGCGCGCGTGCGTGCGGCCCCACCTCCGTCGCCGCAGCCTCGCCGCGCTCGAGATTGCGCGAGCCGAGCAGCACGGTGAATCCGTGAGTCACGAGATCCTTGGCAATCTGAAGGCCGATTCCCTGGTTTGCCCCGGTGACCAGAGCGATAAGTTTGTCCTGCATGGCAGTCTCCCAGTTGTATTGCGTCATAGCGTGGCCCTGAAAGTCAATCAGCGGACCTCGGCCGCCCAGGCTTCGGCGTCGGCGCCGGCCGGGATATGCATCGGCGATGACGGGTCGGTCGCCGCGCGCCACACGGCTTCGGCGACGTCCTGTGCGTGGGTAATCGGGGAAGACGTATCCTCCAGCCGCGCGACGACCGCCCTGGCGAGATCGGCATAGGCCTCGTGGTCAAAGCCATGTATGTGGTCGCGCGCGTTCTCGCCGAAGCGGGTGTCGGGCGCGCGGCCCGGCAGCACCAGGTGTGCCCGGATGCCGAACTGCGCGAGTTCCAGCGCCATCGACTCGGTGAAGGCGTTCACGGCCACCTTGCTCGCACGGTACGCGGCGAGCAGGGGGAGTGCCTTCAACGTCACGCTCGACGTGACGTTCACGACGACACCGGCCTTGCGCTGCCGGAACTGGGGCAACACCGCCTGCGTCAATGCGATCGTGCCGAAGGTGTTGGTTTCGAAGAGCTCGCGCACCGTCGCGAGCGGCACGAGTTCGGCCGGGGAAGCCGCGCCGAAGCCCGCGTTGTTCACGAGGACGTCGATCGGGCCGGCGAGCTCGACCGCCTGGCGAACGCTCTCCGGATTCGTGACGTCGAGCGCCAGTACGCGCAGGCGTTCCGACGGCGGCAGTACGTCGGCGCGCGGCGTGCGCATCGTGGCGACGACCTGCCAGTCGCGGGCCAGAAAGTAGCGGGCGATCTCGAGGCCGAAACCGGAAGAGCAGCCGGTGATCAGGACGGTTTGCATGGGCGATCCTATGCAGTGGTTCGTGTGATCTCCTACGATAGGTGCCAAGGGCCGTACTTGCTACAATCAATAATCCGAATATCGTTCGCGAGAGTCCGGCGATGATCGATCCGTTGGCCGACGTGGTGATGCTGCTTCAGCCGGGTGCCCGGTTCTCGAAACTCGTCCACTGCGCGAGCCCCTGGCGCACCGGTCGTTCGAATGCCGGGCAGCCGTTCTATTGCGTGATCCTCGAGGGCGGGTGCCGCATCGCAATCGACGGACACGAACCCATCAAACTCCTGTCGGGTGACTTCGTCCTGATTCCCGCGGCATACGGCGTCGCGATGTCCAGCCTCGAGCCGCCGCCGGGCATGGAAACGCCGGCGCCCGTCGCGTTGGGCAACGGTGAATTCAGAATCGGTCCCCTCGGCAATCCGGTCGACGCGCGAATGATGGCGGGTCATTGCAGCTTCGGTTCGCCGGATGCACCGCTGCTGGTTTCGCTGCTGCCGCAACTCGTCCATGTGCGCGGCGAACAGCGGCTGGCCACGCTCGTGCAACTCGTGCGGGAGGAATCCCGCGAGCAGCGGCCCGCGCGCGAAGTCGTGCTCTCACGGTTGCTGGAAGTGCTGCTCATCGAGGCGCTGCGTTCCACGGCAGGAGGGACGAACGCGTCACCGGGTCTCGTAAGCGGGCTCGCCGACTGCCGCCTCGCGGCCGCGATCCGCGGGATGCACGCCCTCCCGGCGCATTCGTGGACGGTCGCCGAGTTAGCGAAGGAGGCCGCGCTTTCGCGCTCGACCTTCTTCGAGCGCTTCAGCCGTGCGCTCGGCGTCGCGCCGATGGAATATCTGCTCACCTGGCGCATGGCGCTCGCGAAGGATCTGCTGCGCCGTAACGAAGGGCGGGTCGCGGAGATCGCGGAGCGCGTCGGCTATAGCTCCGCCAGCACCTTCAGCGTGGCCTTCACCCGACACGTTGGCCGGCCGCCGACGCGATATGCGCGTGACGAACAGGCGGCCGCGAACGGCGCATAACACGGCGCACATAGCCTGTTGCTGGATCTGGATACGCGCCCTGAATCTCGGCTCAGGTACATCCTGAGCCTCTTTCTTGTACCCGTATCAGGATATCCGCGTTTCACACGACTTACGTGCGGACACACAATTCGTTGTTTCAGCACCATCAGTCAGCGAAAGCGTCTATATCGCCCAAGCTAACTGCCGAACTCATTGGAAGGCCTACCCCAGAGAAGCTTCTCTCTTTGACTGGCAGGTCGACGTCGGATGCGCGTTGGACAACGTACCACGTCTACCAATGGCGAATCCGTGATGAACGTTATCAGGTGTAGCTATCCATTCGCTGGCATCAAAACCCACAATCGCCGGCCTCCGCTTTTCGAGTTCGCTTACTTCTGCGGGGAAGGTCAATGTGGGCGATGGCAAGAAGGGTTGCCATCTAGTCAGTCTTGCTCGAGCTTTCCGGCCTCCGGATATGAAAACTCCGTAGTAGATGGTGCGGTCGTGCCTTGAGCGCGACGTCCACGCCGTTCGGATAGTCGCTCCTTACCAATGGGGCGTTGAAAGTGAAGGGCGACTTGCGGAGAGGGGCACGCGACACCTTCAACGCAAAGCTCCTGCGCTCGCGCAACTTCGTCCCTACGCAGGTGACCAGCGGCAGTCGAAGCTAAGAAGATCGCTCCTCGCCACCCGTCACCAGAGCGATCTGCCAGAACTCCCCTCGAGGCACTGAATTGACTATTTGGGGCTGTTTTTTTGGAGGGGTCCGCGCGATCCGCGAACTGGGCTCCCGCTGGCGCCGACTCTAATTCCACTCTCGAACGCGAACTTCATACAGGCTGCGGAAGTTCCGCATCATCCGCCTTGACAAATTCGCCATTCGCCAATTCCGCATCCGCAAAACAATCGCGGCACTCATCAGATGTCGGAGGCCGACATTTGCGACAGAGGACTGCCAAGTAGTCTATGTCCACGGTTCTCCGAATGAAGCCGCTCACGTGCACTTCGTGGCTCTCTACGTAAGTGAGATGGAACTCGTCCATTTCCACGGGCGCACGACACTTTGCGCAGAGTTCGAGGGGCCCGATGCCAGGGCAGCGAATTGGGACACCTTCCTTAACCATCACGAGGTGACGCCGGGCCGCAGCGCAGGCTTGGCTGCAGTAGCATTCGAGACCGTAGCTGCCCACAATTTCGACCGAGGGCATTTCTCCGCGGTAATCGACACGCTCCCACTCTCTGGAGATAGAGAACACAGAGACGCGGAATCTTCGCTTGCAAGTGAAGCACTCGTATTCATCGTCGAACGAGTCCATCGCTCCTCCCACTGAACTCGCCACGCGAAAGGACTAACAGGACAACCGGCATTCGCAAGAATGAGCCGTAAGCTAAAGCCGACTATCGTCCTCGGAACTCGCCGACGACCCTGACTCGGCTCGAACTGAGGCAGAGCTTCGGGCTGCAGGTTGGTCAAACAGTCGAGCTACCTGCGATTGTCATCTCCGGATTTTCTTGGAAAACCATTTATAAAACAATTAACTAGGCTCGTTTTCTGCAGACCGGGTTTGTTTGCGAGGCGAAATTCTCGGACCAAGTTTATTTGCAAGGATTTTGGCTAAGTGTCTGATTTTTAAGGGAGGACGTTTGCGTCTAGCGTTTGGCAGTGACTCAAGGGCGGCCTCTGGTAATTTTTACAATGCAGCGAGAGGACGTTTGGCCAAGGGAGGGAGTTGCCTGCAAACCCCTATGGCGTAAGGAGTCCAACGGCGAGGCCGATTTTTCAGGACAGTTTTATTTGCGAAGAATCGTAAGAACAACTTTGTTTGCAACAGATCAGGTTTCGTTTGCCGATCACCACACCTGGCAGGGCCGGCATCCGCGAAGTTCCGAAGCGCGCCTTGACATCCATTTAGATGATGACTACCATCTAAACCACATCGAAGCACGGAGCACGGTCATCATGAGGAAGTCGAAGGTCGAAACGGCGCAAACGCGCGAGCGCATCGTGGAAGTCGCGGCCGGGGCATTCAGGGCGAACGGCATCCACGCAACGGGCCTCGCCGACGTGATGGCCGCCGCGGGGCTTTCGCATGGCGGCTTTTATCGCCATTTCGAGTCGAAAGATCAGCTGGTCGCCGAAGCCTGCGAAGCGGGCCTTGCCGGTATCGTCGAAAACCTCGCCGCGGCCGCTGATGGGGCAGCGGACGGGGACGCGTTCCGGGCAGTGGTGGACGCGTACATGTCCACCGGCCATCGCGATGCGCGCGCGAACGGCTGCCCGCTGGCCGGCATGGGCAGCGAACTGGCACGTGCGGACGACGCGACGCGCGCGGCGGCGTCGCGCGGCTTCTACGCGCTCGTGGACATGCTGGCAAAGCGCATGGCTACGCCGGAGGAAGAAGCGGAGCGCTCGCAGGCCGTGTTCGCGCTCTCGGCCATGATCGGCGCGCTGACCATGGCGCGCATCATCCCCGACCAGGACGCTTCCGCGTCGCTGCTGGAAGACGTCAGGCAACACATCGAATCGCTTTGAACGAAAGCTGTCGTCAGAGACTGGCGATCCAGTTCGCGTCATTATGTGCATATGCACTTTAAAAGGAGAACTCCTCATGCAACAGCGTAAATTCCTGATTACTGGCGCGACGGGCAAAACCGGCGTGCACGTGGTCGATAACCTGCTCGAAGCCGGACACGCGGTGCGCGCGATGGTCCATCGGGAAGACGCGCGCAGTGCCGCGCTGCGAGCCGCGGGCGCCGAAGTCGTGGTCGGCGATCTGCTCGATCACGACGACCTGATTCGCGCTACCTCGGGCGTGACGGGCGCTTATCTGTGCTATCCCGTGCGGCCCGGGTTCATTCAGGGCACCGCGTATTTCGCAGACGCCGCCCGCCGGGCCGGTCTCGAAGTCGTCGTGGAAATGTCGCAGATTTCCGCGCGCGAACAGGCGAAGAGCCACGCAGCGCGCGATCACTGGATCGCGGAGCGCGTGCTCGACTGGTCAGGTGTACCGACCATTCATATTCGCCCGACTTTCTTTTCCGAATGGCTGATCTTCCCTTGGGTGCGCGACACGATCGTCAAGGAAGGGCAGATCACGCTGCCTTACGGCGCGGGGCGCCATGCGCCGATCGCCGCCGTTGACCAGGCCCGCTTCATCGCCACGGTGCTCGCGCAGCCGTCGGGGCATATTGGCAAGACCTATGAGCTTTGCGGTCCCGTCGAACTCGACCACCACGGCATTGCCGATGAAATCGGCAAGGTCATCGACCGGAAGATCGTCTATCGCCCGGGCACGCTCGATGAATATCGGGAGCATTTGCAGAAGTACGACTTGCCCGAGTTTGCGATCCAGCACTTCATTGAGGTCGCGCTCGATTACCAGAACGGCGTGTTCAAAGGGGTCGACAGCGTCATCAAGCAAGTCACCGGGAAGGCGCCGCTGACTGTCGAGGCGTTCGTTCGCGCCAACCGCGAGCTTTTCCAGTCCTGATCCAAACGACTATCTACTTACTTTCCAGTGCTCATTAAGGAAATTCAAAATGAAGATCAAGAATTCCGTTGTGTTCGTCACGGGCGCAAGCCGCGGCCTCGGTCTGGCCTTTGCACGCGAGGCGCTCGCGCGCGGGGCCGCCAAGGTCTACGCAGGGGTGCGCAACCCGACAGGCTTTAGCGAGCCCGGCATCATTCCCGTCAAGCTCGACGTGACCGATCCTGCTTCCGTCACGGCGGCGGCGAAGATCGCGTCGGACGTGACGCTGCTCGTGAACAACGCGGGGATCGCGGAAATCCTCGAGTCACCGCTTTTGGCAGAGGCGGAAGAACAGGCCCGGCGCATTTTCGAAACGAACTTTTATGGCGTCATTCGCACGACTCGCGCGTTCGAATCCGTGCTGCCCAGTGATGGAAACGGCGGTGTGATCAACGTGCTCTCCGATGTCTCGTGGCGAACCGTACCGTTCATCGCGCCGTATTCCGCCTCGAAGGCGGCGGCGTGGAGCTATACGAACAACATCAGGCTGCATTTCAGGGCGCGCAATGTCGGCGTGGTCGGCGTGCATGTCGGCTTCGTGGATACCGATCTCACCAAGGATTTCGACGTGCCGAAAATCAGTCCCGTCGATGTCGTTCGCCAGGCGTACGACGCACTCGAAGCGGGCGAAAGCGAGGTGCTGGCGGATGCGGGAAGCCGTGAGTTGAAGCAATCGCTTTCTGCTGCCGTGCCGGGCTACATCGATCCCACGGTGCTTCAGGCATGGCAGTACGGGACCGATCAAACGCCTCTGGGCAAGTCCAGCTGAGCATCGAGCCCAACGATTCGCCCATCCACCACCCGATTGCGCAGCACGAGCGTGCCGCCATGCGCGGCCGCCACGCTGCGCGCAATCGTGAGCCCCAACCCCGTGCCGCCAGGCGCATCGCTGCGATGCGAATCGATGCGGAAATAAGGCTCGAACACGCGTTCGAGCAGCGCGGGCTCGGCGATGCCGGGGCCGTTGTCGCTGATCACCACGCGCACGGCATCTTCAACGTCGCTCACGGTGACGCTCGCCTCGCCGCCATAGCGGATCGCGTTGTCGAAAAGATTCTGCAGGCAGCGTTTGAGGTTGCGCGCAAAGCCCGGAATGGGCGCGCGCACGCTGCCCGTCACGCTCACACGATGGCCCTGTTCGCATGCATCGCCCGCCAGGCCCTCGAGCATCGAAACGAGGTCGATGCGCTGGCGTGGTTCGGTGATCTCGACGCCCTGCACGGCGTCGAGCGTGGCGCGCACCATGCCTTCCATGTCGTCGAGGTCGCCGCGCAGACGCTCGCGCGAAGCCGGGTCCGGCAGCATTTCCACCCGCAAACGCAGCCGCGTGAGCGGCGAGCGCAAGTCGTGCGAGACCGCGCTCAGAAAGCGCGTGCGCGCAGCAAAGCTGTCGATCAACTGCTGCTGCATCGCGTTGAACGAGTGCGCCGCATTGCGCACTTCGCGCGGCCCCGCCTCGGCGAGCGGCGCGCGGTAAATGTTGCGCCCGAGCGCTTCGGCCGCCGAGGCGAAGCGGCGCAATGGCGCAAGCGCGAAGCGCACCGCCACCATCGCGATCAGGCACACGGCGGCGAAGCGCAGCAGATAGATGCGCAGCAGGTAATCCATCACGAGCGCGCCGCGCTCGGTATGCATGCCCGCCTGGCCTTCGTTCGCGTGGATATCGAGCCAGCCTTGACCCGGCACCTCGAGTTGCACATGAAAGTCGCCGGTGGGCATGCGCGAGTCGAACAGACTCAGCACGCCGCCTTCGCGACGCGCGCCGTCGCGCACCTGCGCGTCGATGAGATGCACGTCGATGGGCTCGGAAAGGCGCTTGCGGATCACGCCCTCGATCAGCCCTGCGGTGGCGCGCTGCGCGAGCGAAAGCGTTGCGGGCACCGGCAGCGGTGCGCCTTGCACCCACTGAAGGCGATAACGGTCATCGCTGAGTGTGCCGACGATCGCCTCGCGCGTCGCGGGATCGGGCGCGCGCTGGATGAGGCGCACCGTATCGGCGAGACGGCTGCCGAACAGGCGCGCTGGAATTTCGAGCGTGCGGTTGTCGTGCGTTTCGAACCAGATCGTGCTGGTCAGCAACTGCCCCGCGAACATGCCCGCCGCGAGAATCACGACGAGGCGCCCGAAGAGCGTGTCTGGCCAAAGCGGCCAAAGGCGCAACCTCGATGCGCAATGAGCGAACCGCCTCACGCTTCGTACCCGACGTCGGCCACGAGCATATAGCCCTCGTTGCGCACGGTGCGAATGAGCGTGGCCTCGCGCGCCGAATCCTTGAGCTGCTGCCGCAGCCGGCTCACGCATACGTCGATGGCGCGGTCGAGCGGCGTCATGCTCTTGCTGAACACCTGGTCGAGCAGAAATTCGCGCGAGAGCGGGCGGTTCGGGTGGTCGAGCAGGGTGCGCAGCGTACGGTAGTCCGAGCCGCCGAGCGAGACGACCACGCCGTCGGGCGAGCGCATCTGCTTCATGCGCGTGTCGAGGCGCCAGCCCGCGAAGGTGATGAACGCGTTCGCGTCGGCGGGGCGCGTGCCCGGCACCGCGCGCGTGCGGCGCAGGACCACCTTGATCTTGGCGAGCAGCTCGCGCGGATCGAAAGGCTTGGGCAGATAGTCGTCGGCGCCCATTTCGAGGCCAAGGATGCGGTCGAGCAACCCGCCGCGCGCGGAAAGAATGATGACGGGCGTGTCGTGGGCCCGGCGCAGCTCGCGCGTGAGGTCGAGTCCGTCTTCGCCGTCGAGCATGAGGTCGAGCACGATCAGGTCGACCTGGGCGGTGCCGAGTATCTGCTTCATCTGCGCGCCGTTGGTGGCGGCGCTCGCCTGGTAGCCCATCTCGCGCAGGTAGTCGCGCAGCAGTTGCCGGATGTTGGCGTCGTCGTCGACGACCAGTATGTGATCCATCTTTTTCTCTTGCTGCCGCGGGACGTACGCCGCGCCAACACATTCCATTACAAAACGGCCGGTTTCAACACATCGCCATTACAAACGGCCGTTAAAGTTTCGCTCGCAAATAGCAATCGTTCGCATTTACAGAATATATCATGTTGACCTTTCGATTGATTCCTGGCCTTGCCAGCGTGGTGCTGCGGGGCGCCGTCCTGGCCGCAACTTCGGCTTTTGTTGCGTTGAGCGGCAGCACCGCCGCCCAGGCCGCCACGCCGGCGGTGACGCAGACGGCCCAAATGCCGCTCGTCGTGACCGATCTCGCAGGCCGCACGGTCAAGGTGCCGGCCGAGCCCCATCGCATTCTGCTTGGCGAGAGCCGTCTGCTTTCAGCGGTCGCGCTCCTCGAGGGTCAGAAGCCGCTCGCGCGCATCGTGGGCTGGCAGGGCGACTTGCCGACGATGGACCCGCAGACTTACGAGGCCTACGCGCAGCGCTTCCCCGAAATTCGCCAGATCCCGCTCATTGGCAAGGCGACCGAGGACAGCATCAGCGACGAGAAGGCGCTCGCGCTCAAGCCCGATGTGGCGATCTTCAGCGTGGCGGGCCACGGCCCGAGCCGTTACAACGCGCTCGTCAAGCAGCTCGAAGCGACCGGCACGACCGTGGTGTTCATCGACTTTCGCGTGCATCCCATGCAGAACACGCTGCCGAGCATCAAGCTGCTTGGCGAGGTCCTGCACCGCGAGAAGGAAGCCGATGCCTATATCCAGTTCTATCAGCAGCATCTCGCGCGCGTACAGCAAGTGGTGAATGCGATTCCCGAGTCGCAGCGCCCGAAGGTGTTCGTGGACATGCTGGCGGGCGTGTGGGACGCGGGCTGCTGCCACACGGCGGGCAAGGGCAACTTCGGCGAGTTCGTGGATGCCGCGGGCGGGCGCAACATCGCGGCGGGCCTCTTGCCCGGCGTGCTCGGCGACATCAGCATGGAGCAGGTGATCGCGGCGCAGCCCGATGTGTATATCGCGACGGGCAGCCGCACGAAGCCTGGCCTCGCTTCGCTGCGCGTGGGCGCGCTCACGAGCGAGCACGACGCCGATGCGAGCCTCGCGCAACTGGCCGCGCGCCCCGGCTTCAATGCCATCAAGGCGATTCACGATGGCCGCGTGCACGGCATCTCGCACAACTATTACGACTCGCCGTACAACATCGTCGCGATCGAGGCGTTCGCGAAGTGGTTCTATCCGCAGCAGTTCAGCGCGCTCGATGTGCACGCGACCGAGCGCGAGCTGTATCGCCACTTCCTCGCGATTTCCGATACGGGCACGCAATGGGTCGACGCGCCGTTGCCTGCGGTGCAAGCGCAGCAGGCCGCGCGATGAACGGTATGCGCTTCGCCGCAGAGGCCGCGCGGCCGCTCGACGCGATTCCCGATGCGCACGACGCAAAGGCACAGATGCACGCCTACGCGCGTCTCACGCGCCGCCGCGTGCTGTGCCTCGCAGCGGTCGCCGCGCTGATCGTCGCCTCGCTGCTGTTCGACCTCAGCTCCGGCCCTTCGGGCCTGCCCATCGCGACCTTGCTGCGCACGATCTTCCTGCCCGCCTCGGCGGACCCCGCCAATAGCGTGATCGTCTGGCAGATCCGCCTGCCGTATGCGGTCATGGCGCTCGTGGTCGGCGCCTCGCTCGGCATTTCGGGCGCGGAAATGCAGACGATCCTCAACAATCCGCTCGCGAGCCCCTATACGCTGGGCGTTTCGGCGGCGGCGGCGTTCGGCGCGTCGCTCGCCATCGTGCTCGATGTGGCGATTCCGGGCGTTGCGCAAACGTGGATCGTTTCGGCCAACGCGTTCGTGTTCGCGTTTGCTTCGGCGCTGCTGCTCGATTTCGTCGCGCGCTGGCGCGGCATGAGCACGGCGGGCGTCGTGCTGATGGGCATCGCGCTCGTGTTCTCGTTTCATGCGCTGGTCGAGTTGATGCAGTTCATCGCCTCCGCCGACGCGCTGCAAGGCCTCGTGTTCTGGACGCTCGGTTCGCTCGCACGAGCCGACTGGCCGAAGATCGGCGTGCTCACGGCGGCGCTCGCGCTCGCCGTGCCGTTCTCGATGCGCAACGCGTGGACGCTCACCGCGCTGCGCCTGGGCGAAGAGCGCGCGGCGAGCTTCGGCATCGACGTGCGGCGGCTGCGGCTTGGCACGCTGTTGCGCGTGTCGGCGCTGTCGGCGCTCGCCGTGTCGTTCGTCGGCACTATTGGTTTTGTCGGGCTGATCGCGCCGCATATCGCGCGCACGCTGTTCGGCGAGGATCATCGCTTCTATCTGCCGGGCAGCCTGCTGCTCGGCGCGCTGATGCTTTCGCTCGCCTCCATTGCCTCGAAGCTGCTTGTGCCGGGCGTGCTCATTCCCGTGGGGATCGTCACGGCGCTCGTGGGCATTCCGCTCTTTCTCGGCATCGTCGTGCGCTCGCAGGGGATGTCGCAATGAGCGGACTGTCGATTCACGCGCTTTCGGTGCGCTACGGCAAGCGCGAGGTGCTGAGCGAATTGAGCGCCGGGCCGCTCGCGCGCGGCGAGATCACGGCGCTGCTCGGGCCGAACGGCAGCGGCAAATCCACTTTGCTGCGCACGCTGGCGGGCCTGAACGCGCCGCGCAGCGGCTCGCTCACGCTCGATGACGCACCGCTCACGCTGACAGCCGCGGGCGCTCGCTCGCACAGCGTGGTCTATCTGCCGCAGGCGTTGCCGGCTGGCGTGCGTCTCGCGGTGCTTGAGTCGGTCGTGGTGGCCACGCGCGCGGGGCGCGCTCCGGCATCGCACTTTGGCGGGTCGCGCGGTTCGTCCGCAGCGCAAATCGCCCACGCGCATGCGGTGCTCGAGCGGCTTGGCATCGCTGCGCTCGCTGGCCGCTCCCTCGACGAGCTTTCGGGCGGGCAGCGCCAGTTGGTGGGCATCGCCCAGGCGCTGGTGCGCGATCCGCAGGTGCTGCTGCTCGACGAGCCGTGCTCCGCGCTCGACCTCAATCACCAGTTCCAGGTGATGCAGGTGCTGCGCGACGTGACTCGCGAGCGCGCGATCGTCACGGTGGTCGTGCTGCACGACATCAACGCGGCCGTTCGTTCCTGCGACCGCGCGATGCTGCTGCATCGAGGGCGCATTGCGCGCCAGGGCGTTCCGGCCGAGGTCGTCACTGCCGATAGCCTCGCCGAAGTGTTCAGCGTCCGCGCACGCATCGAGCCATGCTCGCGCGGACAGCTTCAGGTTCTGATCGACGGTCTCGCCGGTCAGCAGGGCATCGCCAGCCGCCACTAGCGCGGCCCAGCCAGCCCGTTCAATCCGCCGTTTCGGCGCGCGTCTTCACGACGCCGGACCGCATTCGCACCACGCGAATGCGGGGCCGGGTCGCGCGCTGCGCGGCCATCGCTACACGCAAAACTCGTGACAACTCGAAGGAAAAACAATGAAAAAGACGCTCGTTGCGGCAGCCCTCGCCGCGGCCTATGCATGCGGGGCCCACGCACAAAGCAGTGTGACGCTTTACGGTGTGATCGACGCCGGCCTCTCGTACAACAGCAACGCCGGCGGCCATAGCCTCTTCGCGGCTGGCAGCGGCAACGTCACGGGCAGTCACTGGGGTTTGACCGGCAGCGAGGACCTGGGCGGCGGCACGCACGCCATCTTTCGCCTGGAGAGCGGCTTCAGCGTGACGAACGGCACGCTGCGCCAGGGCGGCCGCATGTTCGGCTACCAGGCCTATGCAGGCCTCGAAAACAATCGCTACGGCGTGCTCACGCTGGGCCGTCAATATGACTCCGTGGTCGACTATCTCGCGCCGCTCAGCTTCACGGGGCGTCATCCGGGCGGCAACAATCTCTCGGCTCACCCGTACGACAACGACAACCTCAACAACTCGTTTCGTGTGAACAACGCGGTCAAGTATGCGAGCGCAAACTATGGCGGCGCGAAATTCGGCGCGCTCTACGGGTTCTCGAACGAAGCGGGCGGCTTCGACGACAACCGCCTCTATAGTTTCGGCGCGTCGTACGATTTCGGCGGATTCGAGTTCGGCGCGGGCTACCTGCAAGCGAACAACGGCGGCAGCAGCAACACTAACGGCGCGCTCACGCTCACCGACCGCACGTTCATCGCGGCTCAGCAGCGCACTTATGGCGCGGGTGTGAACTACGTCACGCGCAATGCGCGCTTCGGCTTTGTGTGGACCCGCACGCAACTGGGCGGCCTCGACACGATCAATGGCGCGAACAGCCTCGGCCTCGTGCAGAACGGGCAGGGCGCGAGCTTCAGCAACTACGAGGCGAACGCGAGCTACATGTTCACGCCGCAATTCAGCCTGAACGGCGCGTACACCTACACGCAGGGCGCGCTGTCGAGTTCAGGCGGCGAGCATCATCCGCGCTGGCACGAGGTGTCGGTGCAGGCCGACTACTTCCTTTCGAAGCGCACCGACGTCTATGCGCAGGCGAGCTACCAGCACATCAGCGCGGACGGATCGGGTCTGGGGGCGGATATCAGCGGGCAGTCGCCGTCGTCGACGAATCGGCAGACGGTCGTTGCGGTCGGCATGCGGCACCGGTTCTGAACGAGGCGCAGCCTGAAACTGCCTAAAGCAGGCTGGCAACGCTGACGATGCTGCTTGCGCCGGCGTCCGCGCTGACACTGGCGCCGGCGAGCATCGTTCCACGGCACGCAGGCGCGCCGCAGCGGCAGGTGTATTCGCGCACATTGTCTTCGCAGGCGTCGTCGGGCAACTGGAGCGCGTAATCGATGAATAGCTCTTCGCCTGGCAGGATGTCGCGGCACGCGTCGATGAATACGTGGCCGTCTATTTCGACGGTTTCGCAGTTTGCCTGGCACGCGTGATTGAGCCAGCGCGCCCAGTTGCCGCCCTGGCCGCCGTCTATCACGCGGCCATCGGAAAGGCCGAAGAGAAACGTATGCGCGCCGTCTTCACGCAGACGATAGCGCCTCGCCGCGCTGCGCCAGCTCATGATCTTGCCTTTGTATTCGAAGATGCGCTCGCCCGCCCGCAGGGGGCGCAATGCGTAGACGCCTTTTCCGTGCACCGGCGACTGCCGGACAGTCATTCGTTTGCTCATGGCCATCTTCGCGCGCGTGGAACGCGTGCAGTATAAGCGGCCTGGATGAAAGCGAGTGATGAAAATGCATATGGGCGTTGACGGTGCCTCGTGCGCATTCACACGTTGCGTGCACCGTGTTGAAGCAGACCGCCCCCGGGCTTGCCGTTGTTACCCCACAGTTGACCTCGCGGGCAGGATCAGGGCAACATACCCGGGTTTCCGGATCCAATTCTAGAGTGGGCATATGGCAAGCACGAATGAGCCAGGCGCAGACGCCTCGTTGACCTATCGGCTGAAGGCATTGACCAAGATCGCCGATCGTATGAGCAGTGAGATGTCGCGCGACAAGCTGGGTGTGCCGTATCCGGAGGCGAGCATCATCGCCGCGATCGGCACATTCGGGCCGCAAACCGTGATGGACATCTCGCGGCGCGCCAACCTCGACAAGAGCCAGGCGAGCCGCACGGTCGAAGCCATGCTTTCGAAGGAGATACTCGCGCGCACGGGTAACGACAAGGACGGGCGCAGCGTCATCATTTCGCTCACCGCCGAAGGCCGCAAGATTTTCAAGAAGATCGGCCCGACGTTGGACAAGCGCGACAGCGACCTTTACCACGGGCTGAACGAGGCCGAGCGCGTCGCGCTGCGCTTTCTTCTCGACAAGGTCCTCGCATCACACGGCTGGGACGCCACGCCCTGATCGCCCCTTATCCGTGCATGGCTTCCCGGCACGCGATCAGTCATTGAATTGTCATCAAACTGCCGCCGCGAGACGTATCGCCGTTTCGTGGCGGACCAGGCGTTAACGCCCAGTGGCGCCTGAACATAAAAGAATGGCATTTGAAGCAAAAAGCGCTTCTCTCGATTGCCGTATTGTTCGCTCACATTGAAAAGCATGCCGTGCCGCCCAAACCGTCGGCAGCCGCATGCGGATCCATTTTTTCTTTGGAGCGGGACTGAAATGAGAGACATCATCGCGGAAAGCCAGGAGACGAGCACCCAGAATCGCGCACCGAGCGCTGTGCCATGCAGCGGGACGGGTCGCGCAAGCCAAAGCGCCGCAGCGCGCTCACCGTCGAACTGGGCGTGGGCGACGCCGACCAGCCAGTACGACTGGATGGACGGCCACGCGCCGTTCGCGCTACTCGACTAGCTCAAACGTGTCAATGATCTGGAGACCGATGTGCTCCATTAAGCGATCGTTTGCGACAGGATGTCGCGAGCGATGGGATTATTTCGGCACTATAGTTGACTTGTCACGTAGATGAAAGTCGGCGGCTGGCAGCGCCGGAATGGAGGCAACAATGTTCAATAACATCGGCGAAACGTATCTGGACCTGGTGGGCGACCGCACGCGCGTGCAAACCGCGCGAGTCACGCAGACGCTAATCGTGAAGGACAGACTGGGCAGCCAGCTTCTGCTGGTTACCCAGCAGGGCAAGCCGCAGTCCGCGTTTCCGGCGACGGATCGCAATATCAGGGTGGTTTTGGGCGCGGGCTTGCGCATACACGAATACGTCATGCTCGACGGCCAGATCGACTATCAGGAAATCGCCGAAAGCCGGGAACATTTCGAAAGCGCGGCCGAAGACATCGCCTTCGGTGCCGCGCATGCCTAGTCACGACTGCTTCGGCGCCTGAATCATCTTCCAGCCATTGCCGGCAGGGTCTCGAAAGCCAGCGTCCACGCTGCCGTAGCGGTCAACGGGCTCCTGGGTAAATTCCACGCCCAAGGCCATCAGACGTTCGTAGCTGGCGCGGCAGTCCGCCACGGCGAGCACGAGGGGCGGCATGGCGCCTTTGGCGACCATGGCCCGAAGCGTTTGCGCGGTGGCCTCATCGTGAACGGGTGGCCCTGGCAGGAAGAGCCCGAGCTGGAACGAGGGCTGCTCCGGGTGCTGAACCGTGAGCCAGCGGTACGTCCCGTTGCGCACATCGGTATGCACGCGAAATCCCAGCTTGTCGACGTAGAACCTGAGCGCCTCGTCCTGGTCGTCGACGTACACCCCCACCACATTGATACCCTGATTCATAACACCTCCCTGGTTGATATCCACACTTCAGGACCGCACTTCAGGGCCGCACTTTAGCTTTGCCCGCGCGCCGGCGCTTCTCCAAAACTGCTGTGGTGAGATCGGGGCGCTGCGCGGCCTTGAGCACGCAGGCGGGTACGCGGTCGATTTCGGGCAGGTTGGCCCGCGCCTGAACGCGCATGGCGCTAGGACTTGAGCCGGTCACGTCGCGAAAGGTGCGGCCAAAGGTGCCAAGACTCTCCCAGCCGGTGGCGAAGGCGATATCCGTGATGTCGAGTTCGGTGTCGCGCAGCAGGGTGGTGGCCTGCTCGATGCGCCGTGTGAGCAGATAACGATGCGGCGGGAGGCCGAAGGCGCGCTTGAAGGAGCGCGCGAAATGCGCTTCGGAAATGCCGCTGACCTCGGCCAGGCGCTTGACGGGCCACGCCTCGTGGGAGGCGGCGTCCATGCGGTCTTTTGCGCGCAATAGGCGGCGCAGCAGAGCCGGGTCCTGAAGGGGTTCGGCCTCGGGCGGTTCAGGCTGCGCGTGGTTGACGGTGAGTGCGCCGGAGGTGAGGGCTGCTCTAGTCGACATGCGTTCATCTGAAGTGGGCGGCATGCCGGTAGTTTAGGCCCAACCGCGGGCCGCCTTACTTCAGCCGCCCCGCCAGGAACTGCTGCAGCCGCTCGCTGCGCGGCGCATTGAGCACTTCCTTTGGGTCGCCTTGCTCTTCGATCTTCCCCTTGTGCAGAAACACGACGTGATTCGAAACGTTGCGCGCAAAGCCCATTTCGTGCGTGACGACGATCATCGTGCGGCCTTCCTCCGCGAGCTTTTGCATGACCTTGAGCACTTCGCCCACGAGTTCGGGGTCGAGCGCGGAGGTGGGCTCGTCGAACAGCATCACTTCGGGCTCCATTGCCAGCGCGCGGGCGATCGCCACGCGCTGCTGCTGGCCGCCGGAAAGGTGCGACGGGTACTTGTGCTCGACACCGGCAGCCAGGCCTACCTTGTCGAGGTATTTGCGCGCGCGTGCCTCGGCTTCGCTGCGGCTCAGTCCAAGCACGCTGAGCGGCGCCTCGATGATGTTCTCCAGCACGGTCATGTGCGCCCAGAGATTGAAATGCTGGAACACCATCGAAAGGCGCGTGCGCATCTTCTGGAGCTGCTTCGGATCGCTCACGCGCAGCGCGCCACCGCGGTCCGCGCTCGTGCGGATTTCCTCGCCATTGAGCGTGATGCGTCCCGAGCAGGGCGATTCGAGAAAGTTAATGCAGCGCAGAAACGTGCTCTTTCCCGAACCGCTCGATCCGATCAGGCTGATCACGTCGCCAGCCTTTGCCTTGAGCGATACGCCCTTCAAAACCTCGTTCTCGCCGAACTTCTTGTGCAGGTCGTCGACAATCAGCTTGTACATATTCGGTTTACTCCATCAGGACTGCGGGAAATTCTTTAGTGGCCTTGCGGCTTCAGGTAGGCCAGCACACGGGTTTCGAGGCGACGGAAACCCCAGATCAGGGCGAAGACGATCGACGCATAAAGCGCCGCTGCGATGCCGTACGCCTGAAACGTCATATAGGTGGCGGAATTCGCGTCGCGCGCCACCTTCAGGATGTCGGGCACGGTCGCGGTGAACGCGAGCGTCGTCGCGTGCAGCATGAGGATCACCTCGTTGCTGTACGAGGGCAGGGCGCGGCGCAACGCGGAAGGCAGGATGATGCGCGTGTAGACCTTCGTCTTCGACATGCCATAGGCCTGGGCTGCTTCGATCTCGCCGTACGAGGTTTCGCGAATCGCGCCCGCGAAGATTTCGGTGGCATAGGCGCACTCGTTCAATGCAAACGCCAGCAGCGTGCAATTCATGGCACTGCGAAAGAAGTCGCCAAGAACCGGATTGGCATGCACGAAGTGCAGGCTGTAGAGGCCGGTGTAGCAGAGCAGCAACTGCACGTAGAGCGGTGTGCCGCGGAATACGTAGGTGTAGACCCACACCGGCCGCGAGATCCACCGGTTGCGCGACGCGCGCGCGATGGCGAGCGGCACGGCAAGCAGGAAGCCCGCCACGATCGAAACAACCAGCAGCCAGAGCGTGATGACGAGGCCGCTGGAGTTGAAGCCGTCGCTGTACAGATAATTGGGCCAGTATTGACGAAGCAGTTCGATCACAGCGCTGCCCTCCGCACACCGGTCGAATAGCGCTTTTCGAGGCGGTGCAATGCCAGATTGGAAACCGTGGTGATGGCGAGATAGATCGCGCCGGTCACGAGCGTGAAAAAGAAGAACGCCTGGGTGGCCTTGCCCGCGTCCTGCGCGGCCTTCACCACATCGGCCAAGCCGATGATCGAAACGAGCGCCGTGGCCTTCACGAGCACCTGCCAGTTATTGCCGATGCCGGGCAACGCGAAGCGCATCATCTGCGGGAACAGGATGCGCGTGAACACGCGCGTGGAACTCATGCCGTATGCGAAGCCCGCTTCGATCTGTCCGCGCGGAACGGCGAGAAACGCGCCACGGAAGGTCTCGGTGAAATACGCGCCGTAAATGAAGCCGAGCGTGATGACGCCGGCCACGAACGGGTCAATGTCGATCTGATCCATGCCCATCATGTCGGTCACGTCGTTGAGCCAGATCTGGATGCTGTAGAAGAGCAGCAGCATGAGCACGAGGTCGGGCACCGCGCGAATGAGCGTGGTGTACGCCGTGCCGATACGCGCGAGCGCGCGGTTGGGCGAGAGCTTCGCGGCAGCGCCCGCAAGCCCGAGCACAAACGCGGCGCCGAGCGAGAGCACCGCGAGCTTGATGGTTTCCCACGTGCCCGCGAGGAGCAGCGGGCCGAAGCCTTGAAAGACCATGGAAGAATGTCCTCGTTCAGGGGAGTAGCGCTCCCCTTTGTTGTTGCAGGAGAAGACTGCGGCGCTTAGCCGCCGTACACGTCGAAGTCGAAATACTTCGACTCGATCTTCTTGTACGTGCCGTCCTTGATCATGTCGGCAATGGTCTTGTCGATCTTCGCCTTGAGGTCGGCGTCTTCCTTGCGCAGGCCGATAGCGGCGGCGCCGGTGGGAATTTCCGCGCCCGCGAACGCGAAGCCCGCCCCGCGAGGCGTCTTCAGGAAGCCGAGATTGGCCTGCACTTCGTCTTGCAGCGCGGCGTCGAGTCGTCCCGATTGCAGGTCCAGATAGACCTGGTCCTGGTTCTGGTAGGGAATCACGTTGATGCCCTTGGGCGCCCAGTTCTGCTTTGCGTAGGTCTCCTGAATCGAGCCCTGCTCGACGCCCACCGTCTTGCCTTGCAGCGAAGCGATCGTCGGCTGCAGCGGCGAATCCTTCTTCGCGACTAGGCGCGTCGGCGTGTTGAAGAGCTTGGCCGAGAAGGCGATCTGCTGCTCGCGCTGCGGGGTGATCGTGAGCGCGGAGAGCGCGCCATCGAACTTTTTGGCCTTGAGACCCGGAATCATGCCGTCGAAGTCCTGCTCGACCCACACGCATTTGGCGTTCAGGCGCCGGCAGATTTCGTTGCCGAGGTCGATGTCGAAACCGACCAGCTTGCCATCCGTCGCCTTGGATTCGAACGGCGCGTAGCTCGCGTCGGTGCCGAAGCGGATGGTGGACCAGTCTTTCGCATACGCTCCACCGGCGGCAAGGGCGAGGGCGACACACAAGGCAAGTTTCTTCATGAAGTCTCCGATAGGAATGGTTGGCGTGTGCCCGGTCACGTACTGGAGGTCGGCCCGGCAAGTTGTCTATACAATTATCGATGTGTCGAAAAGGCCGGCAATCGGTGTTATCACCTGGGGATTTCACTGTGCTGTAATCGAAAGATGGCGTAATTCAGGCGTCAGGAAGCGAAGAATGCGGGTATACGTGGAGCAGATTGAACTTGTATAGACAAGCTCGGTTCGGTAATCTGATTCCACCTTGTCCAGACAACTTTGACACCGCAATGAACATCAAACTCACTCCCGGCCATCTGACCCTGCCCCAACTGCGCCAGATCGCGCGTGCCCATGAAAACGGCGGCGTGAAGCTCGAACTCGATCCGGCCAGCTTCGCGGCCATCGACGCAGGCGCGCGCGCCGTTGCCGAAATCACGGCGAAGGGCGAACCCGCGTATGGCATCAATACGGGCTTCGGGCGTCTGGCGAGCACGCATATTCCGCGTGACCAGCTCGAACTGCTGCAGCGCAATCTGGTGCTTTCGCACGCCGTGGGCGTGGGCGAGCCGATGTCGCCTCCGGTCGTGCGCCTCTTGATGGCGTTGAAGCTGTCGAGCCTCGGCCGTGGCCATTCGGGCATTCGCCGCGAAGTCATGGACGCGCTCATCACGCTGTTTAACGCCGACGTGCTGCCCGTGATTCCCGTGAAGGGCTCGGTGGGCGCCTCGGGCGACCTCGCGCCGCTCGCACATATGTCGTGTGTGCTGCTCGGCGTGGGCGATGTGTTCGCGAAGGGCGAGCGTATGAGCGCGCTGGAGGGCTTGCGTCTCGTCGGCCTGAAGCCCCTCGCGCTGCAGGCCAAGGAAGGTCTCGCGCTGCTCAACGGCACGCAGGCTTCCACGGCGCTCGCTATCTACAACATGTTCGCGATCGAGGATCTTTACCGCACGGCGCTCGTTTCGGGCGCGCTCTGCGTGGACGCAGCAGCAGGTTCGGTGAAGCCGTTCGACGCGCGCATTCACGAACTGCGCGGCCATCGCGGTCAGATCGATGCGGCCGCGGCGTATCGCACGCTGCTCGAAGGCTCGGCGATCAATCTCTCGCACCGCGACTGCGGCAAGGTCCAGGACCCGTATTCGCTGCGCTGCCAGCCGCAGGTGATGGGCGCGTGCCTCGACCAGATGCGCCACGCGGCGCAAGTGCTGCTCATCGAGGCGAACGCCGTGTCGGACAATCCGCTGATCTTCCCGGAAACGAACGAAGTGCTCTCCGGCGGCAACTTCCACGCGGAGCCGGTGGCCTTCGCCGCCGACAATCTCGCGCTGGCCGCCGCCGAAATCGGCGCGCTCGCGGAGCGTCGCATCGCACTGCTGATCGACGCCACGCTCTCGGGCCTGCCGCCTTTCCTCGTGAAGGACGGCGGCGTGAACTCGGGCTTCATGATCGCGCACGTCACGGCCGCCGCACTGGCTTCGGAAAACAAGACGCTCGCGCATCCGGCCTCGGTCGATTCGCTGCCGACTTCGGCGAACCAGGAAGACCACGTTTCGATGGCGACGTTCGCCGCGCGCAAGCTCGCCGACATTGCCGACAACACGGCCAACATCCTCGCGATCGAACTGCTCGCCGCAGCCCAGGGCGTGGACCTGCGCGCGCCGCACCACACGAGCCCGGCGCTCGCGCACGTGATGCAGTCGGTGCGCGCCGAGGTGCCGCATTACGACCTCGACCGTTACTTCGCGCCGGACATCGCCGCAATGGCGAAGCTCGTGCAGAACGGCGCGATTGCCAAGCATAGCCCGCTGGCATTCGAGTCCGAGCAATAAGCGGCAGAGACTAAATAAAACAGCATTCCTGAATAACATCCGAGACGAAGACGTTATGAACCACCCGAACTTCACCGACCCCCGCCTCGACCCGAGCCGCACGATCCGCGCGCCGCGCGGCGCAGAGAAGGTCTGCAAGACCTGGATTGCGGAAGCCGCCTACCGGATGATCCAGAATAATCTGGACCCCGAAGTCGCCGAGCATCCGCATGCGCTCGTGGTGTACGGCGGCATTGGCCGCGCCGCGCGCAACTGGGAGTGCTTCGACCAGATCCTCGCCTCGCTCAAGGACCTGAACGAAGACGAAACGCTGCTGATCCAGTCGGGCAAGCCCGTGGGCGTGTTCCGCACGCATGCGGATGCGCCGCGCGTGCTGCTGGCGAACTCGAACCTCGTGCCGCACTGGGCCACGTGGGAACACTTTCACGAACTGGACCGCAAGGGCCTCATGATGTACGGCCAGATGACGGCGGGCAGCTGGATCTACATCGGCTCGCAGGGCATCGTGCAGGGCACCTACGAGACGTTCTATTCGGTCGCGAACCAGCACTTCAACGGCGACCCCAAGGGCCGCTGGATTCTCACGGGCGGCCTTGGCGGCATGGGCGGTGCGCAGCCGCTCGCGGCGACGATGGCGGGTTTCTCGATGATCGCGGTGGAATGCGATGAAACGCGCATCGACTTCCGCCTGAAGACGCGCTACGTGGACCGCAAGGCGAAGACCATCGACGAGGCGCTCGCCATCGTCGAGGAAGCGAAGCGCACGGGCAAGCCGGTGTCGGTGGGCCTGCTCGGCAACGCCGCGGACGTATTCGCCGAGTTCGTGAAGCGCGGCATCACGCCGGACTGCGTGACGGACCAGACGAGCGCGCACGACCCGATCAACGGCTATCTGCCGCAGGGCTGGACGGTTCAGCAGTGGCGCGAGGCACAGAAGGTTGCGCCCGAAACGATCGTGAAGGCGGCGAAGGAATCGATGGCGCATCAGGTGCGCGCGATGCTCACGCTGCAGGAGCGCGGCGCGGCCACGCTCGACTACGGCAACAACATCCGCCAGATGGCGCTGGAAATGGGCGTGGAAAACGCGTTCGATTTCCCGGGCTTCGTGCCGGCGTATATCCGCCCGCTGTTCTGCGAGGGCAAGGGCCCGTTCCGCTGGGTGGCGCTCTCGGGCGATCCTGAGGACATCTACAAGACCGACGCCAAGGTCAAGGAATTGATCCCTGACGATCCGCACCTGCATAACTGGCTCGACATGGCGCGCGAGCGCATCGCGTTCCAGGGGCTGCCGGCGCGTATCTGCTGGGTGGGCGTGAAGGATCGCTATCGCCTGGGTCAGGCGTTCAACGAAATGGTCAAGAACGGCGAACTGAAGGCGCCGATCGTGATCGGTCGCGACCACCTCGACACCGGCTCGGTGGCGAGCCCGAACCGCGAAACGGAATCGATGAAGGACGGTTCGGACGCCGTGAGCGACTGGCCGCTGCTCAATGCACTGCTGAACACGGCAGGCGGCGCGTCGTGGGTCTCGCTGCATCACGGCGGCGGCGTGGGCATGGGCTTTTCGCAGCACTCGGGCGTGGTGATCGTGGCGGATGGCACACAGGCGGCTCACGAGCGTCTTGGCCGCGTGCTGCACAACGATCCGGCCACGGGCGTGATGCGCCACGCAGACGCCGGCTACGAACTCGCGCAGCAGACCGCGCGCGAAGCAGGCCTGAAGCTGCCGATGCTCGGCCGATGAGCGACGTGACGCCGCTGTTCAAAAGCGGCGGCGTCACACCCGCTCAGAGCGTTTCAGGCAGTCGGTGTGAGTCGTTGTCTACGCAACAGACAAGCACCTCGGCATCCTCGGCACCCGTGCTGAGATACACGTGTCCCACGGCGCTGTCGAAGTAGAGGCTGTCACCAGGCGAGAGCTTGAAGACAGTGCCGTTTTCAAAATGCAGTTCCAGTTCGCCGCCCAGCAGGAACAGAAACTCCTCGCCGCTGTGGCGGATGTAATCGGGAAACGCGTCCATCGTGCGGGCGTGGATGCGTCCGCGCATCGGCACCATGCGCTTGCCCGTGAGGTCGTTGGCGATCATGCCGTACTCGTAGTTCGGCGTGTCGTAAATCATCTGCTTGCCCGCGCGCGTGAGCGACGGCTTCATCGGGCCGGCCGCCTTGCGCTTCCTGCGTCCGAATATCGTGTCGAAGTCCACGTTCAGCGCGTGGGCGAGCGCCGCGAATTTGTCATACGTGAGCGCAATGTCACCGCGCTCTGCCTTCGAAATCGTCGAGACCGCGATGCCGGACAACGCCGATAGCTGCATCAACGTCAGTTCACGCGCCTTGCGCGCTTCGCGCAGACGCGCGCCAACGGCCGCGTGATCGATCTCCGTTGCCGGCTGCTCAGTTGCGTGCTCGGTTGCGTTAGTTCGTGCTGCGCTCTTTGCCATGGAAGGGACGGTTCCCGGTTACGGGTTTTGTCGTATACGAGAAATGATTTTTTCTCGTATATGATAACCCGCATCTCGACTCCCTTTTGAAGGAGCAGCGTCGTGGCCTCAATTGCACTGGGAAAAGCCGGCCTTTCGAAGGGCCAGGTCATTGCCGCCACCACGCTAGGCACGGCGCTCGAGTACTACGATTTCACGATCTACAGCTTCTTCGCGATCCAGATCGGCAAGCTGTTCTTTCCCTCCGCTTCGCCGGTCAATCAGTTCCTGCTGTCCATTGGCCTCTTCGGCGTGGGCTTCGTGGTGCGTCCGCTGGGCGGCATCGTCATCGGCGCCTATGCGGATCGCGCCGGGCGCAAGCGCGCCATGGTGCTCACCATCATGTTGATGGCGCTGAGCTGTGCGCTGATTGCCTGCGCGCCGACGTACGCGGTGGCGGGCATCGCCGCGCCGCTCATCGTGCTCGCGGCGCGCCTGATTCAAGGCTTCGCTGCCGGTGGCGAGTTCGGTCCCGGCACCACGCTGCTCGTGGAATATGCGAGCGACAACACGCGCGCGTATTTCGCGAGCTGGAACTTCGCGGCGACCGCGCTCGGCCTCGCGCTCGGCGCGGCGGTTGCCACGCTCGTGAACGTGCTGCTGCCCAGGGAGGCGGTCGATAGCTGGGGCTGGCGCCTTCCGTTCCTCGTGGGCATCGTGGCGGCGCCGGTGGGCATGCTGATTCGCCGCCGCCTCGAAGAAACGCTGAGCGCGGCACCCGCGCACGGCGCAAAGCATAGCGGCGCATTGAAGGCGGCGCTCACCACGCATCTGAAACTCACGATACTCGGGACTTTCGCGGAACTGGGTGGTTCGGTGTCCATCTACATCACGGCGTTTTTTCTGCCGAACCACGCCGTGCGCGTGTTGCATCTTTCGTCCACGGCGGCGGTCACGTCGGGCGTGGTCAGTTCGCTCGTGCTGTTCGTCGCCGCGCCGCTCGTGGGCAAGCTCGCCGACCGCTACACCCGCAAGCGTGTGCTGGTGATCTCGCGCGTCGTGCTGCTGCTGAGCGTATATCCAGCGTTCGCATGGCTTTCCGCCGCGCCTTCCATCGCGCTGCTCTGCGCGGTTTCCGCATTCCTCTCCGTGTTCGTGGCGGGTCAGGTCGTGCCGGTGCTCGTGATGATCCCCGAACTCTTCCCGCGCGAAGTGCGCGCCACGGGCATTGCACTTACCTATGTCGTGAGCGCCTCGATCTTCGGCGGATTTTCGCCACTTGTGGCAAGCTGGATCGTTGCGCGCACAGGTAATCCGCTTGCGCCCGCCTGGTATGTCGCGGCTGCCTGCGCCATTTCGCTGATCCCGCTCGTCTGGCTGCGCGACCGCACCGGCGAGGCCATCGGCTGAACATCATTTCATCAGGAAACCGAACGATGCTTGACAAGACCGAACTGGTCAGTCTGTCCGCAGTCGAACTGCGCCGTCTGATCGGCGCAAAGGCCATTTCGCCCGTCGAACTGCTCGATGCGTGCATCGAGCGCATCGAAGCTGTGAATCCGGCGGTCAACGCGATTACGGCGACATGTTTCGACGGCTCGCGCGAAGCGGCCAAAGCTGCGGAGCAGGCCGTCATGGACGGCAAGCCGCTCGGCCTGCTGCATGGTTTGCCGCTTGGCGTGAAGGATCTCGAAGACACGGCGGGCCTGCTCACGACCTACGGCTCGCCGATGTCGCGCGGCCACGTGCCTTCCCGCGACGTGGTGCTCGTGGAGCGCCTGCGCGCGGCGGGCGCGATTCTCGTGGCGAAGACGAATGTGCCGGAGCTGGGCGCTGGAGCGAATACGCGCAACCCTGTGTGGGGCGCGACGGGCAATCCGTTCAACCCCGCGCTCAATGCCGGCGGCTCGTCGGGCGGCTCGGCTGCGGCGCTCGCGTGCGACATGCTGCCGGTTTGCACCGGCTCCGACACCGGCGGGTCGCTGCGCATACCCGCCGCAAAGTGTGGCGTCGTGGGCTTTCGTCCGTCGCCGGGGCTCGTGCCCAATTCGCGGCGCCTGCTAGGCTGGACGCCGATCTCGGTAGTCGGTCCGATGGGGCGCGACGTCGCCGAAACGGCGCTCCAACTCGCGGCAACGGCGGGCGAATCGGCGGGCGATCCGCTCAGCTACGCCGTGCATGCCAACGCGTTCGCCTTTCCCCCGCATATTGATCCGTCGACGCTGCGCATCGGCTATACCGAAGACTTCGGCTGTTGCGACGTCGACCCGCAGATTCGCGCTGTGTTCCGCGCGCGCATGGCGCAACTCAAACGCATCGTCCACACGTGCGAGCCCGTGGAGTTCGATCTTGGCGACGTGCATCGCTGCTTCGACGTGATCCGCGCGGAAAGCTTCGTTGCAGGCCTGCATGCCGCATACACGCGTGACCCGGGCGCGCTCGGTCCGAACACGCGCGCGAACTATGAAATGGGCGCGAAGATGTCGCTCTCGGACAGTGCGTGGGCGCAAGCCGAGCAAACGCGCATCTTCCAGCGCTTCCAGAGTGCGTTCGCCCGCTACGACGTAATCGTTTCGCCGACCACGCCTGTCACGCCATTCCCGTGGAGCGAACTGTATGCCGCGCAGATCGACGGACGCGCGCAGGAGAATTACTATCGCTGGCTCGCGCTCACCTACGTCGTCACGCTCACCACGCATCCGGCGCTCGCGCTGCCGTGCGGCGTGGATCACGCGGGCATGCCATTCGGACTCCAGATCGTCGGCCCGTTCCGCGGCGACATGAAGACGCTCGCGGTCTCGCAGGCGCTGGAAACGGCGTTTTCAGCGTATCCTGATCTGCGTCGCCCGCGCCCCGATCTCGCACGTTTGGCACAAGCCAATCCGGCGCTGACTTCTATCGTGACGGCGCCTCCCATTTACAACCCAACCGGTAGCGACGCTGCCGGTCTTTCGGCGGTATGAACATGAGCAACGACATTCAAAGACTGCAAACCAACGCGCGCATGAGCCAGGTCGTGATAGCGGGTGGCGTGGTCTATCTCTCGGGCCAGGTGCCCGATACCGCAGGCGCACCGATCGACGTTCAGGCAACCGAGATTCTCACGCGCATCGACAAGCTGCTCGCATCGGCGGGCGTGGACAAGACGCGCGTGCTGACCGCGAACGTGTGGCTGAGCGACCCAAAACATTTCGACGCCTTCAATGCCGTATGGGACGCATGGGTTGCGCAAGGTCACGCGCCCACGCGCGCCTGCGTGCAGGCATTGCTGATGCGCCCGGGCCTCGACGTCGAAGTGGCCGTCACAGCGCTCGCCTGAGCGCCTTCGAGCCAGGAACATTGCGTGATGAAATTCGATTCGGTCGTGCTTGGCGGCGGTATCGTTGGTGTGTCGGTGGCCTTGCAGTTGCAGCGGCGCGGCCTTTCAGTCGCGCTCGTGGACCGCAGGGCGCCGGGCAATGAAACATCGCACGGCAACGGGGGATTGATTCAGCGCGAGGGCGTCTACCCCTACGCTTTTCCGCGCGAGCTTTCTACGCTGCTGCGCTACGCGCGCAACCGCTCGACGGATGTACGTTATCACCCGGGGGCGATGCCGAAGCTGCTGCCTTTTCTCTACCGCTACTGGCACCATTCGCGTGCCGACCGGCACGCCGAGATCGCGCGTGCGTATTCCACGCTCATCGAGCACTGCGTGACCGAGCACCGCTCGCTGATCGAGGCGGCGGGAGCCGAAGCGCTTTTACGCACCAACGGCTGGATGAAGGTGTTTCGCAGTGCGTCCGCCATGGACGCCACCGTGGCCGAGGCGCAGCGCTGGCAGCGCGAGTACGGCGTGGGCCACGAGGCGCTGGACGCCTCGGCGCTGCGCGCCGCCGAGCCCGCGCTGAGCCACACGCTGGTGGGCGGCGTGCGCTATACCGATTCCGATTCGGTTAGTGATCCGAAGGGACTCGTCACGGCCTACTCGAAGCTCTTCGAGCAGCTAGGCGGCCGCGTGCTGGTTGGCGACGCCGCGACGCTCGAACCGTCGTGGCGCGTCATGACACAGGACGGGCCCGTGCTAGCGAATTCCGCGGTCATCGCCATGGGGCCGTGGTCGGGCGATCTCACGGCGCGGCTGGGCTACGCGTTGCCGCTCGCCGTGAAGCGCGGCTATCACATGCACTATGCGGTGACGAATGGCGCGAAGCTGAACCAGCCGGTGCTCGACGCCGAAGCGGGCTTCCTCATTACGCCGATGCTGCGTGGCACGCGCCTCACGACCGGCGTCGAACTTGGCTTTCGCGACTCGCCCAAAACGCCCGTTCAACTCGAAGCGGTCGAGCCGCTCGCGCGCGGCATCTTCCCACTGGGCGCGCGGCTCGATGCCGAGCCGTGGCTGGGCCGCCGCCCCTGCACGCCCGACATGATGCCGATCATCGGGCCGGCTCCCAGGCACGACGACCTCTGGTTCGCCTTCGGCCACGCGCACCACGGTCTCACGCTCGGCCCGGTAACGGGGCGCCTGATCGCGGAAATGATGACGGGCGCGCCGACGGTGGTGGACCCTCGGCCATTCCGTGTCGAGCGGTTTTGACCCGGAGCGACACCGCGTGCGTGGTCAGAACCGGTAATTGAGCCCCGCGAAAGCCGTGATTTCGCGGCGGCTCTCGGTGATCGGGCTGTCGGCGGCGTAGTGCTGAAGGCGTCCGAACGTCGCGTTCACCGAGCCGACCCAGTGCTTCGAGAAGTCGTGCGTCATGTAGAACGTCATGTGCAGATCGCGAATGCCGGCGCCAGGCGAATACGCCGGCAAGCCCGATGCCGCGCTTTCGTCAGGTGTCACGCCGAATAGCGTGCGCGTATAGACGCCGTTGGCCCAGGTGAGCCCCGGCCCCACCGAAAACAGCCATCCCGTTAGCGGCAGCGACACATAAAGATCCGCCGTTGCCGTCGTTCCCTGCCCGTGGCCGCTGATGTCCTGATACATGGCAACGGCGCCCGTGAACGCCCACAGCGTGTAATCGGCGAAGAGGCGCAGCTTCGGGCCGTCGTCGACATTGCTCAGGCCGTGCAGATGCGGGTCGTCCGACACCGTGCGCGACTGGAAGTCGAAGCTCAGCGAAGCGCCCACATGGTAGTTCTGCGCGGAAATCACGTTCACGCCCAGGACGTCGGGCCCTTGCGAAAAGAAGCGGTCTCGGTACGAGATGTCGAGCGACGGGAACGGATAGACCTTCATGTGGCGCGCGCCCGGATACTCGGGCGCGAAATACGCGCCGGGACCGATCGAGATTTTCCACGGCGAGTCGGTAGTGCCGGTATTCGCCGTATCGGCATCGGCCCATGCGTGCGAGGCCAGGGTCAGCGCGGCCACGCACGCCAGCCCTTTCATTGCTACGGACAGCTTCACGTATTTTTCCTTCCCACCGCCGCCAGTTGGCGCAGACGCCGGGCGAGCGCCTTGGAGACGACCGGTGCATCTTTCGCGCCGCGTGCGACTTCGCTCTCGCGCAGGAACATGGCCGTTTCGCGCGCAACGATCTCGCGTTCGTTGTCCGAGGTGATCATGTGATACGAATCGTCGAGCCACAGCGTGCGCAGGAAGTTCGAGCCGATACGGTCGATCACGTGGCGCGGATTGCGCGGGCTCGACGTTTCGTCGTCGATTGCGTGAATCACGAGCGTGTCGTTTTCGATCGCGGGAACATCCTTGCGCGCCGCGCGCGCGAGGCGCAGCGCCTGATGCAGCGCGGGCAGGGCAATCGTCGAAGGGCCGACTTCGCTGAAGTCGCTGCGCTGCATGGCGCGCGCAATTTTTTTGCGCAGCGCTTCGTTACGCACACCGAACGGTTCGGCCTCGCGATAGCGGTAGCGATGGCGAAGCGGCGTGAAGTACGCCCAGTCGAGCAGGAAGCGATACCACGGGATCGCCCAGCCGTCGTAGGCGAGCGTCAGCGAGAGCAGGACGAGCGACTGCGCTGCGGGCCGCTCGCGAATCAGACGCAGCGCGAGCGCGCCGCCGATCGAAAGGCCGCAGATCGAGACGCGCTCGTAGCGCGCCGCGAGGGCGTCGAACTCGCGCGCGGCGTTTTCGACCCATTGCTCCATCGGCAGCTGGCCCGTGCCGGCGCTATACCCGTCGATGACGGGCGCGCATACCGTGAATCCTTCGCCTTGCAGATAGCGCGCGAGATAGCGCAGTTCGATCGGCGAGCTGGACAGGCCGTGAAGCATGAGGACGGCGTGGCCGTCGCCTTCGCAGAAAAAGCGCGTGGATTGCACGGCTGGCGCATCGGTCGCGGCAAGTTCCATTTCGAGCGTCGCCATGTCAGCTCTCCGTGCGCAGCACGAGAAAATCGCCCGCGTGAGTGGTGAAGCGTTCGCAGTTGCAGTTGACGTGCCGGTATTCGCGCTTGTGCTGCTCGCTGCGCAGACGCACGCGATGATGGCCCGGCGAGAGTGCGTGGGTCAGGCGCTGTACGTCGTCGGGATGCAGCGCGTCGAAGAGCGGGCCAGGCGCGACTTCGGCGGCGGCCGGCAGTGCTTGCGACATGCTTTGCCCGACGCTCGCGCGCTGGGCGGCATTCCGCTCGAGCCCCTTAATGAGGATGAAGCCCTCGTGATGCTGCGCGAGGTGGCGCAGAAGGCGATGTGTTTCGTCGACGGCGCGGCGTGCCAGCGCGCGCTCGTTGTCGTGACGCAGCAGCATTTCGTAGCGGGACTGCGCGACCGAGGCGATCAACTGCGCGCGAAACTGCTCGCGCCGCAGACGCTCGATCAACGTGATCACGATCACCGTGACGAGCGGATAGGACACCAGCAGGATCAGATCGTGGGTGTCGAGAAATGTAATGTAGTTGTAGGGCGGCACGAACATATAGTCCGCAATGGCGAGACCGAGCCCCATCACGGTCAGCGCAGGCGCGAGGCCGAGGAAGTATTCGACCAGCGAAGCGGCAATACAGAACGTGGTGCCCGGCATCATCGGGCCGAGCAGCGGATGCAGGGCGAAGCGGATTACACTCGCGAGCGCGAGCGCGCCAGCGGCAATACACCAGCGGCGCGGGCCTCTTGGCGCCCAGAGGCGGGCGTTACGGACTTTCATGGTTTCCCGGGTCGCCCGTCTCGTGACGGGCCGTCGCGCGCGTATTGCGCATGGGCAATCGCTGACGCTTTAGTTGTAACCAGTGCAAGGAATTCGACAGGAACGGCAGGACGAAGCGGCGGTGACCGACCAGCACCGTCAGTGCTCCGACAGAATTGTTGCGATCGGAATATTACCACTGTTTACAAACATGAGATTGGCGACGCCAGGCCACCGGAAACCGTCACGGAACTCGGGCGTCAGGATTCGACGTCGGCCAGACTGAATATCCCGGTCTTGTCGTTATACGAAAAGATCTCGGCGTAGCGGCCCCAGGCGATCACGGCGTCGAGCGTTTCCTGCGCGGCGTCGTCGGCAAGCAGGTCCTCCAGTTCCTGCTCGAAGCGCACGCGCGGGGCGCGATGTCCGGGGCGCTCGTTAAGCACCGTGTTGATCCGCGCGGCCAGCGGCACGTTGCGCAGCAGGTGCTCGGCGAACATCAGCTTGCGCTCCTGCGTATTGAATTCGTTGAAGGTCTTGCCCGCGTGCGTGAGGATCACGTCGCCTTCGCTGACCTCCGCAAAGCCGAGGTGCTGCAGCATTTCCGCAATCGGGAACAGGTCGTCGACTTCCAGCTGCAACGTGCGCGCGATTTCCGGCATGTCCGCGCGCCCGTTGTAGGGCGCCGCAGCCAGGGTTTCGATGAGGCCTGCCATCAGGTTGACCGACACGCCGGGCAGCCAGCTGCCTGCCTCGAGTTCGGGTTTCGCCGGGCCGCCCGGCTGGCGCGCGGTCATCTTCGCGTAGATGTCGTCCACGAGCGTACGGAATACTGGATCGAGACGGTTGCGCGGGTGCTTGAAAGGCACCGGAATTTCGGCCACCACGCGGCCCGGGTTCGACGAGAGCACGAGAATGCGGTCGCACATGAACACCGCTTCCTCGATGTTGTGCGTGACGATGAGCACCGACTTGATCGGCAGACGCCCTTGCGTCCATAGGTCGAGCAAATCGGTGCGCAGCGTTTCGGCCGTGAGCACGTCGAGTGCGGAGAAGGGCTCGTCCATAAGCATCAGCGTGGGATCGACCACGAGCGCGCGGGCGAAGCCCACGCGCTGACGCATGCCGCCAGAAAGCTCGCGCGGATAGGCGTTCTCGAAGCCGTCCAGACCGATCAGGTCGATGGCGGCGAGCGCCCTCTTGCGACGCTCGTGCGGGCCGACGCCGATCGCCTCCAGTCCGGCCTCGACGTTTTGGAGCACCGTGAGCCACGGGAACAGCGCGAAGGTCTGGAATACCATCGCGACACCTTCGGCCGGACCGCTCAGCGGCTTGCCCAGGTAGTTCACGTCGCCACTGGTAGGCGCGATCAGACCTGCAATGATGCGCAGCAGCGTGGACTTGCCGGAGCCCGAACGGCCCAGCAGGCCGACGATCTCGCCTTCGCTCAGTGTGACGTTCACATCATCGAGCACCAGTTGCTCGCTCGGGGTCTTGCCGAAACCGCGGCACACGTTCTGGACGCATAGCACTTCCTGGCCGGTGCGGGGCGGCGTCTGCAGCACGCCGGGGGTGATCGTGTTGAGGTTTTGCATGAGATTGGTACTCAATCAAGGCGAAGACATGGCGAAACGAAAAGAGCATGAAAGGCAATGTTCAACTCACGGCCACGCTCAGGGAGCGCCACCGCTTTTTCAACGATGGCGAGTCTTCGTGACCGGAGTTTGGCAGAACTTAGGAAAACCGGGACGTGATGCGGCGCCACAGGTCCTTCAATGTGTGACGGCGGACAGGTTCGAGCGACAGCAGCGCTTCGTAGTGCGGGCGCGCCTCGTTGACGTGAGGCAGGTGCGACAAAAGCAGACCGAAAATCATGATGTTTCTCCGGACGTCTGGCATGGATGGGCGAGGGCAAAGCCCGCAGACGTCCGGTCGCCGCGCAGCCGCGCGTTTGCATGGGTCTACGTGCTTTCCTCGGGCAAGCTCGAGGGCAAGCGGTAGGGACAACTGTCACTGTCGGGCATGTCGGCTCCTTTTCATGCTGGGCGCACGGCGGCGCCCCGGTGCAATGCGGGGTACAGGCGAGCGCAGGCCGCGCTCGCAAGCGCTCGCCAGGCCGCGCCAATGCGAACGCGTGCGAAGCCCGCGTCGGCATGGCGCTATGGTTTGGGGTGCACGAGGGAAGACTGCTACGGCGCGCACCGTCTGCCAACTGGCAGGACGGCGGCTCGGGAAAGGGAGCGGATGTCCTGCCGGTCAGGCAGCGAAACGATTCGAGGATTGACTACTGCTACTGTCCAAGGCATCAGCCCCATTGAGAAGACGGGCGAATTCTAGTCTCGGTAAAAACGCGAAGTCAATCAAAATTGCTAAGCAGAGCAGAGATTCAATTCTGAAGGTTGGGGAAACGCGATTGAAAGGAATTGGCGTGCGCGGCGCTGTTACCGGCAAGCCGCGCTTTTATGCTTTTTTTACTTGCGTTTTTATCCGCGTGCCCAATACAATCCGCCCCGTCACAGCAAAGGAGTCCTCCGTGGACGCATGTTCCAGTAGTGGAAGTCCGATGCCGGCCAGCGCCGGCAGCACGACCGCGAGATAGTCGCCGCAGGTTCGCTCCTTCGCCGCTAACTCGCTTACGCCGGGTTAGCGCGCTTCGTTACCGACTGGTCTTAGTCGTCATTGCGACCAGTCTTTCAACTGCACGCTCCCTCTGATCGATTGCCATTTGCAAGCTTGCTTGCAGAAATGGCTGCGCTTTCGCATTTCGTCCGCTTATCGAAGCGGCCAACGCGGAGGGATGATGTTCGTTTTGCTCTTTCCTGTCTTTCAACTGCGCGTGTGGCGGGCGGGCTGCCGTCGCGCACGGATTCTGATGGCCGCAGCGGCGCTCGCCTGCCTGCACGGCTTTTTTCTCGCGGCTGCGGTTCGCTCCGCGCCCGCCGGCGTACGCCGCCGCTCGCTACACCTCGCGCGCCGCGCCGCGCATATGGCGGCACGCGGCGCGCTGCGCACCGTTCATGCGGGGCACCCGCTCACGCCCACGGGTTACGCGTTTCTCGGCGCGACCTTGGCGGCGGCCGCGATGGTTTCGCTGCTGTGCGCGTCCGCGTCCGCGTCGGCCTCCGCCTCCGCGTCCGAGCCGGAGCGTTCTTTATGGCCGCGTTCACGCTTCGCGTAGAAAACCCGCGCAACGACACCGTTTCTTCAAGCTTCGCAGGCACGCTCTGCGTTGAACAGCGGACTCGTCCGCAACTTGCTAAAGCCCTACAAATACTATGAAAAACATCCTCAAGAGCAGGCTGCTCGGTTCGGGCGGCCCCATCACGCTGAGCGCTGTCCTCTCACTGGGCGTCATGCCGGCCGCCTTCGCGCAGACCAGCAGCGAAAATTCGCCTGCTTCACCTGCTTCACCTGCTTCACCTGCTTCACCTGCTTCGCCTGCTTCGTCATCCGGCACAGCGGATCAGCAACAAGCCCCCGCCGCCGATCAGAGCGCTGCTGCGCCCACGGGCCTTTGGGAGCGTTCGAACCTCTTTGGCGACATGGGTGGCTTTCGGCCCTGGCTCGCGCAATACGGCTTGTCGTTCGGGCTGCAGGAAACCAGCGAGTACATGGGCAACGTGAGCGGCGGAACGAGTCGCGGGGGCGCCTATCAAGGGCTTACCGAGTTCAGCCTCGGCATGGACACACAAAAGGCGTTCGGATTGCCGGGCGGCATCCTCAATGTCTCCGGCTTCCAGATTCACGGCACGAGCCTGACTGCGCGCAACCTGCAAACGCTGCAGAGCGCGAGCGGCATCGAGGCCGAGGCCTCGACCCGCTTGTGGGAGCTGTGGTACCAGCAGACGCTGCCCGGCGGCAAGGTCGACGTGAAGGTCGGTCAGCAAAGCCTCGACCAGGAGTTCATGATCAGCCAGTACGCGAATACGTTCATGAACGCGACGTTCGGCTGGTCGGTGCTGCCGTCCGTCGATCTCCCGGCGGGCGGCCCCGCGTATCCGCTTTCATCGCTCGGCGTACGCGTGCGCGCCACGCCTACGGATGCGATCACCGTGCTTGGCGGCGTATTCGACGGCAACCCGGCGCCAGGCGAGGGCGACCCGCAAAAGCTCAACGCGAGCGGCACGAATTTCAACCTGGGTAACGGCGTGCTGGTTATCGGCGAGATTCAGTATGCAATCAATCAGCCGCCAGTTAGTAGTTCGGATGCCAGATCAAATGGGATGCCTGGCACCTACAAGCTAGGCTTCTGGTACAACAGCAACCGTTTCTCCGATCCGGCAACGGGCGTGTCGGGCGTAGGCGGCCCGGGTGGCTATCGCGGCAACTACAGCATCTACGCCGTGGCGGATCAGATGGTGTGGCGTCCGAGCGCCGATAGTCCGCAGTCGGTGGGCGTGTTCGCGCGCGTGATGGGCGCGCCCGGCGACCGCAACCTGGTGGACCTCGGGGTCAACGCGGGCGTGACGCTCAAGGCGCCGTTCAAGGGACGCGACAACGACGTGGCCGGCCTGGCCGTGGGCTACGCGCACATCGGCTCGCATGCGCAGGACTACGCGAGCGCCCAGGCAGTCTCGACGCCGGGCTACCCATCGCGCAGCGCCGAGACGGTGCTGGAAGCGACGTATCAGTATCAGATCGCGCCGTGGTGGCAATTGCAGGCAGATTTTCAGTACTTCTTCCGACCTGCCGGCGGCATTCCTGACCCGCAGAATCCGTCGCGACGCATCGGCGACGAAGCAGTGCTCGGCCTGCGTACGACGGTCGTCTTCTGAACGAAAGACATCGCACCTGTCGCCGGATTCGTGGCGGCAGGTGCGTGCAGGATGGTGAAACGTCGCATTGTCTGCGTGAGGAAGCGAGCGAAAGACGAGGGAAGACCCCGATTGGTCGTACTTGTGATTGATCTAGACTCCAGGGGCGAGTGCTGCGCAGCTATTCGATGCGGCACCAGTTTTCAAACGCAGATTTCGTTCCATGAAGCATCCGATCCAGGGATGGCTTTTGGGTGTGGTTCTTCTGGCGGTTGCCAGCGTCTCGGCGGCCGAACCCGCCAAGGCGGCGCACACCCAGAAGCCTGTCCATAAGCACGTCCAGAAGTACGCGAGGGGCCATGCTCCGAAACACGCTGTCGCGGCCGCGCCCGCGCCGGCGGCGCCCTCCGTCTCCTTCCCCGCAATCGCGAAACGCTACGAATACCAGTCGCCGTTCGAACGGCAGTACGACGCGCATCTGGCGAGAACCACCGCTGCAACGCCTGGTACTCCGGACGACACCGGCGGCACGCCCGATTCAGGGACCAACGGGGCGCGCACGCCCGGAGCCCAGATCGATAGCAATGGGGTTCCGAACCAGGCGCTTCATCCGCAAACGCCGCCGCTCGTCACGGTCGGCGACTGGGATCTCTCCGCCGACGCGCATCTTCCGCTCACGCGCTCGCATGATACGGGTGCGGCTATCAGCGCCCGGCATGGCTTCTAGAACGAAAATCGCCCCGTCCCCCACTTCCTTACCGCAGAGAGGTAATCGGTAAGGCATTGCCGTTGTCGCGCGTTGCTCCCGGGAATGCGAACGGAGCTTGCCAGTAAGCTGACAAGCTCACATTCCGCAAAAGAATCCTCCCCAGAGTCACGCCTTATGTCACAACGACGCCCAACCTGTTCGCGCATCCTGGGTCAACTCCTGCTGCCCGCGCTGCTCAGTTCCACGCTGATGCTGCAGGGTTGCGCCACGACCGCGGAAAATCTTGCTCTGGGTTTTGGTCTCGGCTCGGTCGGTACCATCTCCGCGCTGGGTTGCCTGCTCGCCTGTCAGATGAACGACGCGCGCTGGTAGCCGGCGCTCAGTAGTACATCCACCTCCCATACTGCGGCGACCAGTAGACCCAGCGCGCCGGCGGTTGCTGGTACTGCGCGCCCCAAGGTGCGGGCGGCGGGTAGTACGCGGGACGGGGCTGCGTGTACGTGGGCTGCTGCTGCGGGTATTGCTGCTGGGCGTATTGCTGCGGATACACCGGTTGCTGCTGCGCGTAGGCGGGCGGCTGCGCGTAGGCCGGCCGCTGCGGCGCATACGCAGGCGGCTGCTGGGCATAACCATACGGCTGGGGCGGCGGCGCGTATTGTTGGACCTGCTGCCGGGCCTGTGGTTGTGCCGGGTGAGAATACGGTTGGGCGTAACCCTGGCCTTGCGTCGAGTAGATCTGCGCGGAGCGCGGCGGCTCCGACTCGTCGACGGCTTCGTCGTTCGCCAGCGACTCCGGCGGCGCAACGTCGTTCTGCGCGGGCGGCGTTGCTGCAACGGCGCGGTGGTTCGCGCTTGCCTGCGCATAGGCGTGCGGCTGCGGTTGCCGGGCAGCAGGGGCGGGCGCTGCATTGGCGTTGGCAACGTTCGCGTGCGCGTTCGTCTGCGCGGGAGCGGCCGCTTCGGCCGGCGCCGCGGCGGTGGAGTCCTGGACGTCTTGCGCCTCTTGCGCTTCCTGCATCCCTTGCGCGCTTTGTCCGCCTTGTTCATCCCCGAGCGGCTTGACCACGACCGGCACGGTCATGACCGTTGAGACCTCGCCCGTATCGCTATACGTGTGCTTGATGTCGAGAATCGGCTTCTGGGCTGCCGCGCCGGCGGCCTTCTTCGCGGGCGCTGTCGCCGGTGCCGCGGCAGGCGCTCCCGCCTGCGCCAGTTCCTCCCTGGCTGCCTTGTATCCCCGGTCATAGGCCGCCTGGACTTCGCGGTCCTGCGCCGCGGCTTCTTCTTCCTTGCTGTAGGCATGGGACGCTGACGATATTGCGCAGCCCACTGCAAGCAATGCGATGGCCGTCGCGTGCTTTGCGGTCGTGTCCATGGCGGGACCTCTAATACTGTTTTTCGATGATCTCATCGTACTACGCCGCTGATGACATTCAAGCGGCGGGAAACCCCCTGGGTATGCAGCCGAACGCAAGCGCCCAACCCGGCGACGCGTGCGCCAGCAACCACTGCCGGAACGCGGCCAGGCGGCTCCGCTCGATGTCGGTCGCGCGGCCCCGAAGCGAAATGCGTTTCGCGTAAAAAACGCGTGAAGCGGTCGGCGCCCACTTCCATCCGATCGCCGCGTGCGGGTTCGCGCCTGGCGAGGCGTGTGCTTTCGAGGCACGACGCTCATGCCGTCGTGCCGCCGCCGAAATGGCGAGCGCCGCGAGATCGAACGAGTGACGTGGACGGTCCGTCATCGGGAGGCTGTTCGCGCCGCACCAGTCGCGCCTGATCGCACGGCTCAACGGGCTGTCGGTCAGCGTGGCCGCTTGCGTCAACGCTTCTACAGAGCCTGCGCGCGCCAGCAAGTCGGGCGAGCACATCGGCAGGAGCGGTTCGACGTGTCGCGGCTTCGAAGGCGCGCAGCAGCACAAGATTCGGAATTTTGCGCATGCTGGACGACACGTTAGCAAACGATCAATGTTCCTGAAAAGAAGGGCAAGACGGCACTCATCGAAGGGCGGGATTTCAAAGGAGACGCAGCGTGTTCGAAGCGATGGAGACAGCCAAGGCCACGAAGGCAATCGACCTGAATGATCGCATTTCGATTTATCAGCCCACGCAGAAGGATCTGATTTTTCCCGAACTGCCGCCCTTCGCGAATCACGCCGAGTACCGGCAGCACCTGAGACAGCGCCTCGTCGCCGCGTGCCACGCGTTTGCGGTGCAGAGCTTCGATTAGAAAGACCCGCTCACGATCGGTCCGCTGACCGCGTGGCCCTACGCAGCGTCGGCGATCGCGATGTTTGTAGCTGGCCACAGCTCCGACGCATGGAGCGCTGCCCACGCGGCTCGTCGACCACTAGCCAGGCTATTCTGGTACGCACCGTCTACTTCCGTGTGGGCTTTTCCGCATGCTGGGCTGCCGCAATCGCCTCCAGACTCGCCATCACGAATCGATTGTAGTCCTCTACAATCGCGTCACGGTCAGCGCTTGCGGAGGGCAAAACCGCCGCCTGTATCTGCCTTGGCTGGGCTATTATCTGGATTCCGAAATAGTTTCAGATGGCGAATAGCCAAGTTGCGTTGCCGCCTTTTCCGCAAGGGCCAGCAGCGCATTGTCCGTTGTAGGCGTAGGCGGTACGACGTAGAGATCGGCAATATCGGTTACCGGGTCGCTGAACGGCGTTGGCGCACTGCGCTGGGCGTGCAGAAAATCTCGGATCGGCGAAGCATCCGTGAGGCCCAGAAAACGGCCGATGCTTGCGATCGTCGTGTCCGGATCCTCGATCAGGTTGCGATAGCCGATGGTCAATGTCTGCGCCGCCGGGACTTCAGCAAAGAAGTCGATGATTTCGGTTACATACTGGCCCCACACGCGAACGCCATCGTTGACGGACCCGATCCAGTGCTTGCGCACGAGCGAATTGGCGACCCAGCCAGGGTCGCGATGAATATGAATGAATCGTGCGTTGGGCAACAACTCGTGGATCAGCCGCAGGCATGACCCGGAGCGCGGCAAGCGCTCGATCGCGCCGATGCGGCCGGAAAGAATCGTCGGATCGGCGTAAGGGGGATGCTTGTCGCCCCAGATGGGCGCCGACATTTCCAGGTCTTCACGATAAAAGCGTTCGACCCAGGCGCCAAGCGTGCGGCGGCTAAAGGCATTGAAGCGGTCGCGGCAGGCAGGGCTCAGCAAATCGGGGCGCTGGCTGCCCACATCCAGCATTTCCTTGACCAGCGCGAAGACGCGGCATTCGTTGGTTAGCTGGATGTGCGGGTGCGCATTGAGAACAGAGCAGAGAAACGTCGTGCCGGAGCGTGGTGCGCCGACAATGAATAGCGGAAAAGAACGCATTCTGCCATCTCCCTGGTTCGTCCTGCGCCGGTTTTACGTTATTGCTTCGTTTGCACCGATGTTACCGGCCGATGCTGGCGCGAAACTGACAACGGGATGGCTGAGGCGACAATGCGCCGGTTCCGCTCTGTGGGCTATTGCTCCATCGCGTTCACCGGAGCATAGGCTCGCTGCGGTTTCATCAGCATGAGCGCACCGGCCGCGGCCAGCGACGGCAGCGCAAGCATGGCGAAGGTGGTGTCGAAATTCCAGCCCAGACCCAGCAGCGCCGCGCCGACGAACGAACCGGCCATGCCACCCACGCGGCCCACGCCCTGCATCCACGCTACGCCCGTCGTGCGCGCTTCGGTCGGATAGATCATGGAAGCATAGGTCGACATCGACGTCGCCGAACTCGTGACGAGCGCGCCGCACAAGAAGAGCGCGACGCCGAGCAACATGGGGTGGTCCACGCTTGCGCCCATGACAGCAACGAGCAGCGCGGAAAGCAGATAATCGACGACGATCGTGCGGCTGGCGCCAAAGCGGTCCATCAGACGGCCGGCGATCAGGTTGCCAATGAGCCCGCCAAGCGGGAAAACGGAAGCCATCAACGCACCGTGCTCCAGGCTGAAGCCGGCCTTGTGCAGCAGTGTGGGCATCCAGTTCGTCATGAAGTAGTAGACGAGGAGGCTCATGAACATCGTGAGCCACAGCAGCAGCGTGCGGCGCCGATAGTCGTGCGTCAGCAGAAGCGCCAGCGCCGCTTTGCCGCTTGTTTTGCCGCGCGTCGCCAAATGCGCGGTGTGCGAGAGGAAGGTGCTCCCCGTGAAGTCCCTGCCCGGCGCGATGCGGCGCAGAATGCGCGCGATACGCCGCTCATTGCCGGGGCGCACGGCGAGAAATTGCGCGGATTCCGGCTGGAATACGAGCAGGACGAGGGCGAGTGCGAGCGGCCCGACGCCGCCCGCCATCAGCACGCTGCGCCAGCCGAAATGCGGAATGAGCCATGCCGAGGCCGCGCCACCCGCCATGAGGCCGCACGAGAATCCGCAGTACATGGCGTTGACGGAAAGGGCGCGAAAACGCTGCGGCGCGTATTCGGACATCATGGTGATGGTCGTGGGCATCGCGGCGCCGAGTCCGAGCCCGGTAATAAAACGCAACGCGGTGAGTGCGCCGATTGACTGCGCTTGCGCCGCAACGAGCGTGCAAATGCCAAACGCCGTGACAGCGGCAACGAGCACGCATTTGCGGCCGAAGCGGTCCGCCACCGGCCCGGCCAGAATTGCGCCGAGGCCGAGCCCCGCGAGCGCCGCACTCATCACGGCGCCCAGCTCGCCGCGTGCAACGCCCCATTCCTGGACGAGAGACGGCGCGATGAACCCGATTGCGGCGGTGTCGTATCCGTCTGCCGAAACGATCAGGAATCCAAATAGAAGCACGAGCCATTGCAACGGAGCAAAGCGCTCGGCGTCGATGAACGATTGCACGTCGATGGGGTGGGGTTTGCGATTCATCGCCGCCTGTCTCCTGAATGGTTTTCGAAAGTCCCGGGCGCTTCAGGCCGCGAGATAGCCGCCGTCCACCGGCAAGGTGACGCCGGTGACATAGGTGGACATAGTCGAGGCGAGAAACAGCACCGCGCCGACGAGTTCTTCGGGTTTGCCAACCCGCTTCATGGGTACGCGGCTCATGAAGCGTTCGAGTTTTGCCGGATCGTCGCGCGTGGACACGGTCATGGGCGTTTCGATCACGCCCGGCGCAATGGCGTTCACGCGTATGCCGTCGCTCGCGAGGTCGACGGCGAGCGACTGGGTCAGCATTTTCACGGCACCCTTGGAGGGCGAATAGCCGAGCGTGTTGGGCTGGCCCGAGAACGACGCGATCGACGCGACGTTGACGATCGCGCCGCGCGTCTTGCGCAGCGAAGGTAGCCAGGAGTGGCACACATTGAAAGTGCCTTCGTGATTGACCTTCATGACGCGCTGAAGGTTGGAGAGTGCGTTCTCGCTATCGATGCCTTCGCGGATCAGGATGCCCGCGTTGTTCACGAGCACGTCGATTGCGCCGAGCCTGGCCGCGATATCTTCAGCCACGGCGCGGCATTGCGCGGCGTTGGTTACGTCGAGCTGGCATGCGTAGGCCGCGTGCCCGTTGGCTTCGATGATGGCGGCGGTCTCGCGGGCGTTGGCTTCGTTCATGTCGGAGACAACGACGGATGCGCCGGCCTCGGCGAGTCCGATGGCAATGGCGCGGCCGTTGCCTTGGCCTGCGCCGGTGACGAAGGCAATCTTGCCGGTAAGAAGTGGGAGAGTTAAGTTCATTAGCGTAACTAAATGATAAAAAAACGAGTGATAGCGGATTCGTCTAAAGAAGGCGCTCAGTGCGCCGCGAGCGCAGGTTGCGCCGGCATCGCGTTCGGTTCGGAATTTGCCTGCCGTGCGCGGTCGGCAATATGGTTGGACGCGATGAAGCCGAACGTGAGGCCAGGTCCAAGCGTGATGCCCGCGCCGTTGTATTCGCCGCCCATGATGCTGGCGGCGTCATTGCCGGCGGCGTACAGGCCGCCAATGGGTGAGCCGTCGCGCGCAAGGGCCTGGGCGTGCTCGTTCGTGCGCAGACCCATGAAGGAGCCAAGGTCGCCCGGGACGAGCTTGATCGCATAGAACGGGCCGTTGGCCAGCGGCTCGACGCACGGGTTGGGCGCGTGCAGCGCATCGCCCTGGTAGCGGTTGTAGGCCTTGCTGCCACGGCCGAATTCGAGGTCGCGGCCAAGCCGCGCGCCTTCGTTGTACTGCCGCACGGTCGCGCCGAGTGTGGCCGCATCTACACCAATCTCCTTCGCGAGCGCTTCAACTGTTTTGCCGCGCTTGAGATAACCATTGCGCAGATGCGGGCCGAGCGGCATGGGGAAGGGCTTGACGAAGCCGAGCCCGTAGCGCCGGATGGCCGCGTGATCGGCAATGAGCCAGCACGCGGTTTCCGTCTTGTCCTTCGAAGCGGCGATCATCGCCTGCACGAGGTCGTGGTACGAGTTCGCCTCGTTCGCAAAGCGCCGCCCGTCGAGGTTCACCGCGATCACGCCCGGTTTCGCCCGGTCGATGAAGTGCGGCATGATGCCCGTCGAGCCATCCTTGCGCGGCACGAGCGACATGGGCGTCCACGCGGCGGCATTCGAAAGACTGCTGTCGAACACGCCGCCCACCGCTTCGGCCATGCGGATGCCATCGCCAACGTTGGTCTGGGGCGTGGGCGAGTAGTGGCCGTGCCCTGCCTGTACGTGCGGATAGGTAGCCTTGCGCCGTTCGAGGTCGTGCGGGAAGCCGCCCGTAGCGAGCACGACGGCGTGCCGCGCCTTCACTTCGATTCGTTTTCCTGCACGTTCGAGCACCGCACCCGTGACGCGGCCGCCCTCGCACAGCAAGCGCGTGGCGGGGCACGACAGCCAGACGGGAATATCGAGGTCGGCAGCGGATCTGGCGAGCCGAGCGGCGAGCGCGTTGCCGTTGGTGAGCGTCATCCCCCGGCCGAACTTCATCACTTCCCGAAAGTGCTTCGTAAGACGTTTGGTCACGTACCAGGCGGATTCGAGCGAGCGCGTCACGCGCATGAAGTGGACGATGTCCTTGCCCGAGCCGATCGTGACGCCAAAAACCGTCAATTCCGGCAGCACCGGGCCGAGTGTCTTGAGCAGTGGCCCAAGTTCACGCGCATCGTAAGGGCGCGTGACCATCGAGCGGCCGCCTTGCGCCGCGCCGGGCGCTTCGGCGTGGTAGTCCGGGAACGTGAGCGGCATGTCGAACTGCACCGCCGTGTTGGATGTGAAAAATTCCACCGCCTTCGGGCCGTTCGCGAGAAAGGCGCGCACGCGCGCTTCGTCGAATGCGCGGCCCGCCTGGTTGCGGATATAGGTCAGCGCCTGATCCGGCAGTTCATGGTGGCCCCACGCCTGCGCGAGATGCGTGTTGGGAATCCAGAGCCAGCCGCCCGACCGCGCGGTCGTGCCGCCGTAGTACGCGGCCTTCTCCGCCACGATCACCTTCAACCCGCGGCTCGCGGCCGTAATGGCCGCCGACATGCCGCCCACGCCCGAGCCAATCACGAGCCAATCACGAGCACATCGCATTCTGCTTGCGTCAAAGACATCGACTTCTCCGTTCTGGTGCGGACGGCGTTGACCAACGCCGTTTCCTTGAGCGCTAGATTAAACCTAGCTCGCTAGAGAATATCTTGTAGTTAACCCTATGCAACTGCATTAGATAATGACTAATGCTATACTGCGCCCACCTTTGGATAACGGGGACGGACGTGGAAAACACCGAAACGGAGGCAGCGCCCGAGCGCGAGCGCCGTGGCATACAGTCGATCGAAGTGGGAGGCGAGATCCTCAAGGTACTGGCCGACGAAGCGAGGCCCATGGCGCTGCGCGATCTCGTGAAGGCGGCGGGCATGCCATCGGGCAAGATCCATCCGTACCTGGTGAGTTTCGGCAAGATCGGACTGGTCGCGCAGGACCCGGCCACGGGGCACTATCTGCTTGGACCCATGGCTATCCAGCTGGGGCTCGCGAGCCTCCAGACGCAAAACCCCATCCGCGAGGCCACGCCTTTCGCCGAGGCGTTGTCGGAAGAGACGTCGCATGCGGTGGCGATCGCGGTGTGGGGCAATCTGGGCCCGGTGATCGTGCGCCTGATCGACGCTTCCTATCCCATCCACACGAACATCCGCACCGGCACGGTCATGTCGCTCGCGAATACGGCGACCGGCCGCCTGTTCTCGGCGTTTCTCCCGCGTAAGTTCACTGAGACGCTGCTGCTCGACGACCGTATCCGGCTCGGCCCCGACATTGCGCATCCGCTGGAAGCGTCGGTGGTCGAGGCGATGATCGAGGAAGCGCGCGAGCGGCGCATGGCGCGCAGCATCAATCATCCGACGCCGGGCATTGTGGCGTTCTCCGCGCCGGTCTTCGACTACTCGAAGAACATTGCGTTGACGCTCACCATCATGGGCCCGACCGGCACGCTGGACACCGACTGGGACGGCCCAGTCGCCCGCGCGCTGCGCGATTGCGTGGAAGCGATATCGCGGCGGCTGGGCTACCGGGCCGCGTGAATTGAAGCGCGAAAGTTAGCGCAGATTCGCCTGGAAAAACGCGAGCACGCTTGCGTCTAATTCCTTGTGGAAGGCGACCCGGTCGAAACCGTGCTCATCCACGCAGATCTCGGGCGTCTTCTCTTTCATCGCCTCGGCGCAGGGCGCAAGAAAGGCGAAATGCGCCGAGTTGGGCACGAAGTGATAGTCGGGTTTGCGAGGCAGCGTCCTGGCAAGCGCGGGCGCGTTGTGGGGCAATACGCCGTCGCCGCCATACTGCGAAGCCCACAGCTGGATGGGGGCTGTCACGTTCTTCAGATTGCTCGCAGCAGGGAATTCGTTGAGCGGATCGGTGAGCACGAACGCCTTGATTCGTGTGTCGCCCGGCAGCGGCGGGGGCACTTCCCCACGCGCGACTTCGTCGCAGACCGGCGGCCTCGGGTCCGGGCAAGGCACATCGGAGTGCAGAAAGTCCGGCACGCCGCCCGCTAACACCAGACCCGTATAGCCGCCGCGCGAAAAGCCAAAAAAGCCGATGCGTTGCGGGTCGATTTTCGCTGCGTCGGGCGCGGCGCTCAGCATGTAATCGATCAGGCGCTTGATATCGGTCGGCCGCTCGATGAACACGGATATATCGCCGGAGCGGCTCGGATCGACAAACGAGTCGCCGGGATGGTTGATTGCGGCCACAACGAAGCCCGCGTCGGCCAGCGTCTCCGCAAGGTCATGGTGACCCAGATATGAGCCGGTGTGGCCATGCGAAATGACGACGAGCGGAAGTTTATCGCCGACGGTCGGGCAGTCGCGCCGCCCGTGCAGGATGTAAGGACCAAACGGCACGTCCTCCGCGGGCGCGGCGCATGGCGTCCACACCATGGCCTTCAATGCCGGGCCATTGGCGTCGGCGGGAATGTCGAGGCGCCTGAAGCCTGCGGCGTGCGCGGTTGTCGCGAGCAGGTAGAAGAGCACAGTCAATATCGAAGCAGCGGCATACAGACGTTTCTTGCGGGTTGTCGTCATGGCGCTTCCAAAGAGGTTGCCGATTATTCCCACCTTCGCTCTACTAAATCCGCTACGCCAGTGCCGATACATCTGTCCAGGCTTAATGTTTCCTGGCGTTTAGTCAGTTGGCGGTTACCGGATTATATCGAGGCGAATCGCTCACGGCGTCGCGCGTGCCGTTGGCATCGTGCAAGCTGTATATAGTACGTATCACTAAGCAATAATCAACCTGCGTTCGGCACTGCGACTTCCGCCGCCATCGAGCCCACCGTCATCGCGGGGAATGCATCGCTGAATTTCGGGTGAACTGGCTTTTTACCAGCGGACACAAATGTTGTTCCCGTGCGGCTCTTTATCTCAGGTGGTCGCCTATTTACCATGCATTCACCTGCTGCAAACAACCGTTCGCAGCCCTTCAAAACCTTCGAGGTGAATCATGAAAGTGAAAGTTCTGGCTTCGGCCCTGTCAATCGCCGTGGCACTCGCCGCGCCCGCTATCGCATTTGCTCAGTCCAACGGCGCGCTCACTCGCGCAGAGGTTCGCAATGATCTCGTCCAGCTTGAAAAGGCGGGATACCGGCCCGGAGATGGTGATCAGGCGACTTACCCGCAGCAGATCCAGCAGGCCGAAGCGCGGGTGACCCGCTCGGCTGCGGCATCGAGCGGCTTTGGCGGCGTGGTCAGTGGAACTTCGGCGTCCGGGCAAGCTACGCCGGCCGCACCCCAGGCGGATATTCCGGGTCTGCGACCGATTTACTCCGGCCAATGACTCCCGCTTTTGCGCCCGGTTGGATTACGCAATCGGGCGCCTTGCGCTGGCACAACATAGTGCGCGCGCGTTACATGCAGGAATAACTGCATTGCCGCGAAGCCGGGTCCGGCTTTGATTCATCCTCGCCGCTACCTCAACCGGAGGCTCGGCGGTCAGCAGTTCGATCTCGAAGCGCACGTCGGGAATCTCGCGGACGTCCTGCTCCAAAATGGCGCGATATCCCGCAAGACCAAACGGACGGTCGTTATGGACGACGTCCAGGGCGACGAAGTCTCCGAGACAATCCCAATCTCGCCGGTTCAGAACGTCGATGTAGCGCCGGTAGAGCGTGCTCATATCGTGTGCGCCCAATACGGTCTCCTTATCGCATGACGATGCACAGACGATCGTAGACGAAAGCCGCGTACGGGGCGAACTTAAAAGAGAGGAACGGAAGTTGCGCTAAGCAGGGGTCCGCACGCGGGCTGTGTCCCGCGTTGCGGCAACGATCGAAGAGGAGCGAAGCCCTGCTATGCCGCAGGAAGCACTTTGGTTTCTGCTGATAGGCGTGCTCCTGATGTTCGTGGCGCTCGCGCGGGGCCCTATCGCGCGCCTGCCGCTCACGGGCGCGATGATCTATCTGGCCTTTGGCGTCGTGGTGGGGCCGGGTTTGCTCGGTCTCGTCCATACCGACCTCGCCCAGAACGTACGCATGCTCACCGTTTTGGCGGAGGCCGGGCTCGTGGTCTCGCTGTTTTCGGTGGGCATGCATCTGCGCGTGCAACTGCGCGAGCCGCTCTGGTGGTTGCCGCTGCGCCTCGGCGTGCTCGCCATGGTGTTCAGCGTCGCGCTGATGTTCGCGTTCGGCGTGGCGACGGGTGCGGCCACGGGCGTCGCATTGTTTCTCGCCGCGGCGCTCGCGCCGACCGACCCGGTGCTCGCCAACGAACTGCGTGTGCATGAGGCCGGCGACGCGGAGCCCGTGCGATTCGCGCTCTCGGGCGAGGGCGGCCTCAACGACGGCGCCGCCATGCCGTTCGCGGTGCTCGGTCTCGCGCTGTGCGGCGTGCACGGCGCCGACACGCAAAACGCGGCGGCGTTCGCCGCGTGGCTGGCGTGGGGCGTCGTGGGCGCACTCCTCGTTGGCGTGGTGCTCGCCAAGGTTTGCGTGCGCAGCGTGTTCTATTTGCGCACGCGCCATGGCGAAGCGGTGGGGCTCGACGGCTTCATCGCAATCGGGCTGATGTCGGTTACCTACGGCGTGGCGCTGCTGCTGCATACGTATGCGTTCGTGGCTGTGTTCGCGGCGGGCGCGGCGCTGCGTCACGAAGAACTGCGCGCGTCCGGCGAGCGCCTTCCTGCCGAGGCGCTCGAAAGCGTGCAGCTAGGCGAGCGTACCGAAGTCGCGACAGATCCCCAGCGCGCGCACGCGTGGCTTGCCGAAGGCATGACGGGGTTCACACTGGAAATCGAACGGCTGGCCGAGTTCTCGGTACTGCTGATCATTGGCTGCGTGATTTCGGCGCACTGGCGCGAAATGCTCGACCTGCGCACGGTGCTGTGCGCGCTCGTGCTGGTGTTCGTCGTGCGGCCGTTGGCTGTGCTCGCCGCAATGATGGGCTCGAGCGCTCAAGGCCCGCAGCGGCTCCTGATGGCGTGGATGGGCATACGCGGCGTCGGCGCGTTCTACTATGCGGTGTGGGGCATCGACCAGGCGGGCGACGTGCTGCGGCCCGTGCTGCCCGCCGCCCTCGATGCGATCGTGCTTTCCGTCGTGCTGCACGGCGCGACGGCGGGCTACGTACTCGAGCGCTATTACCGGAGCGAGGAGGCGCGCGCCGAATCGGAACACCGGTTGCGCCCGAGACAGGCAGCCCGCTCAAGCTCATGACGGATTAGCGGCGTGCCGGCTGCGAGAACGACGGGGTTGATGGCTCTCGGAACCCTCGCTCCTGAGCGAAAACCTGTTCGGGCACAGCCAGTGCGCATAGAGCAGGATACTTTCAAAGGAGCCGGCAATGCTTTACTACGCGATCGTTTTCTTCGTGATAGCCATCATCGCGGCTGTCTTCGGGTTTGGCGGGATTGCCGCGGGCGCGGCGGGCATCGCCAAGATTCTGTTCCTGATCTTCGTGATTCTCTTTCTGGCCAGCCTGCTTTTTGGCATCTCGAGGCGTTAACGGGTCCCACGCGGGGTCCACGGCGCGCCGCCACACGGCGGCGCCGGAGCGGTTGTGCGCCCGATATTCAGGAGTCCACCCATCATGAACATTTCCTTTCCCGAAGGTCCAGTCGGGTACGACACGCAGGAGTACGCGCTAACCTTTGTTGCGGTGGCGGATTCTGTCCCGGTGGATTGTGCGATTACGGCTGAGGCGCTGGAGGATCGCTTCGGCGCGAAATCATTGCGCGAGCCCGACTTGCGCCTCGCGTTCCATCGTAACCGCGCCGCCATCGAGGCGGCCGCCGCCCGACTCATCGAGGAGACGGACGGCAAGCCGGTGATCCTTCACAGCGGCTACTTGCGCATGTACGGCACGAGCAGGCACTGACTACTTGCCCGCTCCCGCCTTGCAACGCGCAATCTGCTTCTTCGCTTCTTCCACCACGTGCTCCGGCGTGAAGCCGAATTTCGTCCTCAGCGCCTTGAGCGGCGCGGAGGCGCCAAACGTGCGCATGACGATCTGCGATCCCTGGCGGCCGACGTAGCGGTCCCAGCCGAGTGTCGCCGCCTGCTCCACGGCCACGCGCGCATGGATGTCCGGCGGCAGCACCGAATCCTGGTACGCCTCGTCCTGCAATTCGAACACGTCCCATGAAGGCATCGAAACCACGCGCGCCGCGATTCCCTCCTGTTTCAGCGTTTCGTATGCGGAAATGCACAGCGAAATCTCGCTGCCCGTGGCGAGGAGCAGTACTTCGGGCTGCTTGCCATCGGGTGCGTCGGCGAGCACGTATGCTCCACGCTGCACGCCTTGCGCGCTCGCGTATTTCGTGCGGTCGAGCGTGGGCAGCGTCTGGCGCGTCAACACCAGGCAGGCCGGTTCATGCGTACGCGTAAGCGCAACGCGCCAGGCCTGCGCGACTTCGTTGGCGTCGGCGGGGCGCAGCATGAGCAGGCCCGGTACGCTGCGCAGCGCGGCGAGCTGCTCGATCGGCTGGTGCGTGGGTCCGTCCTCGCCGAGACCAATCGAATCGTGCGTGAACACGTAGACCACGGGCAGCTCCATGATCGCGGCGAGCCGGATCGGGGGCTTCATGTAGTCGCTGAAAATGAGGAACGTCGATCCGAACGGCCGCAAGCCCGAAAGCGCGAGACCATTGGAGACCGCGCCCATGCCATGTTCGCGAATGCCGAAGTGCAGGTTGCGGCCGTCGTAGTGATCGCGCTCGAGGCTTCCCGCGCCCTCGAACTTGAGATTGGTCTTGGTGGAGGGCGAGAGGTCGGCGGCGCCGCCGATCATCCACGGCACGCGCTGCGCAATGGCGTTGAGCACCTTGCCCGACGAGTCGCGCGTGGCGAGGCCCTTTTCATCGGCTTCGAAGGTGGGAATGTCGGCGTCCCAGCCCTCGGGCAGCTTGCCCTCGAGCATCAGGCTTAGTTCCTTCGCCGGCTCGGGGTAGCGCTTCGCATAGTCGTCGTAGCGTTGCTGCCACGCTTGGTGCACGGCCTTGCCGCGCGCGCCCATGCCTTGCGCGAAACGTTCGTACACGCCATCGGGTACGAGGAACTGCGCGTCCTCCGGCCAGCCGTACGCGCGTTTGGCGAGCCGCACTTCTTCCTCGCCCAGCGCCTCGCCGTGCGCCGCCGCCGTGTCCTGCCGGTTCGGCGCACCCCAGCCAATGATGCTCTTCACCACGATGAGCGTGGGCTTGTCGGTCACAGCCTGCGCTTTTTCGATGGCGGCTTCTATGGCGTTCGTGTCGTTGGCGTCGTCTACGTGCAGCGTGTGCCAGTGGTAGCCGCGAAAGCGCGATTCGACATCGTCGCTATAGGCGAGGTCGGTATGGCCCTCGATCGTGATGCGGTTGCTGTCGTAAAACCAGATCAGATTCGACAGACCCAGATGGCCCGCGAGTGACGCCGCTTCGTGCGAGACGCCTTCCATCATGTCACCGTCGCCGCACAGCGCATAGACGCGGTAGTCGAAGATCGTGGCGTCGGGGCGATTGAAGCGCTGCGCTAGCCAGCGTTCGGCCATGGCCATGCCCACGCTGTTGCCGAGCCCCTGGCCGAGTGGCCCGGTGGTCGTCTCGACGCCCGTCGTCCAGCGATATTCCGGGTGCCCCGGCGTCAAGCTGTCGAGCTGGCGAAAGTGTTTGATATCGTCGAGCGAGACGGCGGGCTTTCCCGTAAGCTTGCCTTTTTCGTCTATGGCTTGCACGCCCGTGAGGTGCAGCATCGAATAGAGCAGCATGGAAGCGTGGCCGTTCGAGAGCACGAAGCGGTCGCGATTCGGCCATCGCGGCGCGGCAGGGTCGTAACGCAGATGATGCTGCCAGATCTGGTACGCGAGCGGTGCGAGCGCCATGGGCGTGCCGGGGTGGCCGGAATTGGCCTTTTGCACGGCGTCCATCGACAAGGTGCGGATTGTGTCGATGGCGAGGCGATCGAGATCGGATGGGTCGGCTTTCGTGGGCCTTGCATTCGACGTTGCATTCGATGACATGAGTTGGGACTCCTCGGCAGGGGCGCGCTGCGAGCGGGCGGCGCGCGAAGGAAATGATGCGCAAATGCGGTGCCAGCTAGTGCACCGCGTTTTGCGCCGCGCTTGGGACCATATGGGCATAGGCTTTGCGGTTTGGCACTGTCACGTCCCTCCTTTTTGCTTACCGAGCCGATGCGCGGAAAAACGCGACACAAGACCGGCGCGGATGTGGGCGTGGGCCGCGCCGTTGCTGAAACCTCGCACGCGCGAGCTACGACGTCGCGCGGCTTTCACGCGAACCCAACGGCTCGCGGCGCGATCGTCAACGTGGGTTCGGCGCTCGCTTCGCGCGCAATGCCGCTGCAAGCCCCGTATTGCGGCAGTGCGAGATTCGCGGTGCGCGGCCTGACTGACGCCTTGGCTTCCTTGGCTGGCGATGGAATTTGCGCGCTGCGCAGGCAGGCGCGCTCACCCTGTTGATCGTATTCCTTTTTGAGTGCGCTCGCGCTCGGCACGCACGATGCATATGAAATCACTCTGCTGCCGGGGCACGATGGCAGGGACGTGATTCCGGACCGTACGACGATATGGGCGACGTTTAGAAAGAAGCGGGAGTCAGGTGCGGTCGCGAATGATGTCCGCTTAAAACGATAAGGCATCCTTATTAAGAAGACAGGTTTGAAAACCTGGATGCCAAATTATCCGGCTTCGTTCCCGGAGGCACTGCCGTATGTGCTGTGTCAGCACGGCTACTGTTACCGACGCGTCGCATTGTTTTCGGACGAATGGTGGCAGAAATTGCCGCACATTAATTCGTTTTCACGTCGCAGTTGATTCGTTCTGCGAAGTCATGCGATGCTCTTCTTGCCCGGGACCCGGCGATGCCATCACATCCAGTCGGGCCCGCACGCCGCAGACAAACGGCGTGAACGGGTTGATGCGACGAGACCAGCGAAGTGCCCCAACACCAAGGAGGCAACATGAGCACGCAGCTGCAATCTCGCACCCACGCCGCATCGCCAAACGATGCGCATCGCATTCAAGCAAGCTTACAGTCACTCCAGCCCCGAAAGTCGCCGCAGCGCTCGCGCACCGCCATCAGCGCGGCCAGCGTCGCGACACTATTGCTCGCCTGCGCAAACTGTTTTGCCGACACGCAGGTGGGCGGCCCGCTGCCGCCCGCGCCCGATATTCTGTACGGTGACCTTTTCGTCGCGGTGCAGACCGCGCAGATCTTCTCCGACCAGAAGACCTTCGTCGACTCGACGCCGAATACGGACCCCGCAACCATCGTGCAGCTCTATGAAGCGCAGAAGAACCAGCCTGGTTTCTCGCTGCTGAACTTCGTGAACCAGTACTTCACGCCGCCGCCTGACCAGAGCATCACGCCGCCCGCGGGGCAGACCTTGCGCCAGCATATCGACTGGCTATGGACCGGGCTCACGCGCACGACCACGACGGCGCCCGACAACAGTTCGCTCGTGCCGTTGCCGAAGCCCTATGTCGTGCCCGGCGGGCGCTTCAGGGAGGGCTATTACTGGGACACGTACTTCACGATGCTCGGGCTCCAGGAGTCGGGCCATGAAGATCTCGTCGACGACATGCTCGACAACTTTGCGTACATGATCAACACGTTCGGCCATATACCGAACGGCAATCGCACCTACTACCTGAGCCGCTCCCAACCGCCGTTCTATTCATACATGGTGGAACTCGCGGCGCAAAAGGAAGGCAACAGCGTCTATCAGAAGTACCTGCCCGCGCTGCGCAAGGAGTACGCATACTGGATGCAGGGCGCGAGCAGCACGCCGCGAGGGCAAGCGACGCGCAACGTGGTCGTGCTGAAGGACGGCACCGTGCTCAACCGCTACTGGGACGAACTCGACACGCCGCGCGACGAGTCGTATATCGAAGACGTGCAGACCGCGCAGCAGGCAACGGGCCGCCCCGCGAACGAGGTCTACCGCGACCTGCGCGCGACGGCCGAAAGCGGCTGGGACTTCAGTTCGCGCTGGTTCGGCGACAACCAGAACCTCTGGACCGTGCGCACCACGTCGATCATTCCCGTCGACCTGAATAGCCTCTTGTTTCATCTGGAGACGACGATCGTGCGCGCCTGCACGATCGCGCGCGACTTTGGCTGCGTGGGGCAATTCGCGAGCTACGCTGCGCGACGCGCCCAGGCCATCAACCGTTACCTCTGGAACAACAAGGGCTACTACGGCGACTACGACTGGCAGCTCGGCAAGTCGCGCGACAACCAGACACCCGCGATGATGTATCCGCTGATGGCGGGCGTGGCCTGGCCCGAGCGCGCGCAGAAAACAGCGCAGACGATGCAAAGCGTGCTGCTCCAGCAAGGCGGCCTCGCCACGTCGACCTACAACACCGGCCAGCAATGGGACGCGCCCAACGGTTGGGCGCCGCTGCACTGGATCGCGATACAGGGCCTCAAGCAATACGGGCGCGGCGATCTTGCGAAGCCGGTCGGCACGCGATTTCTTGCCGATGTCGAAAACGTCTATAACACGCAGCAAAAGCTCGTCGAGAAATATATCGTCGAGGGCGCGGGTGAAGGTGGCGGCGGAGGCGGCGAATACCCGTTGCAGGACGGCTTTGGCTGGACCAACGGCGTGACGCTGATGCTGCTCGATATGTATGGGGGCGGGCAGTAGGTGTGAGAGAGGACCGCTTCTAAACCGGCGCGGCTAAAGGAAAATCGAGCGCAGCGAAGCGGTCCACCTGTTCGAGTCTGAGCAGCGCGGACTTGCGATCCACGCCGCCTGCATAACCGGTCAGCGCGCCGTTTGTCCCGACAACACGGTGGCACGGAACGATCACGGAAACAGGATTGCGGCCTACGGCGCTCCCCACTGCGCGCGCGTGTCCGGAGTCCAGGTGCAGGCGCCTCGCGACTTCCGCGTAAGTGGTCACACTTCCGTACGGAATGGCCTCGAGCGCTTTCCAGACCCGCCGCTGAAACGGCGTGCCCCGCAATGCAATGGGAAGCTCGAAGTCCCGTCTGTCGCCTGAAAAGAACTGCGTGATTTGCCGCTGGGCGTAAAGCGCGAGTGGCGGCGCTCCTGTTCCAATGCGCGTAAGCAGCATCTGCGGAAAGTACTTCTGGCCCATGAAAAAGAGGCCGGTCAGGAAATCGTCTTCTACGCGCAGCGCGATATCGCCCAATGGACTTGGAATCAGATAGCCGGGTGTCATGTGCGTTGGCCCTCGAGTTGGTTCCACATGTGAAGGGTTGCATACGCGCGCCACGGTTCCCACTGCTGCGCATGGCGGCCGAGTGCCGATGCGCTCGCGTAGCCCAGTTGCCTTTTCAGCGTCAGGTCACACGTTGGAAAGGCATTGGGCCACGCGAGTGCACGCATGGCAATGTACTGCACCGCCCATTCACTTACGCCGTCGATGCTCCGCAGCGCGCGCAGCGTGTCTTCCAGCGGCGCGGCGGGCTCGAGCCTCATCCTGCTTGACGACACTTCGGTTGCGAGCGCAACGATCGCATCGGCGCGCTTTCGCGTCATACCCGTGTCTTCGAGTGCGCAGGCCGGCGCGCGCGCGAACGTGGCCGCAGAGGGAAAAACGCGGGTCAACGCCTGCGGCGCACTGACCTGCGTGCCAAAGCGCTCAGCAATGCGCGAAAGGACGCTTTGCGTGCGCGATGAATGCAGCGATGGCCCGGCTAAGGCGCACACTGCGATCTCGAAGCCGTCTATCGCACCGGGAAGTCGCATGCCCGGTGAGCCGGCCGCCAGATCGCCGAGATGCGGGTCGATCAGATCGGGGCGCGCGTCGAGATCGAACAGACGTTTGACGCGCGGCAGAAGCTGCCCCACGACCGGCATGAGCGAGATCGGCAAAGTCACTTCGATCGCGTAGCGCTGTGGCGCGTGCCGTGCGCTGATCCAGCCGTGGATGTCGCGGCCGTGATGGCTCAATGCGAGCGTGCGCGTATAGATTTCGTCGCCGATATGCTCTACGCCGGGTATCTGGCGGCGTGCGAGGAACGCGAGAATGCCGGACCAGCAAAACGGTGGCCGATAACCCAGCGTAAAGGTCGCGCTTTGCGCATTCTGGGCATGCGGGGCATCGGTTTGCTTTCGGAACCGGAGCGGGTTCAGGCCGTATTGCTTCAGGAAGAGGTCGTTCAACCGCCGCACGCTCCCGAATCCCGCCGCGAGGGCAACGGCGTTCACGGGCAAGCGGGTATCGGTTAGCAGCCGCTTGGCCATCAGAAGCCGCTGGGTTTGAGCAAACTCCAGCAGCGATACCCCGAACTCTGCGTCGAAGATCCGCCGCAGGTGGCGGTCGGTCACGCCTACGCGCGCCGCCAGGTCGGCCAGGCTGCCGGAGTTGAGGAAGCCCTCTTCGATCAATGACGCGGCGGCGTGCGCGAGCCGGCTCGATACGTCCAGCAGGCCGTTGCCAGGGGCCAGTTCGGGGCGGCACCGCAGGCAGGGGCGAAAGCCCGCGCGCTCGGCCGCTGCGGCGTTGGCGAAAAAGTGGCAGTTCTGGCGCCGGGGCGTGCGAACCGGGCACACCGGGCGGCAGTAAATCCCGGTAGACGAAACGCCGACGAAAAACCAGCCGTCGAAACGGCGGTCTTTCGCGAGCATGGCCTGGTAGCAGGTGTCGGGATCGAAGCGCATGTGGAGACTGTAAAGCAGATTCGGGGAGGAATCTGGCCAGATTCGGACATGAGTATTCGAGCCCGGCGCGCCGTTCAATAGCGCACGCGCCGTATGCCTTAACAGCGTCTTAATGACTCGAACGGATAAACGTATTGGATTTGCTTCGTTGCCAGGCGGCGTGCGGATCACGTAGATTGAAGCCATTGCTTACCTGAAAGGCTTGCTGCGTGACTACCCCTGCCACATTCACCGCTTCTGGCACCGCGACCCAACACTTCGAGATTCTTCCCTTGAAAGCGCCACTCGGCGCGGAAGTGGTCGGCCTCGATATCGCGAAGCCGGTGTCGAGCGAAGATTTCGCACGCATTCATCGCGCACACCTCGATCATCACGTTCTGGTGTTTCGCGACCAGCGCATCACGCCGGAGCAACAGGTCGCGTTCAGCCGCCGCTTCGGGCCGTTGCAGATCCACGTGCTGAATCAGTTCGCGCTGGCGGGCCACCCGGAGGTGCTGATCGTCTCGAACATCGTGGAGAACGGCAAGCCCATCGGCCTTGGCGACGCGGGCCACTTCTGGCATTCCGATCTTTCATACAAGGAGAAGCCGAGCCTCGGTTCGCTGTTGCACGCGCAGGAGTTGCCCGCAGAGGGCGGGGACACGCTGTTCGCCAACATGCATCTCGCGTGGGACACGCTGCCTGCACACCTGCGCAGCGCCGTGGAAGGCCGGCGCGCCGAGCATACCTACCTCGCGCGCTATGCGGAACTCCAGGCGCGCAGCCCGTGGCGGCCGAATCTCACGGCGCAGCAGATCGCGCAGGTGAAGCCCGTTGTGCATCCTGTCGTGCGCACGCATCCCGAGACGGGCCGCAAGGCCCTCTTCGTGAGCGAACACTTCACGACGCGCATCGTCGATCTGCCCGAGGACGAAAGCCGCGCGCTGCTCGACGAACTGTTCGCCCACAGCGTGCGTGCGGAGCATTGCTACCGCCACGAATGGCGCGAATATGACCTCGTGTTCTGGGACAACCGCTCGCTCATGCATCTTGCGGCGGGCACGCCCGATCACCTGCGCCGCAAGCTCTATCGCACCACCATCGAAGGCGACACGCCGTTTTGATATGAGCCGCGGGGTGTTTATCGCGCGTCGCGCATTAAACAGAATAAAAAGGAATCCATAGCATCCCGTTTTCTAATGGTAATGCGTGGATGGTACGGATGAGCAGGACCGAGAACTCACGCGCCCGAACGGCTTTTGGTTATGCCCTTCGGCGCGCGCAGCGCCGCCGGAAGGATGAGCGCCTTGTCACTCCGGCTGTGGGCGAGTGGCGACAGACGCTCCGGAGCCACTTGCGGTAACGGCCAGAGGTGAACCGTGGCAGGCATTGGCGGTTTGAGCGGCTTTCTTTTGCCTACTTTTCTTTGCCGCGGCAAAGAAAAGTAGGTGCCGCCCCGCACAGGGGCAACGCCTGCATACCGACGCGAAAACAAGGAAATGCCAAAGCACCAGGACCAGCGCACCACACCACGCCTTCAACCAATCTCAACCACAATCTTGCTAGCCGCACTACCGTCGGCGACGGCCTCATAAGCGCGCTCACTATCCGCGAGCGCAAAACGCCGCGAATCCACCCGCGGCGCGAGCTGCCCCGCCTCGGCAAGCCGCGTCGCCTCGCCGAGCATCTCACCGTGATGCGCCCGATGCTTACCGCTCAACAGCGGATAGAGCGTGAACACACCCGAATAAGTCGCCTCACGAAACGACAGCGGCGCAAGCGCATGCGCACCCCACCCGAGCGCACTCACTACATGCCCGAAATGCTTGACTGCCGCAAACGAAGCGTCGAGCGTCTTGCCACCCACTGTGTCCACCACGAGATCGAAGCCGGCGCCCGCCGTGTGCTCCTGAACATACTGATCGACGCTGAGCGCGCCATAGTCGATAGCCGTCGCGCCCAGTCGCGAGATCACATCCGCGTTGCGTGCGCTTCCCGTCGCGAAGACATTCGCGCCGAGCGCACGCGCAATCTGCACGGCCACGTGGCCGACACCGCCCGCGCCGCCCTGAACCAGCACGCTCTGTCCCTCAGCCAGATGTGCACGATCGACGATGCCTGACCACGCCGTGATGAACGCAAGCGGCAGCGCGGCGGCTTCGCGCATGGAGAGATTCGCGGGCTTGCGCGCGAGCAGGTCCGCGTCGACGGCGGCGTACTCGGCCAGCGCGCCTTGAATGCCGCCCACGCCGCCCGTCATGCCGTATACCTCGTCGCCTGGCGCGAAACGCGTGACGCCCGCGCCTACCGCTTCCACCACGCCCGCCATGTCGATACCGAGCACGAGCGGCAGCGGATGCTTCGCATGATCGGCTTTGCCCGCGCGAATCTTCACGTCGAGCGGATTGAGACCCGCCGCATGAATACGCACCAGCACCTGGCCCGTTTGCGCCTGCGGGCGGTCGAGCGTGGCGAGTTCGAGCGGACCATCGTATTGGCTGAGGACGAGCGCTTTCATTTTCGGTGTGTGCCCTTGCGAGTTAATAAAGTAGCCGAAGCGAATTTCGCTTAGCCCTTGTGATTCAGTTGCGAGGCGGCATCGCGCAACGCCGTGCGCAACCCCTCTTCGATTACGGGGTGATAGAACGGCATCGCCAGCATGTCGTCAACGCTCAGTCCCATCTGCACGCTCCATGCGAGCAGGTGGCCGATATGTTCCGCCGCCGGCCCGAACCATTCCGCCCCCACGAAGCGCCGCGTCGCGCGATCCACGTAGACGTGGCCCAAGCCGTGGTTCTTGAGCATCACACGACTGCGGCCCTGGTCCTCGAAGCTCACTTCGCCCGTCACGAAGCTGCCCGCCGCCAGTTCCCGGTGAGACTTGCCGACCATGGCGATCTGCGGATCGGAGAAGACGATGGCAAGCGCCGCGCGGCGCGCTACGGGCTCGATTACCGGAAAGCGCGCCGCATTGCGGCCCGCAGCGCGGCCCTCGTCGGCGGCTTCGTGGAGCAGCGGCAGCACGTCGTTCGCGTCGCCCGCCACGAACACCGGCGCGGCGCCGGCCTGCAGCGTAGCCGGGTCGAAGCGCGGCACGCCGTGCGCGTCGAGTTCGAGCGACGTGTTCGCAAGGCCGAGGCTCGCCACGTTGGGGTGCCGGCCCGTTGCCGCCAACACGTAATCAAACGTTTCTTCGGACTCCGTGCCATCGGCGCGGCCGTACCGAAGCGTCACGCCTGCATCGTTGCGTGCTGCCGACACGACACGTCCCTGCGCTTCGAAATGCATGTCTGCGCCGAATACGCGGTGCGCTTCGGCGATCAGACGCGGGTCCGTGAGCGGTCCCACGCTGCCGTGCGAGCCGCCGTACAACGTGACCCGCACACCGAGCCGCGCGAGCGCCTGGCCGAGTTCGAGGCCAATGACGCCCGCACCGACCACCGCGACGCTGCGCGGCAGGTCCTGCCATGCGAACACGTCGTCGTTGACGATGAGGCGCTCGCCGAGTCCCGCGAGCGACTCGGGTGTCGTGGGTGTCGATCCCGTTGCGATCACGACGCTTTTTGCGCGCAAGCGCGTGTGCTCGCCAACTTGAATCAGGCCGTCGTCGATGAAGCGCGCATAGCCAACCAGGCGGTCTGCTTCGGGCAGCGCGAGCACGCCATCCACGACGAAACCGACGAACCGGTCGCGCTCGCTGCGCACACGGGCCATTACGGCGCGGCCGTCGATTTCCATGCCGAGCGGGTTCACGCCGAAGCGCGGCGCCATAGTCACCGCATGCGCCGCTTCGGCCGCCGCGATCAACAGCTTCGACGGCATACAGCCCACACGCGCACACGTTGTTCCGTAGGCGCCGCCTTCAATGATGATTGCGCTCGCACCTTCCGCCTTCGCGGCGCGGTAAGCGGAGAGTCCGGCCGTGCCGGCGCCGATGATGGCGACATCCGTTCGCAGGGTTTGCATCGTGTTTCCTTGAAGGGTTCATGCATTCGTTTCGATGACCCAGTCTAGGAGTTCCACGCGCGAGGGTGAATGTCGGCGCTGCTCAAGTTCATGCCCGATCGTCTCACGCGAGGCGGGGCGGGGCAGGCACGCCGGTCACTCGGGCATGTGCTGCGCGAGCCAGTCGATCAGAACGCGCACCTTCGGCGGCAGAAAGCGGTTGGGCGGATAGAGCATCCACACCGGGCCGCTGTACGCGCGCGGTTCCAGCGACCATTCGGGCAGCACGCGTACGAGCAGGCCGCCGCGCAGCGCATCCGCCGCGGCAAATTCGGGCAGGCTCGCGATGCCCCGGTCCGCAAGCGCCGCATCGCGCCGAGCGCCCACGTCGTTGGCGATATAGCGGCCCTTCACCTCGACGGTCTGCGTTTGCGCCCCGCGCCGGAACGTCCAGCGGTTGTCGTCGGGTGTTTCGCCGAGGTAGAGGCAGTCGTGGCGGGCGAGATCCTTCGGCTGCTTCGGCGTGCCGCGAGCGCGCAGGTAAGCGGGGGACGCGCACGGCATCCATTGCAGCGTGCCGAGCCGCCGCGCCGCGAGTCCCGGCGGCGGCGTGGGCGTGGGGCGAATCACGATGTCGACGCCCTCGCGCACCGGATCGACGTCGCGGTCGGTGAAGATGAGTTGCACCGCGACTTCCTCATACGCGCGCAGGAAGCCGGAAATCAGCGGATGAACGACGCTCTGCGCGAACGAAATGGGGGCACTGATGCTCACGCGGCCATGCGGCCGGCCGGTGAGGCGGCTGGCGGCTTGCGCCGCGCTCGCGGCGGCTTCGACCATCTCCGCGCAGTGCCGGTAGACCTCGGCACCCGATTCCGTGAGCCGCAGGCTGCGCGTGGAGCGCTCCAGCAGGCGTGTGCCGAGCGCGCGTTCGAGCCGCTGCATCTGGCGGCTCACGGTGGAAGGCGTGCTGCCGAGCTGGCGCGCCGCAACCGAGAAATTACCGGCATCGACCACGCGGGCGAAGGTGGCGAGATCGGGCAGCAGGGGCAGGAGGTCGGAGGGCGTCATGGCAGGCGGGGAGAAATCATCTGTGCATTTGAAGCATAAATGATGTTCCGGAGAACCGGATTATCGCTGCGAAAGCATTATCGGACAATGTGTCCGTTCCCGACCGATCTGCGAGCTCGTTCACCATGAATGCCCTGACCCGTTCCTCCCGCACCGTCGATCTGCTGCTCGTTGCCGTCGCGCTAATCTGGGGCACGAGCTATGGCGTGGTGAAGGGCGCGCTGCTCGTCTACCCGGTGCTGGGACTGCTCGCCCTGCGCTTCGGCATCACGTTCGTGCTGCTTTCGCCCGCGCTGCGCGGGCTGCGTCATGTGACGTGGCGCGACCGGATCGGCGTGCTCGGCGCGGGCCTGCTGCTGCTCGGCATCTTTCTGGCCGAGACGTTTGGCGTTTCGCTCACGAACGCCTCGAACGCCGCGTTTCTGATCAGCCTGTGCGTGGTGCTCACGCCGCTCGTGGAGTGGGCGTGGCTCAAGCGCGCGCCGCGTCCGGTGGAATGGGCGGCGGCCGGCGTGTCGCTGCTCGGCGCGCTTCTCCTGACGGGCGGGCATGTTGCGGCGAGTCCCGGCGACCTGCTGGTCGTGCTGGCCGCGCTGCTGCGTGCGTTGAGCTCCTGCGCGGTCAAGCGCGTGATGAAGTCGGGCGCCGTGCCGCCGCTCACGGTGACGGCGGTGCAGTCCGCCGTCGTTTCGATCGGCTGCGCCGCGCTCGCACTGACTGTCGCGCCCGAACAATGGCAGCCGTTGCCGCACTGGCAGGGCCACGGTGTGTTCTGGGTCAGCGTGATCTATCTCGTGGCGGGCTGCACGCTGTTCGCCTTCTTCGTGCAGAACTACGCCGTGAGCCGCAGCAGCCCCACGCGCGTGGCGTTGCTCATGGGCAGCGAGCCTGTGTTCGGCGCGCTCTTTGCATGCGTGTGGCTGGGCGAGCGGCTTACGTTGCCCGCGTGGATCGGCGGCATGCTGATCGTTGCGGCTTCGCTTTTCGCGCTCAAGCGGGAACCGCAGGTCGAAGCACAAGAAGCACAAGAAGCCGTGAAAGCGTAGGGCGCGCCCACATCAGCAAAGCTGATATGCAATTGCGAATTAACTGGTAGGGGATCGAGATGCAGGCTGTTCCAATGGGCGATTCGACCCGTTTGACGCCGCAGGAGAGAACCCTACGATGGCAAAAGCCAACAAACCCATATTGCTCAACGCGTTCAACATGAATTGCGTGGGGCATATCAATCACGGGCTGTGGACGCACCCGCGCGACCGCTCGACCGACTACCGCACACTCGCGTACTGGACGAATCTCGCGCGCACGCTGGAGCGCGGGCTCTTCGACGGTCTGTTTCTTGCCGATATCGTGGGCGTATACGATGTCTATCAGCGCAACGTGGACGTGACGTTGCGCGAGTCGATCCAGTTGCCGGTGAACGACCCCACGCTCGTCGTGCCGGCCATGGCCGCGGTGACCGAGCATCTCGGCTTCGGCGTCACGGTGAACCTCACTTACGAGCAGCCGTATTTGCTGGCGCGGCGCTTTTCCACGCTCGATCACCTCACGCAAGGCCGCATTGGCTGGAATATCGTGACCGGCTATCTGGACAGCGCGGCGCGCGCCATGGGGCTCGAACAGCAACTTCCGCACGACGAACGCTACGACCGTGCGGACGAATACCTGGAAGTCCTCTACAAACTCTGGGAGGGTAGCTGGGAGGCGGGCGCCGTGCGGCGCGACAAGACTGCGCGCGTGTTCGCCGACCCGGCCAGGCTGCATCGCGTGGAGCATGCCGGACGCTACTACCGCGTGGACGGCTATCACCTGGCGGAACCTTCGCCGCAGCGCACACCGGTGCTGTTCCAGGCGGGCAGTTCGGGGCGAGGACAGCACTTTGCGGCGCGCCATGCCGAATGCGTGTTCATCTCGGCGCCCAATCGCGCCGCCGCGCGCGAGACGGTGCGCGCGCTGCGCGAACAGCTGGTGCAAGCGGGCCGCCGCCCCGACGATGTAAAGGTTTTCGTGGGCGCCGCGGTGGTGCCAGGCGCGACCGAGCGCGAAGCGCGCGAGAAGTATGCCGACTACCGCCAGTATGCGAGCCGCGAAGCGGGGTTGGCGCATTTCGCGTCGAGCACGGGCATCGATTACGCGCAATACGATCTCGACGCCCCCGTAGACTACGCGCCGGGCAACGCGATCGAATCCGCCACGCGCACGGCGAAGCAGCACGGCTGGACGCGGCGCAAGCTGCTCGAGATGTTCGAGCTGGGCGGCCGCTATCCGGCGATCGTCGGCAGTCCTTCGCAGGTGGCGGACGAACTGGTGGCGTGGATCGACGAGGCCGATGTGGATGGCTTCAATCTGAGCCGGACCGTGGTGCCTGAGAGCTATGAGGATTTCGTGGATCTCGTCGTGCCGGAGTTGCAGGCGCGTGGGCGCTACAAGACGGCGTATGCGTCTGGCACGTTGCGGGAGAAGCTGTTCGGCGACGAGCCTACGTTGCCGCAGCGGCATGCGGGGGCGGGATTCAGGCGCGTGACGGAAGCGGCCTGAGTGACGGTTTGATACAAAATCTCCTGTGATTCGGATAACGAATCACAGGAGATCGAGCGTGAATCAAGCGTCTTTACTGCTGCGGCGCATCCTTCCACGCCGGCAGCGTGGCCCCGTGATACACGGCAATGATCTCGGAAGCGACATTAGGCTGCTGATAGCTTTCCACGAGCGCATGCACCCAGGGCGCGTTCGCGTCCTTCTCGTTCACCGCAATGAAGTTGCGATAAGGATTGCCAGTCACCTTCTCCTGAGCAATACGCTCCTGCGGAATCTTGATGCCCGACTTCACGGCCCAGTCCGTATTGACCACGGCCGCATCCAGATCGCCAATCGCGCGCCCGACAATGCCCGAATCGAGCTCCTTAATATGGATATTCTTCGGATTCTTCGCGATATCGCGTGCGGTCGGCAAGAGGCCGACATCGTCGCGCAGCGTAATGAGCCCTTGTGCCTGGAGCAGCAGGAGCGAGCGGCCTTCGTTGCTCGGATCGTTCGGCACGCCAATGGTCGCGCCCTGCGGCAGGTCTGCCACTGACTTCACCTTGCGCGAATACAGCCCGATAGGCTGGACGTAGGTAAAGCCCACCGGCACGATCTTGTAGCCGCGCGCCTTGATCTGCGCGTCGAGATACGGCTTGTGCTGGAATGAGTTGGCGTCGAGGTCGTGGCTGGACAGCGCTTCGTTGGGCTGCGTGTATTCGGAGAAAGTGGTCAGCTTGATCGCGAGGCCACGCTTCGCAGCGTTGGCGGCGACCACGCGCCACACGTCCTCGTCCTCACCCGACATGATGCCCACGCGCAACGTCTGGTCCGCCGCGTGCGCGAGCGTCACGCCCCCGAAACCCACGCCCAGCGCAAGCGTTGCCAGCATCGCGCCCAACAAGTTTCTTTTCTTCATAGGATCCATTATTCGAAGAGTTGTGGATAAGGCGATGCTAAGGAGCGCGCCGCAAGCGGACAACCAATTTTGGGAGCATTGCTTAGCTAGATTCGTCGTTTTGCGGCGACCTACCCATTGCATAAGCAATGAAGAACAAGTTATTTCAGATTCGAAGATCAGCATTCCATACTGATTGACGAGGCGCGCGCTTCGGGATGCGTAGCGCCTGCTTAACGGTGACATCAGGGTGACATAAGGGCGACATAGCGATCGCCGCAAACGGGGTTTGAACAGGGGAAAACCAACTATGAGCAATTCGACTCTTGCAGCAGAGGGTGGCAATCACGCGCCTGGGCAGGCCGTGGCGGCCCAGCGCAAGCCCTTCGGCACGGAAGACTGGTGGGCGGTTGCGATCGGGCTCTTCGTTATTGCGATCGCATATGGGCTTTTTGCTTCCGGCAGCAGCATCAAGAGCGTGGCGGTGGCGCCGGCGCGCTGGAACGACTTCGGCGGGCTCGCGCGCGACCTCGCGGCGCACGCAGGTGGATACGCGGCGCTGTTCGTCGGGTTCGCGGTCGTGTTCTCCGTGGCGATTGCGGCGCTCGGCTTGCCGGTTGCGCAATTCATCAGAGGATTCTTTGTCCTCTTCGTGGTGTCGACGCTTATCTTCGTCGTGGGAGCGTGGGCGCAGGCTACGCGCTACAACCTCGAGCCGCCGCTCATCGCGCTGGCGCTAGGGCTGATCGTCTCGAATCTGTTCACGTTGCCCGCCTGGCTCGCGCCGGCGCTGCGCGTGGAGTTCTACATCAAGGTTGGGATCGTGCTGCTCGGCGCGACACTGCCGCTCACACTGATTGCGTGGGCCGGTCCGGTTGCCGTGGGGCAGGCCACCATCGTTTCGCTCGTCACTTTCTTCGTGATCTACGGCACCGCGCGGGCGCTGAAGATCGAGCAGCGCTTCGCTGCGGTGCTGGGTGTGGGCGGTGCGGTGTGCGGCGTTTCGGCGGCCATCGCGATTGCGGGCGCGGTGCGTGCGCGGCGCGAGCAGGCTTCGGTGGCGATCACGCTCGTCGTGGTGTGGGCGATCGTCATGGTGTTCGCGCTGCCCGCGCTTTCGCGTGCGTTCGGCCTGCCGACAGGTATCGCCGGCGCCTGGATCGGCACCTCGGAATTCGCGGACGCGGCCGGCATCGCCGCCGCCCAGGCCTACGGCGACCTCGCGCGGCATGCGGGCGGCGCAGTCGCGGGGGCGCCCGACGCTGCGCTGCAGGCATTCGTGTTGATGAAGGTGGTAGGGCGCGATATCTGGATCGGCATCTGGGCTTTCGTGCTGGCGATCGTGGCGACCACGCGCTGGGACCGCGAGGCCGGCGACGAGCTACGGACGACGACGCGCGCCCGCGAAATCTGGACCCGCTTTCCCAAGTTCGTGATCGGGTTCGTCATTGCTTCGGCGTTCGTCACGTGGGTCGCCTCGCATTACACGCTGGCCGAATACCGCAGTGTCGTGACGCCGGCCTTCGTCGCGCCGATCGTCGCGTTGCGTACCTGGGCGTTCACGTTCTGCTTTCTCAGCATTGGCCTTACCACGCGATTCGCCGCGCTTTCGTCGACGGGCGTGAGGCCTCTTGCCGCGTTCACCGCCGGCGTGGCCGTGAATGTGGTGCTCGGCTACCTGCTCTCGGCGCATGTGTTCGCGCCATACTGGCTGGCGCTCGGCAAATGAGCATGAATGGCGCGGCTGATTCCGTAAAGCGGCCACAGTGCGCGCAGTGTGCGCACTGGGCCGAAGACCGCGCGGTGCTGGAGGCGCGCATCGCGGGGTTGGCCTCGTTCGGGTCGGCTTATGGGGCGAGTGTCGGGGAGAGCCGTCTATGTCTGCGGCACGACCGTCTGACTCAACCGGAGGATCGCTGTGCGGCATTCGTTGTGCGCACAACGTGAGGTGTTCATCGAAGCTCGGTATAGCCCTGCTGCGCGGCCGCGTTGGCCATGTCCTCGATTTCGGCGTAAGCGTCGCCAGTGAGCCGGGCGAATCCGCGCAGACGCAGCGTGCGTGCGCGTTCAGGATCGGCTGCGAGAGCGGCGTCCAGCGCATCACGCAGCGCTTGAGCCTGACCCTCGTTGAGCGCGCGTGAGGCGATCAGCGGAAGGCCGGGCGCGGAGGCTGTCATGCCGATGGCCCGCACGCCGCCGAACGATTCGGTGTGCGAATCGTGCAGCAACGCGAGCGTGACACAGTCGATGGAGCCTACGTCCGCCGCACCGCTCGCAAGCGCCTGTAGCGTGGCTGCGTGTGAGCCCGTCCAGCGCACCGAGGCGAAGAAGCGGACGTCGCGTGCGAGTGGCGCGAGCGCGTGGCGAAACGCGTTCATGCCGCTATGCGAATCCGCGCTGTTGCATGCGGCGCGCAGGCCGCGGCACGCTTCGAGCGTGTGGGCGCCGCGCGCCCACGCCTCAGCAGAAACGACGAGCACGCTTCGATAGCGCGGGCCTTCGCAAGCGGGGGCGTCGAATATCGGGGTCGCAATCAGATGCACTTCGTCGGCGAGCCCGAGCATCCGGTATGGAAACCCGCAGGTCTGCGAGAGCAATAAATCCTTGCGCCGCCAGTGCGGCATGAGTTCGCCATCGGGCGCGTTCACGATCGTGACGTCGCCCGGGTCGAACGAGCGCGCCAGGACCCGCGCAAAGATCGTCACACAGTCGCTCAGGAGCGAGCGCCACAACGCCGCATGTTGCGGCGACACGTTGTACATCGGCAGGGAGGCGATCCAGCGGGTCATCGGCGCATTCTACGCTGCGCGGTCCTTGCGCGCCGCGCAGCGCGGTGAAATAAGCAAATGGCAATTCCTTGTTTGGTGAAGCGCCCCGCGTTCGGTATGGTGAGGGCCTGAATTGCTTTGCTCTCCGTATGGAGTGGCACCATCCTTCATCGCGGGAACTGGCGAACATGGCCGAATACTTCGACGCAGACCACGCGCGGGAAGTCGCCGCGCTCGGCACAGGCTTCACCGCGCGCACGGAATGGCCAACCTGGCTATTGATCGCCGTGATCTACGGCGGCTGGTTTGCGGTGCTGGCGCTCGTGCGTTCAAGTGTCCTCACGATTGCGGCCGCCACGCCATGCCTCATCGTGCTGTGCGCATGGCATATGTCGCTCCAGCACGAATTGCTGCACGGTCATCCCACCCGGTTCGCATGGCTGAACATGGCGCTGGGCTGGCCGCCGCTTGCCGTGTGGTTTCCCTATGCGGTGTACCGCGAGAGCCATATGGCGCATCATCGCGACGAAGCGTTGACCGTGCCCGGCATCGACCCCGAAACGAATTACGTGCAGCACGAGCAATGGACTCGCTTGCCGCGCTGGCATCGCGTGTTATGGCACGCACGCAAGAGCTTCGTGGGGCGGGTGGTGATCGGGCCGCCCATGAGTGTGGCCGCGATGCTCGCCGGCGCGGCGAAAGCGCTGCGTAGCGGCGAGTGGCGACACGTGCCGATGTGGCTCGCGCACTTCGCCGCCGTCGCGCTGCTGCTCGCGTGGGTGCAGCGTTACGCGGGCGTGCCGTGGTGGTGGTATCTCGCCGCTGTCACCTGGCCTGCGCTCGGACTCGCGATGGTCCGCTCGCTGTACGAGCATCGCGCGGCGTCGCATCCCAAGGCGCGCATCGCCATCAACGAGGCCGGGCTCGTCATGCGCTTTCTGTATCTGAACAACAACTACCATCTCGTGCATCACGATCTGCCGCGCTTGCCGTGGTTTCAACTGCCGCGCGCCTACCGTATGCGGCGCGACGACTATCGGCACAAGTGCGGTGGTTTCGTGATCGAAGGCTACGCCGCGCTGCTCAGGCGCTACGCGTGGCGCGCGACGGATGCACCCGCGCATCCGTTCGGCGATAACGCGGCGCAGTGACGTTCACTGGCGGAACCGTTTGAAAAAGCGGCGAATGTCGGCGGCGAGAAGATCGGGTTCTTCCATTGCAGCGAAATGGCCGCCGCGTGGCATGTCGGTCCATTGCACGATGTCGAGCACACGCTCGAGCCACGACCGTGGCGGGTGATTGATCTCCTTCGGAAAGCGCGCGAATGCGACCGGCGGCACCACGCGTTGCCCGGCAGCGAAACGGCTGCAGACGGTTTTCCCAATACATCTGCATCGACGTGCCAATACTGCCTGTGAACCAATACAGTGAAAGGTCCGTAAGCAAGGTGTCCTTCGAGAACCGGCGCTCGATTACGCCGTCGCAGTCGCTCCATGCGCGAAACTTCTCGCCGACCCACGCGGCAAGTCCCGCGGGCGAGTCATTGAGCGCCGCCGCTGCGGTTTGCGGCTTCGTCGCGTGCATGTGCGCATATCCACCCTCCAGCGCTGCCCAGTCGGCCTTTTCTCGCAGATAGTCCTGTTCCGCCGGGGTGAGCGGGGCTTGCCCATCGATTGCGGTTTCGTACGAAGTGGGCAGGAAGTTCAGGTGGATTCCTTCCACGGCCTGGCTGTGGCGCGCGGCTAGCGCGATAGACACACCCGCGCCGAGGTCGCCCCCTTGCGCGCCGAAGCGCTCGTAGCCGAGACCGCGCATGAGCGCGGCCCACAGGTCTGCTACCTGGAACGCGGAGGAGCCGGGCGCGGCCGGCGCGGGCGAAAAGGCAAAGCCCGGCAGCGACGGGACAACGACGTCGAACGCATCGGCTGGGTCCGCGCCGAATGCGGCGGGGTCGCATAGCCGGTCGAGCAGCGCGTGGAATTCGAAGAACGAGCCCGGCCAACCGTGCGTGATCACGAGCGGGTAGGGCTTCGGGCCCGCGCCGCGCCGATGCACGAAGTGCACCCTTTGGCCAACCGCGCCGCCCGTACTGCCTGCGCCATCCACTTCGGCCATGAACTGCGGCAGCTGGTTCAGCGCGCGTTCGGCGGTGCGCCAGTCGTATTCGTCTGCCCAATACGCGACGAGTTCGCGCAGCCATGCATCGTCGGCCCCTTGTTGCCAGGCCGGCGAGGGCGTAGCGTTGGCCCAGCGAGTGGCGCGCAAACGCCGGCGCAGGTCGTCGATTGCCTCATCGGGAACGCGAATTTCGAATGGGTCGATATGCATGGTGGTTCATCCACGTGATGTCAGGCCAACGAGCGGATCATTATGAGCGCATTCTCCACCGCGCATCGGCCGCCCCTGAGGACCCTTCGAATTCCCTCCATCGCTTACCAGATGTTTATCGAGGCATCCGTTTTGTTTATCAGCATTTCGAAAATACTGCGGGGCATCTTTGGCAGCGCGAGGCGCGGCGCAAACGCCAGGACGTCCGTGGTTTGCGGCATTCCCGGCCGTCGGCGGCCGCGCGCGTTGACTGGCACGCGCGCTGTTTTTCGCGCAATCTAGGTAATTGCCCTGGCTACTAGCGCGGTGGGGCCAATTCGTACCGTAGCGCAACGATTCGAATCAGCAGCAGGGGTCTCAATGATCATCGACATTCACGGGCACTACACCACGGCGCCCAAAGCGCTGGAGGCGTGGCGCAAACGCCAGATAGCGGGCATCGCCAATCCGTCCGAGATGCCCAGGGCATCGGAGCTGAAGATCGGCGACGACGAATTGCGCGAATCGATCGAACTCAATCAACTGAAGCTGATGCGCGAGCGCGGTCTCGATCTCACGATTTTCAGTCCGCGCGCGAGTTTCATGGCCCATCATATTGGCGGCTTCCAGGTGTCGAGCACGTGGGCCGCGATCTGCAACGAGCTGTGCCACCGCGTGAGCGAGCTCTTTCCTGCGCATTTCGTGCCGGCCGCGATGCTGCCGCAAAGCCCGGGCGTCGATCCCGCCACGTGCGTTGAGGAACTCGTCAAATGCGTGGAGCAGTACGGCAACGTGGCGGTCAACCTGAATCCCGATCCCTCGGGCGGACACTGGACGAGCCCGCCGCTTTCGGACCGCTACTGGTACCCGATCTACGAGAAGCTCGTCGAATACGACATTCCCGCGATGATCCACGTGAGCACGAGCTGCAACGCGTGTTTCCACACCACGGGCGCGCACTACCTGAACGCGGATACGACCGCCTTCATGCAGTGCCTCACGTCGGACCTGTTCCGCGATTTCCCCACGCTGCGTTTTGTGATTCCGCACGGCGGCGGCGCGGTGCCTTACCACTGGGGACGCTTTCGGGGCCTGGCGCAGGAGCTGAAAAAGCCGCCGCTCAACGAGCATTTGCTGAATAACGTGTTCTTCGACACCTGCGTGTATCACCAGCCCGGCATCGATCTGCTCACGCGTGTGATTCCCGTCGACAACATTCTGTTCGCCAGCGAGATGATCGGCGCGGTGCGTGGCGTCGACCCCGAGACTGGCCACTACTACGACGACACGAAGCGCTATATCGAAGCCGCGCACGTCGATGCCGCGGACCGCTACAAGATCTACGAAGGCAACGCGAGGCGCGTATATCCGCGTCTGAACGCGCGGCTCAAGGCAAAGGGCTTGTGAGCGCGTACGCGGCGGCTCGCATTCCGGGCGCAACCAGCGAGGCTCAATATCAGGTGGCCTCGCTCCCTCTCGATTGAAACGGAAGTCAATGACAAAGGAAGACGTGAAAAGCGATGCCGCGCTGGCCGGTGTCGGGTCGATGGCGACGCGCCTCCTGCTTGCGGGTCTCGCCGAGCAATACACGCGCGAAACGGGGCAGCGGCTGACTGTTGCCGCAATAGGTGGCGTGGACGCCGCGCGGCGCGTGCAAGCGGGCGAGGCGTTCGATTTCGCCGTGCTGGCCACGGCGGCGATCGAGCGCCTGGCGGCGGGCGGGCACCTCGTGGGCGCACGCACGGACGTCGTGCGCTCCGGCATGGCGGCGGCCGTCGCCGCTGGCGCGGCGCACCCGGATATCGGCACTGAAGGCGCACTGCGCGAGACGATTCTGCGCGCGGCGCGCATCGGCTATTCGACGGGGCCGAGCGGCGACCATTTGCTGGGCCTGCTCGAGCGCTGGGGCGTGGCCGAAACGCTCGCACCGCGCCTCGTGATGGCGCAACCGGGTGTGCCGGTGGCGAGCCTCATCGCGGATGGCGACGTCGAGATCGGGTTTCAGCAATTGAGTGAGCTAAAAGATGTGCCGGGCGTGGACGTCGTCGGACCGCTTCCCGACGGGGCTCAACTCGTCACGGTCTTTTCCGCGGCGATCTGCGTGGTGTCCCGGCAGCGGCGGGCGGCGGCGGACTTCCTTGCGTTCCTGGGGTCGGAACGCGCCGAGGCGACCAAGCGGGCGTTTGGCATGGAGCCCGCGGGCGGCGCGGAGTACGGGCGGTAGCGGAGCAGCAGCGCAGAAGAGCACGAGCAAGGCGGCAATAAGCGAAACCGAAGGAGCAATAAGACGATTAGATTGGACATCCCATGTCGCGTCGTCTACGCGTTTACGTTAATTAGATATCCTAATCAGAAAAAACAGAATCGGAGGCGTGAAAAGTGAATCAGAAGAACACCCATACGTACAACATCAGGAGGCAAGCATGAAAAACCCGCATACCCGGCGGCTTTTCACGAGCGCGCGCGCTCGTGCAGCCTCGCTGCTTTCACTGTTCGTCATCTTCTCGGCGGCCACGCTCGTCGCTGCATGCGGCAGCGGCGGCAGCGGCAGCAGCAGCGGCGACGCAGCGAAAGCGCCGCTCGCAGTCGTGGCGCCCGTAGTGGATTGCTCCAAGCTGGCTTCGGTCGATATCACCGATATTGGCGGTTCGGGCAGCACGATTACGTCGGCCACCGTGACCACGGCGACCATCAACGGTGCTTCGGTCAACTTCTGTACCGTGAAGGGCACGCTCGCGCCTTCGAATACCTTCGAAGTGGCGCTGCCGGTGAGCACGTGGACGCAGCGCTTTGCGGCGCTGGGCTGCGGGGGCTTGTGCGGCAACCTGAGCGATCCGACCCAGCAGTCGTCGTTCAGCTTCAGCTACACGTGCCCGCTCGTGCAGGAAGGCGGCTTCGTGACGGCGGCGACGGACATGGGCCACTCGGGCAACGACTCGTCGTGGACGACGGACCCGCAAAAGCAGGCCGATTTCGCGTATCGCGGACAGCACATCACGACGCTCACGGCGGAAAAGCTCATCAAGGCTTATTACGGGCAGACGCAAAAGTACGCGTACTTCATCGGTTGCTCGGACGGCGGCCGCGAAGCGCTCATGGCTGCGCAACGCTACCCGAACGACTATAACGGCATCATCGCGGGCGCTCCGGCGGCGCACTTCCAGATCCAGAACTCGCTGTATCACGGCTGGAGCGTGGAGTCGCAAAGCACGACCGGCGACAGCACCGGAAACGCCACGCTTTACGCAGACAAGGCGCTCGTGCTGCACAAGGCAGTCGTGGCAGCTTGCGGCGGCCAGGCGGGCGTCCCCGACGGCCTGATCGCCGATCCGCGCACCTGCAATTTCGATCCCGCATCGATCCAGTGTGCGCAGGGCGCGACGAACACGAGCAACTGTCTGACGGCAGCCGAAGTCGCCACCGCGAGCAAGATCTATGGCGGACCGGTGGACGCGACAACCGGCGAGCGCATGCTGGCGGGCTCCCCGCAGATGGGTTCGGAAGAGAACTGGGTAGGCGTGGAAGTGCCGACGACGAACTCGACGGCCGCACCGGTTTCGGTGAAGAACCTGTTCAGCTACATGATCGTGACGGGCGCCTATAACCTGATCTTCACGGGCTCGCCCACCATGCCGACCATCGACACGTTCGGCTACACGGATGCGAGTTTCTACCCGACCTACCTGCAGGCCAACCATCCGCTGATGGACGCGACGAGCCCCGACCTCTCGGCATTCAAAAAGGCGGGCGGCAAGCTGATCCTGTGGCACGGCTGGGCGGATCAACACATTTCGCCGCTCTTCACGATCCAGTACTTCGAGGCCGTGCAGAACACGATGGGCGCCTCGAACGTGAGCGATTTCGCGCGCCTGTACGTCGTGCCTGGCGTGGCGCACTGCGGCGGCGGCGAAGGCTTCCCGAACATCGACCTCGTCTCGCAGATCACGGCGTGGGCCGAGCAGGGCACGGCGCCGAACGCGGTCATGACGTACCAGACCGATTCGTCGAACAACGTGACGGCCAGCCGCCCCGTTTATCCGTATCCGGCCGTCGCGCAGTTCACGGGCACCGGCGACTGGCACCTCGGCGCCAACTGGACGCAGGGCGCACCGCTGTACAACCAGCCCACGCATGCCTGGGCGGGCTCGAGCTTCTATACAACGTACACGCCGACTACGCAGGGGGTTGCCGCACCTTGACGGAAAATCCCGGCAAACTCGCATGATTCACAGTTGAACCTGCCAGCCCTTCGGGGCTGGCTTCGTTTGCATTGCGATAAATGAATCGCATGGTAAATGCGCGGTAGTGGCGGCGAGTCGTATCGCGGCGCCCCCCGGCGATGTAGCGGCAACTGAATTCCGCACGATCGTCCGGCACGTTTGCGAATCCTTTCGGAGAGCATCGATTTTGTTTATCACGCTGGGTTCGATTCCAGCCGCAGGCCGCGACAGGCAAAGCGCGGGCTGATTGCGCCCGGCCTTTACGCGGCGCGGCTTCCAGGGCGATATCGCCGGTGCGGGCGTGCCGAAATTGCCCATGCGGATGGGCATTTACGTATCCAATATGTGGTTAACCCGCACTTTCAGGCGAGGGGTTGGCCACCTATCGTGCCCCCGACGGATAGCAGTTCGTAGAAATTCGACTCGGGCACGAGCGAGCGGCAGACCATAGAACGGACAGGAGACGACAGATGTCTGGCAGCAAAACAATTGATATCAAGGCGTTCATCGACGAACGCCACATTTCGGCCTACCAGTGGCTTCTGGTGGCGCTGTGCTTTCTCGCGGTGACAGCAGACGGCATGGACGTGGCCATCATGGGGTTCGTGGCGCCGTCCATCATTCACGATTGGGGCATTTCGCGCCCCGAGTTCGGGCTCGTCATGAGCGCGGCGCCCATCGGCCTCGTGATCGGCGCGCTGGCCGCCGGCCCCGCCTCCGACCGCGTCGGCCGCAAGTGGGTGCTGATTACCTCCGTGTTCCTCTTCGGCGTGTTCACGATCCTCACGTCGTTCACGCAGTCGCCGGTTTCCATGGCTGTGCTGCGCGTGCTGACCGGCATCGGTCTTGGCGCAGCCATGCCGAACTCCACGACGCTGCTCTCGGAGTACTCGCCGCAACGCCGCCGCGCGCTGCTCATCACGATCATGTTCACGGGCTTTAACCTCGGCTCGGCATTGATCGGCTTCGCGGCGGGCTGGCTCGTGCCGAACCATGGCTGGCGCGCGGTGTTGATCTTCGGCGGCGCCATTCCGCTCGCACTCGTGCCGCTGCAGGCCTGGCTGCTGCCGGAATCGGCGCGTCTGCTCGCCGTGCGGGGCGCCACGAGCAAGCGCATCGCCGCGACGCTTAACCGCGTGACTGGCGCCAACTTCGCGGGCGACGAGAATTTCGTCTCGACGGAACCGCCGCTGCCCACGCGCAAGCCGATTGGCGTGCTGTTCTCGCAAGGCTATGGCGTGATGACCCTCGCGCTGTGGGTCACGTATTTCATGGGCCTGCTCGTGATCTATCTGCTCACGGGTTGGCTGCCCACGCTGATCAAGGACGCGGGCCTCTCCATCACGGTGGCGGCGAACGTCACGGCCATGTTCCAGATTGGCGGCACGATCGGCGCGGTGCTGGTGGGCTGGATCATGGACAAGGTGCGTCCGGCGCGCGTAATCAGCGCGGCATATGTCGGCGGCGGTATTTGTGTACTGGCGCTGGCCGGCGTGGGCGCGCTTTCCTCGTCGCTCGCGCTGCTGGTATTCGCCGCGGGCTTCTGCATGAGCGGTGCGCAAACGGGCCTCAACGCCTACGCACCGGGCCGCTATCCGACGGTTGCGCGTGCAACGGGTGTGAGCTGGATGCTGGGCATGGGCCGCTTCGGCAGCATTTTCGGCTCGGCCATTGGCGGCGCGCTGCTGGGCCTTGGCTGGGAATTCGCCGCGATTCTCGCGATGCTCGCCGTACCGGCCGTGCTCGCAGCGATGGCGATCCTGGTTTCGCAGCGTGCGCGTCATTCGGAACCGGCTACGCAGGTGAGCGCAGCACACTGAGTTTTTGATCTGGCAAGTGCGCTGAATTGAGCGGCGCGGCGGTGCGGATTGCACTGCCGCGCCGTTTTTTTGTTGTGTGCAGGAATGAGAGACGCGGCCTTCGTTCAGCGAGTTAGATCCTGAACGCCCCCACCGTTTCGATCACGGTTTGCGCATTCCTGCCGAGCGTATTGGCCGAAATCGAAAAGTGATTCACGAGCGCGCTGTCCTGTTGCGTGAGCGCTTCGATGTGATCCAAAGCCTGTTTGATCTCGGCAATGCCAGCGCTTTGCTCGCCGGTCGCGGTATTGATTTCGTCGATTAGCACATTGACGTCGCGCACTGCCTGCACCGCCTGCTGCATCTTTTCGCGGGCCGTTTCAGTGAGTTGGCAACCTTCCTGGACCTTCTGTGTCGAGTCGACGATGAGGCCGGCGATTTCCTTGGCCGCCACGGCCGCGCGGCCCGCGAGATTGCGCACCTCGCTTGCCACCACCGCGAAGCCGCGCCCATGCTCGCCTGCGCGCGCCGCTTCTACGGCCGCGTTGAGCGCGAGAATATTGGTCTGGAAGGAAATCCCTTCGATCACCTGAATGATCTCGCCAATCTTGCGGGAGGCCTCGGTGATGCCCTGCATCGTCACTGTCATGGCTTCCACGGCGCGGCCGCTGTCTTCGGTAATCGCGCGTGCGCGGCCTGCGCTGGTGGCGGCCTGCCGCGCCGCATCGGCGGTTTGCCGCACATTGGCCGCAATATGCTGCATCGAGGCCGCGGATTGCTCGAGGCTCGCCGCCTGCGATTCGGCGCGCGCCGAGAGCTTCTGGCTGCCCTCGGATACGGTCACCGTGGCCGCGCTCATGCGTGCCATCTGGTCGCGCGCGTCGCCGACGATGGCGCGCATGTTCAGGCTGACCTGGTTGACCGATTGTTCGAGCTTGCCGACCACGCCGGTGGGCTTCCAGGTGTTCTCGACTTTCTGCGTGAGATCGCCCATGGCGAGCCGCGTGGCCGCGCCGAGCAGACGGCGCAGCGGGAAAATGAACATGAAGCGCATGCGGTATTCGGCGAGCACGCCGAACGCCACGCAGGCCGCAAGGCCGATCGCCGTGCGCACGGGCGTGATCGACGATGCGCCGCCGTCGACGATAACCCCCGTGACCATGCCGGCCGCCGCGAGACCGCTCGTGAGCAAGTAGGTCTGCGTCTTCATGGTGGGATGCACGAAACGCGAAAGCCGTCCCACCATGTCCTTGCGAACAATCGCGCCTGCCTGCAGATGGTGTCTACGCCGGGCCGCTCTTTGCTCTATGAGCAAAGTTGCATACAGCGCTTCGGCGGCCCGCACCTGATCGCGCGAAGCGGCGGTGTGGACCGCCCGGTACGCAGCGACATGCTGCCCTTCGATGATGGGTGTCACGCCGATCTGCACCCAGCAATGCTGCCCATGGCTGAAGCGGTTCTTCAGCACGCCAATCCATGGCTCACGTCTTTTCAGCGTGGCCCACATGTCGCGATAGACCTCGGCCGGCATGTCGGGGTGGCGCACGACACTATGAGGGTGCCCGATCAGTGCCTCGCGGGGAAGGCCGCTGGCTTCGATGAATGCGTCGTTGCAGTAGGTGATCACGCCGCGCGTGTCGGTCGTGGAAACGAGCAATTTTCCGGGAGGGAGAGCGGCTTCTCCCTGATGGTTCGGCTTGGTCGATGGTTCAGTGTGCACTCGTAGTCTCCTTTGTTTTTGATTGGATTGTCCGGTCGTTCGCTGCTTATCGGCCGGCGCTTTCGATCATGAATGGTGCGATTCAATGCTATAAAGCCATGGCCGTGCGCAACGGGGCGATAAACGAACCGAAGCGCAGTGACGGGTCCCGGTTCGCAGTGGCTGAAATGCCCACGGCATAAGGATCGCGATGAAGGAAGAGATGCGAGCAAGCACTTTCGGCACGCGTTTGCATACACAACGCCCGATAAGTGATTCGCAAGCATCGCGAAGCAGATTCGATACGACCGTTCGAAATGCGCCTGGCAAAAGTCCGGCGGCCCCGGCGGACTCGCTTCCCGGACGCGCAGCAAGCGACGGAGCGCATACAATTGAGCCGGACACACTTAGAGTTGAACGGCGATGCGCATTCTTGTGATCGAAGACGAGCCGAAGACCGGCGCGTATCTGAAGAAGGGCTTCGAGGAATCCGGCTACGCCGTGGACGTTGCCGCGGACGGCGCCGAAGGCTTGATCCTCGCAAAGGAGGCCGCGTACGACGTGATCGTGCTCGACGTAATGCTGCCCGCCATGGACGGCTGGACGGTGCTCAAGACGCTGCGCACCACGCACACTACGCCGGTGCTCTTCCTCACCGCGCGCGACGATATCAGCGACCGCGTGAAGGGCCTCGAACTGGGCGCGGACGACTATCTCGTGAAGCCGTTCGCGTTTGTCGAACTGCTCGCGCGCGTGCGCACGCTGGCCCGCCGTGGCCCCCCGCGCGAGAGTGACGTGCTCATGCTAGGCGACCTCGAAGTGGACGTTACGCGCCGGCGCGTGAAACGCGGGGCGGCGCGCATCGACCTCACGCCGAAGGAGTTCTCGCTCCTGCAACTGCTCGTGCGCCGCCAGGGCGAAGTGCTGACACGCACGCAAATCGCTTCCTACGTGTGGGACATGAACTTCGACAGCGACACCAACGTCGTGGAAGTCGCGATCCGCCGCCTGCGCGCGAAGGTGGACGACGCGTTCGACGTCAAGCTGATCCACACGGTGCGCGGCGTGGGCTACGTCGCCGAGATCAAAGGGCACGCCTGATGCCGCGCATGGCGGTGCGCTCGCTCACCACAGGCCTCGCGCTCAGTTTCGCGGGCACGACGCTCGCGGTATTCGCGCTCGTCGGCAGCACGCTCTATTTCACGCTGGACCGCGAAGTGAAGCAGCAGGACGACCTCGATATCGTGCTGATTTCGCGGCACACGCGCCGCCTCGCGCAGGAACTGCGCACCGAGCACGACGTGCGTGAACATGCGGAGCGGCTCACGAGCCAGGTGCTTGGCAATCCCGCGCTTTCGATGGAAATTCTCGGCACCGGCGGGGCGCAACTGGCCGAGCACAACACGGCGGGCATTGCGGACGCGGCGTTTCCAGATGCGGCGCTCGCCCGGCGCCTCCCCCCGACGCAACGCATCACCGAAGGCGACGTCGTGGAGTGGCGCAACGTGCGCGGCGTGCCGGTGCGCGGACTCGCCACGGACGCCGCGCTTGCGGACGGCACGCCGGTCACCATCGTCATTGCGCGCGACATGACGGACCGCTGGCGCCTGCTCGACCACTATCGCGAGCGGCTCTATGGCTTCGGCCTGGCCGGCATGCTGCTCGCGTTCCTCATGAGCTGGCTGCTCGTGCGCGAGTCGCTGCGCCCGCTGCGCGAGATGGCGGCGCGCGCGGCCACGGTCACGGTGGACCGGCTCGATACGCCCATCGAAGTCGAGGGCGCGCCGAGCGAGCTGGAGGCGCTCACCAAGTCGCTCAATGCCATGCTCGAGCGCCTGCACGGCGGCTTCGAGCGCATGTCGCAATACACGGCGGATCTCGCGCACGACATGCGCACGCCGCTCGGCAACCTGCGCGGCGCGAACGAAGTCGCGCTGGCGCGCGAGCGCAGCACCGCCGAATACGAGGCGCTGCTCGAATCGAATCTGGAGGAATGCGAACGACTTTCACGCATGATCGAAAGCGTCATCTTTCTCGCGCGCGCGGAGCACCCGCAATTCATGACGACGCTCGCGGAATTCGACGTGCATGATGCGCTCACCCAGATTGCCGAGTACTTCGAAGGTCTCGCGGATGAGGCCGATGTACAGATCCGCGTGCAGGGCACGGGCCGCCTGCGCGCGGACAAGGAACTGTTCCGGCGCGCCGTGGGCAACCTGCTCGCCAATGCGCTGCGCTACACGCCGCGCGGCGCGCAAATCACCCTGAGCGTCGAACAGACGCCAACGGCCGTCGAGGTGACAGTCGCCAATCCGGGCACGCCCATCGACGCGGCGCTGCTCGAGCGTATTTTCGACCGCTTCTATCGCGCCGATGCGTCGCGCCACAGCGAGCCGCGCGCGGGCGCTTCGGCGGGGCTAGGGCTTGCGATCGTGCGCACGATCATGACGCTGCATGGCGGCTCCGCACGTGCCGAGAGCGATGCGGCGAGTACGCGTTTCATCCTGACGTTCGCGCGCCCTTAGCGCTCAGGTTGCTCAGTTCAGCGCGGTCCCAGCCGCCGCCGAGCGCCTCTAGCAACTGTACGCTCGCGTCGAGCCTTCTTCCCGCGATCAGTTCCTCGTTGCGCTCGTTCGAGAGCGCGATGGTCTGCGCGGTCACGACATCGAGATAGGTCACGGCGCCCGCCTGATAGCGGTTCGTGGTGAGCTTGAGCGAGAGTTGCGCGGCGACCGTGGCGCGCCGCTGGCTTTCGGCTTCGCTAGACAACGTATCGAGCGCGCTCAGGTTGTCCTCCACCTGCTGGAACGCCGTGAGCACGGTTTGGCGGTAGCCGGCCACGGCCGCGTCGTATTGCGCGTTCGCGCCTTTGAGCGTGGCGTCGCGGCGGCCGCCGTCGAAGAGCGTGCCCGCGAGTTGCGAACCGATCGACCAGAAGAGGCTCGGCGCGCTGAACCACGGCGCGAAGAACGTGCTTTCGAGGCCCGCCGTGGCGGAGAGCGTGAGGTCGGGATAAAAGGCCGCATGCGCCTCGCCGATTCTTGCATTCGCTGCCGCTACACGCCGTTCCGAAGCGGCGATATCGGGACGCCGTTCGAGCAGCGCCGAGGGCACGCCTGCGGGGATCGACGGCACGACGGCAGGATCGACGCGCGGCGGCAAACTGAACGTCGAAGCGGGAACGCCGATCAACGTGGCGATGGCGTGCTCGCGTTGCGCGCGCTGCACGTCGATGTCGCTGTCCGCCGTGCGAGCGCTTTCGAGCTGCGTTTGCGCCTGGGCGACGGCGGAGGCGTCGATCGCGCCATCAGCGAGCTGCTGCTGCACGATGCGAAGCGCGGCCGTGTACGCGGTCACCGTGTCGTCGAGCAGCTTCTTCTGGCGATCGAGCGAGCGCAAATCGAAGTAGTCCATAGCAAGCTGGCTCGTCATCGAAAGGCGTACCGATTCGAGGTCGGCTTCCGTGGCCTGCGCGTTGGCATGCGCCTCGGTGGTTGCGTCCTTCACGCGCCCGAACAGGTCGGGCTCCCAGCTCGCGGTGAGCCCCGTCGAATAGTCGGGAATCGTTTTGCCCGCAAGCGAGCGGTCCACGAGATTCTGCGAGGTCCGGTAGCGCTGCGCAGCCACGCCCGCCGTGACGACAGGCGCATAGCCCGCGCGTTGATAATCGATCATCGCGCGTGCCGCTTCGAGATTGGCGAGCGCCTGGCGCACGGTCTGGTTCGATACATCCACGCGGGCTTCGAGCTGGTCGAGGTCGTTGTCGCCGAAGACGGTCCACCAGGGGCCGCGTGGTTTGGCGTCGGCGGGCGCAGCGACGGTCCAGCCGGGCGCCGCTGCGGGTTGTGGTGTTTGTGTGGCGTAGTGCGCGGGTACATCCACCGAGGGCGTGCTGTAGTGCGGCAATGTGGTGCACGCCGCGAGCGATGCCGCTGTGCAGACTACGGCGATCCGGCGCAGCGTGGGGAGAGGGCGTTCGAACATGGTGAGCCTCGCTTACGCTTTCGCAGCCGTCGAGGCGGCCGCCACGCGCACGCTCTGGCCGTTGGCAATGGCGTCGCCGGGGTTGTTGATGACGCGGTCGGTTGGCGTGAGGCCCGTGGCGATTTCCACATAAGTGCCGAAATCGCGGCCGATGGTCACCGTGCGCAATTGCACCGTGTTCCTGGCATCCACCACAGCGACTGTCACGCCGTCCGGGCGGAACAGCAGTGCGCTCACGGGCAGTTCGAGCGCGGGAGCCGCAGCCGTGAGCGCAAGATGCACCTGTGCATAGGCGCCAGGCATCAGCGCGCCATCGTGGTTGTCCACATCGATTTCCACGCGCAACGTGCGGCTCACGGGGTCGATGACGTTTGAACTGCGCGCGACGCTCGCCTCGAAACGGCGGCCCGGATATTGTTGCGTCGTCAACCAGACGGTCGTGCCGGGCGTGACGAGGCTCGCGTCGTCCTGCGGCACGTCCACGTATACGCGCAGCCGGTCCGTCTGTGCGATATGGAACAACTCGCCGGGCATCGTGGCGAGGCCAGGCGTGCCACCCGCTGTGACGAGCGCGCCCACCTGCACGTTGCGCACGGTAATCACGCCGTCGAAGGGCGCCGTCACGTTCTGGTATGAAACCAGCTCCTGGAGCCGCGCGACGTTGGCCTGGGCGGCCTGGAGCGTGGCGAGTTTCGCGGCGGCGTCGCTCGTTTTCGCCTGGGCGTCCTGCTCGGCAACCGATTGTGTCTGCAACATCGTCTGCCAGCGCTGCGCCGTGCTGCTCGCGAAGCGGTAGTTGGCCTGCGCCGTCGCTTCGTCAGCGCGCGCCTGCTGGAGTTGCGCATCGAGTTCGGGCGTGTCGATCTGCGCGAGCGTCTGGCCAGCCTTTACGTGCGCGCCGATATCCGCGTACCAGTGCTGCACGTAGCCGCTCGTGCGCGCATAGATCGAGGCGTCGGCCCACGACATGACCGAGCCGGGCAGCAGCAGGTCCTGCGTGGCGGGCGCGCGCGTTGGCGTGAGGGTGGAGACGATCAGCTCGCGCTGCGCCGCGACTTGCTGGGCCTGCGCCGTGCGCGCCTCGAGGCGCGGGACGATGCCAGCCGTAAGGAGCACTGCGGCGATTGCGAGGCCGGTAAGGCCGATGACGACGGCCGTGCGCTTGCGTGCGGCCCTGGCGGGCGTGGCCGGTTGCGCTGCGCTGTCGCGATGCTCGTGCGGAGTGAGCGTGGTCATTTTGGAATCCTTATTCAACGTGAGTGGTTGCACTGGCCTGCGCAGCGTCACTGGCATCGCGCGCGGCGCGGCGTTTCGCGAGCCAGCCGTGCACCATGCCGAACACGACCGGCACGAACACGAGCGTGGAAAGCGTGCCAATCGCGAGTCCGCCGATCACGGCGCGTCCGAGCGGCGCGTTCTGCTCGCCGCCGTCGCCGAGACCGAGCGCCATCGGCAGCATGCCGATTAGCATGGCGAGCGCCGTCATGAGCACCGGGCGAAAGCGGTTGAAGCCCGCGTCGAGCGCGGCGGCGAGCGGCTCCATGCCCGCGGCGAGCGACTCGCGCGCCGTGTTGATGACGAGAATGCTGTTCGCCGTGGCAATACCCATACAGAGAATCGTGCCCGTGAGCGCCGGCACGCTTAGCGTGGTCTGCGTGACGAACAACATCCACGCGATGCCGGCGAGCGAGGCCGGCAGGCCGCTCACGATGATGAGCGGGTCGAGCCACGACTGGAAGTTCACGACCATCAGCAGGTAGACGAGCGCGATGGCGAACACGAGGCCGGCGGCGAGGCCGCTGAACGAGGCGTTCATCGACTGCACCTGGCCGCGCATCACGATCGACGAACCCGGCGGCAGTTGCGCGCGCGCCGCGTTGACGAGACGGTTCACGTCGGAGGCGACGCCGCCCAGGTCGCGGCCCTGCGTCGACGCGAAGATGTCGAGAACGGGCTGCACGTTGTAGTGCGAGACCACGGCTTGCTGCGAGCTGCGGGAGACGGTCCCGAGCGTGCCAAGCTGGTTTTGCGGCGTGAACGTGACGGATTGCGATGTCGTCACGGGAATATTGGCGAGCGTTTGCAGCGAATGTATGTCGTATTGCGGCACCTCGGTCACGAGCGGATAGCTCACGCCGTTCTTCGGATCGAGCCAGAAGTTGGGCGTGGTTTGCGAACTGCCCGAGAGCGCGATGAGCAGGTTCTGCGCGACGTCGTGCTGCGTGAGGCCCGCTTGCAGCGCCTTTGTGCGGTCCACATTCACGTTGATGGTGGGCTCGTCGCCGGGCTGCTGGATGCGCGCGTCGACGAGGCCACGCACGCCGCGCATTTCGTCGAGCAGGCGGTTCGCCACGACGCGGTTCTGCGCGAGCTTGTTGCCGACGATCTGCACGTCGATGGGCGCAGGCAAGCCGAAGTTCAGGATCTGGCTCACGATGTCGGCGGGCAGGAAGGCGAAGGTCACGCCCGGAAACGAAGCGTCAAGCACGTTGCGCAGCTTCGCGACATATTGCGCGGTCGGCTTGTGCTTCGGTGCAAGCGTGATGAGGATGTCCGCATCTTCGGGACCGATAGGGTCCGACGAGTCGTAAGTGAGGTTGATGCCGCTCACCGGCACGCCGATGTTGTCGAGCACGGCAGCCTGTTCGGCGGGCGGAATCACGCTGCGGATCTTCGCTTCGACTTCATCGGTGATGCGGGCCGTTTCCTCGATGCGCGTGCCGGTGGGCGCACGCAGATGCAGGCGGATTTCGCCCGTATCGACGGCAGGAAAGAAATCGCGGCCCGTGAACGGTACCAGTACGAGTGAGCCGAGGCAGAGCGCGACCCACAGCACGACGAAACGGCGGCGCTGCGCAATGGCCGCCTGAAGCAGCGTGCGATAGCGGTTGCGCACCGCTTCGAAGCGTCGCTCGAAGCCCGCCTGAAAGCGCGTCAATGCACCCGCGATGCCGCGCGACGGCGCGGCGTTTGGCGTACGCGCACGCAGCAGGTACATGGCGAGCGTGGGAATGAGCGTGCGCGAGAAGAAGTACGACGCGCACATCGCGAACACCACGGCCTCGGCGAGCGGCACGAAGAGATAACGCGCGACGCCCGAAAGCAGGAACATCGGCACGAACACGATGCAGATGGAGAGTGTCGAAACGAAGGTCGGCACGGCAATTTCGCCGGAACCATTGAGAATGGCGTCGTGCAGCGGCGCGCCGCGCTCCAGGTGGTGCGTGATGTTTTCGATGGCGACGGTTGCGTCGTCAACGAGTATGCCGACGGCGAGCGCGAGGCCGCCGAGCGTCATGATGTTGATGGTTTCGCCGAGCGCCGCGAGCGCGATGAGCGACGTGAGCACGGCAAGCGGAATCGTCACGGCGATGATGAGCGTGGCACGCCAGCTGCCGAGAAAAAGCAGGATCATCGCGGCGGTCAGGCAAGCCGCGATGAGCGCTTCGCGCACCACGCCCGAGATCGCCGACTTCACGAACACGGACTGATCGGAGAGCGGCGTGATCTTGAGCGCTTGCGGCAGGCCTGCTGCGATCTTCGGCAGCATTGCCTTCACTTGCTGGATGATCGTGAGCGTCGAAGCACTGCCGGTCTTTTCGACGGTAAGGAGTGCCGCGCGTTTGCCGTCCGCGCGCACGATGTTCGTTTGCGGCGCGTAGCCGTCGATCACATGCGCCACGTCGCGCACATACACCACGCTGCCGTTCACGGTCTTGACGGGCAGGTCGTTGAGCGCGGCAACCGTTTGCGTGCTGCCGTTCATCTCCACGTTGTATTCGCGCGAACCGATTTTGGCCGTGCCGCCGGGCAGGATGAGGTTCTGGGCGTTCACGGCGTTGACGACGTCGGCGGGCGCTAGACCCTTGGCCTGCAGCGCTTTCGGATCGAGTTGCACCATGATCTGGCGGATCTTGCCGCCGTAGGGCAGCGGCACGGCCGCGCCCTGGACGGTGGCGAGCTGCGTGCGGATGAAGCTGTTGCCGAGGTCGTAGAGCGACTGCTCGGGCAGTGTCGAGCTGGAGAGCCCCAGTTGCAGCACCGGCACCGTAGAGGCGTTGTACGTGATGATGTTCGGCGGCAGCGTGCCCGGCGGCAGGATGCGCAGGATCGAAGCGGAGTTCGAAGCCGCCTCGGCAATCGCGCGGTTGATGTCGGCGCCGGGATGGAAGAACACTTTCACCACCGAGACGCCGTTGAGCGACTGCGATTCGATGTGCTCGATGTCGTCGACGTCGGAGGTGAGGGCGCGCTCGTAGTTCGAGGTGATGCGCTGCGCCATGTCCTCCGCTGAGAAGCCGTTGTAGGTCCAGACGATGCTGACCACGGGGATATTGATGTTCGGAAAAATGTCCGTGGGCGTGCGCATGATGGCGAGCGGCCCGAGGATGAAAAGCAGTACGGCCAGCACGATGAACGTGTAAGGCCGTCTGAGAGCCAGTTTGACGATCCACATGACGATGTCCGGGTTAGGGCAGGGTTGGCGCAAGTATCGGGAGGGGGCGCTTACCCGGTGGTGACCTCGACATTACGGATTTGTCATCTTTGGCGCGCAGGGGCGTTGGCCGCTGCGGGCGCGTTGCGCCCAGATAACGAACTCGTAATCCGCAGGTCAGCTTTGGGTCAGCGCCGCGCGGCCACAATGCAGTCAACCTTCGCGACATTGCCGAGGGCGGCTGAGGCGGCATCCCTTTCTGATGCGGCGGCCATTGATTGAGAGGTGAACATCATGAAAGCACTCGTTTCCACATTGCTCGTTGCCTGCGCTCTTGCCGCACCGGCTGCCGCTTTCGCACAAGCCACCAACCCCGCCAACACACCGGTGACGCGTGCGCAGGTTGTCGCCGATCTCGTGCGGGTGGAGCAGGCGGGGTATCGCCCCACGGCTTCGGACATCAACTATCCGGATGACATTCAGCACGCGGAGGCGATCGTGGCCCAGGAGCAGGCGCAAACGGCGCAGCAGGCCGCGCCGGGCAGCACGGCGGTTGGCGGCGTGGCGATGACGGGCAGCTCGGACGCGGGCGCGCCGATCGTGGCCAGCGTTGGCGACCAGTCGGTTTATGCGCACCACTGAACGGGCGCACTGTGCGCTCGAGCGCGATGCGGCAGGCCCGGCGATAAAGCCGGGTGCCGCCGCGCATTCCGATTGAATGAATCAAACGTTTGCGCGGGCGTATTTCGCGCTCCGTCCCCCGTCTTGCAGGCACAGTCACGTTAAAATCCCGACGCTCAATAAAAATGAAACGTTGGAACAGGTGTCATGCGTATGCGAAGTGGACTGGATATGCGTCGGGAGGTCCGTACGCCGCTGTTGTTCGCCCCGCTGCTTCTGAACAAGGACGGCAGGGCGCTCGCGCAGGTGGCCGACCTTAGCTCGCGCGGGGCGCTTCTGCACGCGCGCAACGGTCTGCTCTTCCGGGGAGAGACGGTCCTGGGATGGCTGCAGTCGGCGCCGATCGACGACGAAGACGAGATCGTTCTGGCCGTCGCGCTCGATGTCCGCTGGATCTCCGAGGATCAGGAAAGAGGATGGAGCCGTGTGGGGTGCGAGATGCATCCGCTGGATCAGCGCTCGATGGCCCGTTTGCGTGACCTTATTGCGAAGGCTGCGCCCTAGCCGTTCGACAAGTCATGCCGAAACGCCAAAGTCTGCGCTAAAGTTTGTGCGCCCGCCGCCGAAAATCCATGCATGGCGCACGAACAACCCAAACCATCTCAAGACGACCCGATCCGGGCAGAAGCACGGGCGCTGGAGGCCAGCATCCGCGCGATCAGACGGGCACAGGGAAAGCGCAATCCTGAAGATTGTGTGCCGGGCAGCCCGGAATCTCTCGCGATCATGGAAGCGTTCGTGCGCGATGTCGGGCGGGTGCTTGCGCTCGATATGCGCGACCTCGAAAAGGACGATGACAGCGATCGGAACGGGCCGGGTTCGGCCGGATAGGCCGAGACTCAGGACCCGGCAGGCGTGAAGCCGTCAGGACTCCAGTCTTCGCTGCCCACGCCGTGGTGCACGAAGAAGAACCCTTGCGGATCGTAGCGATCCTTGATCGCTTTCAGCCGCGCGTAGTTGACTCCCCAAAACGCCTCGCGCCAGTCGCTGCGAAAAAAATCGGTCTCCGAAATATAGGAGCCGCCTTGCGGCGATAGCGCCTTGAGAATGGCCGCAGCCTTGGCCACGTTCTCGGCGTTGCGATGTGCCTGCGACATGTCAGGCGGGGTGATCGGGAGGCCAGGAAATGGCGGTGCGCCGCCTGTGGCGACGATCGCGAGGCCGAAGGCGTCGGCCACCCTCGGATTCATGGCGCACTGACGCGCCGCTTCGTTCACCTCCGGCGGTGCGCCGGCAAGTCCTTTATTGAAATGCAACTCTACGGCCTGAAATTGGGCCGCTGCGACGAAAGCATTGACAAGCCGGCCGCGTTGCGCCGGTTCGAGCAGGGCCGCGCTCAGCCACTGCGACTCGTAGGCGTGCAGGAACGCGGAGGCCTGCTCGCCATCGCCTCGCCACCAGCCATGGTTGTGCGCGGCTGCGTCGCGCGGGTCTGCCACGAGTCCCGGGTTGGCTTCGACGTCCCACCAGTGGCGTGACGGGCCAGCGCCGACGCGAGGTCCTTCGCTGAAGGTGAAGTCCGTCGGCGAGGCGCGCACCCAGTCGATGAAAGGAGCCCAGACCGACTTCGCCTGATGGTCGTCGAGACCCTGGCACACCATCGCCACTTCGATTTCTTCGCTGTGGAAAACGAATCGCTCGCCCCATACAGGGTTGAAGAGATTGTCCGCATAGTGATCGACCAGTCGCGCAGCCAGCCGCCGGTAAGCCTCACGCGATGAAGCCCTGACCTTGAACCTGGCCCAGCCGAAGCTTTCGGGCAGTTCATGGGTTTGTAGCGTGATCCGGGTCACCACGCCGAAACTGCCGCCACCGCCGCCCTTGAGCGCCCAGAAGAGATCGGGCTCCTGGCATGCGTTTACCGTGTGGACAGCGCCGTCGGCGGTGACGATCTCGGCCTGCAGCAGACTCGCGGCCGCGAGGCCAAAACGCTTCGACCAGGACCCGAAGCCGCCGCCCAGAACGAGGCCGGCAACGCCCACGGTCGTGCATCCACCGCCCTGAACGTAGCGTCCCGCCTGGGTCGTGACGGCGCTGTAGACGTCGATCCACATGCAGCCTGCCCCGACCGTCACAGCCGGCAACGGTTGCGTCGAGCAGCCGGCCGGAACGAACGCGTCATGGAGTTCGATGCGGTTCATCCTGCGCGTCCAGATCAGAAGAGAATCTGGCGCGTTCGAGCCGCCAAGGTAACTATGGCCGCCGCCTTTCACCACGAGGCGCAAATTGTGCTGACGCGCGAAATTGACGCCCGCAACGACGTCTGCGGTAGAGTGGGCTGCCACTGCGTAGGTGCTTGCGTTCGCTGTCCAGGCATCGAGCCAGCCGGAGATCTGGGTGGCGCCGGGATCGTCGCCGAGTGCGAACGGGTTTCGCGCTTCCTTGACTCTCGCGAGGCACGCTTGCGAGTGTGGCGCTTGCGCGCAGGTCTGCCAGATCGTTGTGGGTTGCAGCAAATTACCGCCGACCGCCTGGCTCAACGCATCCCATTCCTGCGCTTTCGGCCACGCGGGATCGCTGGGCCGCACGCGTCCCACGCGAGCCGATGCGCTCAGCATGTCGGCGAAGGTCGAGCCGGTGGCGAGGCACGGCAAGGCGACAACCCCCTTCAGCAGGCATCGTCGTTTCATGACGTCTTTTCTCCTCGCGATGGGTGAAACGCTTAGTTTTCCCAATTATGATGCGATGCGACCAGAGCGCGCTGATTTTTTATGATATCAGCATGTCGCGGTCAGGCTCGACGAGCCGCTGCCGCCCGTGCCTTCGAGCCGCCGCTTCGCCAGCATCACTCTTGCCGCGTCTGCGCAGCGCGCAGCACGAACAGCGTCACGCTCTGCGCGGGCAGGCTCGCGCGCAGCGTGCCGTCCTGGTAGCGCGCGTCAGGCATGCGCAACAGCCGGTTGTTCGCGAGCCGCCAGATCTCGGCCACGCCGCTCGCCGCGAAATGGTCGAGCGCGACGGCGGCGTCGGCGGGGCGGTCCAACTGCTTGTTGATGACCACGAGCGTCAGCGCGTGGTCGCCCTCGCGCAAGGCGGCGAACGCGGAAACCGTGTCGGGGTCGGGCGCGCTTGCGGCGATGCTGGTCGCGCCGAACGCCGCGCCGTTGCCGTCGTAGTTGCGGTAGAGCTTGAACGCCTTGTACACCGGCATCGAGGGATCGAGCGTGCCCCAGCGCGTGGCGATATCCAGCCCTTCGCGGCCGAAAATGCCGAGCACGTCGGCCTGGGCCGTCGCGCCGTTCATCAGCGTGTCGCCGCCCCAGTTGTATTCCGTGATGCCGATGGGCGTGCCTGGATAGTAGTACGTATCGACCCAATGCCGCATCAGCGGGATCAGCGCCACCACGCTGTTGATCCACGTGGGGTTTTTGTAGTTCGGGTCCCACAGGTCGCGCGTGGAGCGGTTGCGCATGAGCGCGATGGCCGGCGAGTTCGCCGAGCCCGTTTCGGCGAATTCGCCGCCCTGCGGGTAGAAGTGGAGGCTGAACACGTCCACCGGATGGCCCGCCGCTTTCCATTGCGTGAGCAACCAGGGCACGTAGGGCATGCCCTGCGTTTCGCCAGTGCGGTCGGGCGTGTGGTCGAGGCCGTGGTCCGCTGCGTACTGCTGGTCGAAGCCGCTGTAGAAGTAGCCCTGCCAGCCCCATTCTTCCGGCGCGACGATCTGCGCGTGCGGGTCCGCCGACTTCACTGCGCGCGAATAGGCGATCACCTTGTTGGCGATTTCGCTCGCATGCGCGCCCGTGGGATGCACGTCGCGATGGTTGATCTGCCAAAGGCTCGGCTCGTTGTCGAGCGCGTAGTAGCGCACGCCGCCCCCGCTCGCGCCGCCGAACCGCTTGACCAGATCGGCTACGCGCGCCTGTTCGTTTTGCGGGTCGTCGGATGTCGAGGCGTCGTTTGCATCGTTGCCGTCGATCGGCTTGCCACCTTCCGCGACGCCATTGCCAGCGTCTACGTGGCCATTCACGTCGTGGTTCGGTTGCGGGCCGTATTTGGCGATCGAGAAGCTCGCGAGCGTCTCGCGCGCCGGCCCGAGTTTCGCCACACGGCCGAGCATCGGAATGGTCACGATGGGCGTCGCGCCCGCCGCCTGGCTGAGCGCGACGAAGCGCTCGCCGAACTGGTCGTGGATATCGGCGGGATTGACTGCGACGCTTTCGAAATACCAGTCCTTGCCCGCGTTGCGCGCGTCGATGCGCCAGTTGTAGGCCGAGGCGCTGTTGCCGCCCGATCGGTTGACCGGCGCGCGCAGGTCTTGCAAGACGGCGGTCGTGCCGAAGTTGATGCCGTAAATCAGCGGACTGATGGGGTGCCGGCCCGCCGCGGCATCCACCGAGATGGCCACTGGCAACGGCGCGCCGGAAGCCGCGGCGGTGCAGGCCGCCGCGCCCGACATGAGCAGCGCGCCGGTCAGCAGCGTAGGCAGGTTAGGGCGCTTGATACTGCGGGCGGTAAGCATCATCAGCCTGAGGACACAGGCTGGTCGAAGTATGTTCATCGGGCGCGTGGGTGAAGCGGTGGCTTGCGGTTCCTGATCTTTTGTCTTGACAAGTAACGGCAGGCATTGCCGTTAATGAAGAGTGGAACTCGCGGGAGTGCTTCACGAATGTCGGTTTGACGCGACATCCGGGATGTTTTCTTACGTATTATATGCGCCGTCGAATCTTCACAGTTGGCCCGGAACCGTACCTGGATGGCCGTTGCGCGTACAACGAGTTGGAAGCGAAGCCGCCAGGACCTGGCTCATCGCCCCGGCTGCAACTGGCCCCAGCTCACGAGAATGGCCTGAATGCTGCGCGCGTAGGCATCGCGCTCGTGCGGCGACTCCGAGTGGTACGCACCAATGGCGCGCCACGTGTTGCCGTATCGCACCATCTTTTGCTTGAGCAGCCAGGCGGCCACGAAGATATTCACGCACGGGTCCGTGAGGGCGCCGTGCGGAATGCCCTCGCGCGAAAGCTCCGAAAAGTGGATCGAGTTGATCTGCGCTTGCCCAACGTCGATCGAGCCGTTGGCATTGTGATTGATCGCCGCGGCGTCCCCTTTCGATTCACGCCACGCCACGGCGCGCAGCACGAGCGGGTTCACGCCCTGGTAGACCCCGGCCTTTTCAAAGCATTCGTCGGCGGGCGGCGCGGCGTGCGCGGGCGGCGCGCCGAGCGCCGCGAGGCTCATGAACGTGACCCACGCGCGGACGATGCGCGCTCGCAGGCTCAGGGCGTTGGTCTGCTGCTGCATGGGTCGAAGCTCCGGGTAGGGCGTCACTGCGCGAATGACTGCGCGACGTTACTGCGCGAGAGCGGAATCGAGCTGCTGCTCGATGTCCTTGAGATAGGCGCGCGAAGTGTCGGAAACAACGAGGCGCGGCGTGGGCATGGCGCAGTGGCAATCCCGCTGACGCGGCTTCTTCTTGTGCGAGGACGAATGCTGCGCGGGAAGCTCGTCGTCGTCGCCGGTGGCGGGCGGCAGCATGGCGAGCGTGGGCAGCGGCGGATAAACCTTGTCGGCGGCGGGCGTGGCTGCAGCGGCAACGGTGGTGGCAACCCCGGTGGTGCCACCGGCGCCAGGCGCGCTGGCGGCGGGTTGGCCCGCCCAGGCGGCGCTGCAAAAGCAGAGTGCGGAGGCGGCGAAAACGATCGGACGCATCGTGTCAGCTCCCCGCATGCAACGGCTCGATCGAGACGCTGTACGTCTGGTTCGCGCCAGCCGTGAGGTTTTCGAGCGTGGGCTTGGGCCCCTGCGCGGGCACGCCTCGCCAGATGGCCTGATTGATGTACTTGAGGTCCTGGCCGAGGGCCGTCACGCGGATCACGGTGGGCTGCTTCTGCGCGGCCGCGAGCGCGCCCGCCTTGGCGAGCACCGCGCTCAGTTGCGGGTCATGCGCGCCGAGCGCGTCGGCGGGAATGTCGAACTTCATGATGACGTTCGACACGGCGGGTTTCCCGGTTTGCGCCGTGGTGGCCGGCTGCAACTGTGCGCAGCCTGTCGTAACCATTACGGCAAGTAAAAGCAAAACGCGCGTCACGGCCGGGTCTCCAAAAAATCGTGGCGATGTACGCGTTTTCGGCCTCGAGCGCGCGGACTTGATACCAGGGAGGCAAACGTTTGCGAAAAAGAAAGACTTCGCTCGCGCAGTGCCGCTTCACGGAAGGTCGCTCGCGCGCGAGGCGGCGTTCGGGCAGAGAATTTCCTCCCGTATCTGGCAGGAAATGCGCCGCGCATGCGTCGCTTAAGTATGAAGAATGCTAAACGACGGCGCGGCACCGGTCCAGGTGCCGCGCGCCGGCTCTCTTTAATTGAGCTTGCCGAGCACCGCGGTGAACTCATCCTTGTTCAAGGCGCGCAGCGTTTGCGTGCGGATATTGCCGAGCGACCCGAGCGCGAGGCCGAACGCCATGAAGCTTTGCTCGTCGGGCGCTTCGATGACCGTGACGATGTCGTATTTCCCAAGCGTCCAGTAGATCTGCTTCATTTCACAGCCGAAAGTTTTGGCTAGTTCCGCTGCCTGACCGGCCCGCTGCGCGCTGTTTTTGACAGCGCGAATACCCTGGTCGGTGAATTGCGCAAGCACCACATAGGTCGACATGACGATTCCCCTTACGATGACATCGAAACGCGGATCACTGGCTGCCCTCGGCCGACCCTTCGGGCCGGATGTTCTGGTTGTGGCGGAAAAGATTGTGCGGGTCGTAACGCGTCTTCACTGCGACGAGACGGTCCATGTTCGGACCATAGGCCGCCTCCACGCGCGTACGTTCGTCGTCGGTGAGGAAGTTCACGTAGACGCTGCCGAGCGCATATGGCGCGGAAGCTTCGAAAAAGTCGCGCGCCCAGGCAATGCAGCGGGCGTCGTCGGCGGGATCGGTCCAGCGGCCGTGCACGTTCATCACATAGATCGCGTCGCGGTTCGGGTAGGCCATCGCATCGGGCGCGACGCGTAATGTCGCGCCGCCGATTTGCCCGAAAAATATTTCGCACTCGGGCGAGGGCAGCGTGGCGATGGCGGCGGTCAGCGTGTCGATGAGACCGTCGGGCAACGTGGCGAGGTTATGCGACTTCCAGTAGTTGCGCGCGCCCGGTGTGAGAAGCGGATCGAACGCCTGTTGCCACGCGGCGTAGGGCATCGGCCCGAGATGTTCGCCATAAGGCTTGCCGAAGCGCCGCACCACGTCCACCGCGTTCGGCCCGTTTTCCAGCGGCCCCGAATAGCAGATCGCGAACGCCATGATCGGCTTGCCGTGCACCTCGGGCGGCAGGAAAGGCAGCGGCGGTGCTAGGCGCGACACGCTCCACACTGTCAGGTCTTCGGGCATCGTGTCGACCGCCTCGCGATACTTCACGAGTGCTTCTTTCGCGGCGTCGAACGGCAGGACGACGAGTCCGCCGTAGATCTCGGGGCCGACGGGATGAAGCGCGAATTCGAACATCGTGACCACGCCGAAGTTGCCACCGCCACCGCGGATGGCCCAGAACAAGTCGGTGTTTTCATCGGCGCTCGCGCGCAGCAGATTGCCGTCGGCGGTCACGATATCGGCGGCGACCAGGTTGTCGACCGACATGCCGAAGCGCCGGCTCAGCCAGCCGAAGCCGCCGCCCAGCGTGAGACCGGCCACGCCCGTGGTCGAATTGATGCCAAGCGGCGTGGCGAGGCCGAACGCCTGCGCTTCGTGGTCGAAGTCGCCCAGCGTGGCGCCTGGCTCCACATACGCGCGGCGCGTGGCGGGTTCGACTCTGACCGACTTCATCAGCGAGAGATCGATCACGATGCCGCCGTCGCATAGCGCGCTGCCCGCGATATTGTGGCCGCCGCCGCGCACGGCGAGCGGCAGCCCCGTATCACGCGCAAGCGCCACGGCTTGCCGCACGTCGGCACAGCCCCGGCAGCGCACGATGAGCGCGGGGCGGCGCTCGATCATCGCGTTCCAGATCTGCCGGGCTTCTTCGTAGGCCGCGTCGCCGGGTTGCAACGCTTCGCCGCGCAACGCGCTTTTCAATGTGGCGATGGATTCGCTCGACAGGCTGGACATGGCACACCTCTCAATTCAACGGATCGGACAAACGCGCGCCAACAGCCAGACGTGCGTTTCATGGACTGAACGGAACTGCGGGCGACCGCTTCAATTGTCGAATCAGTGCGGCTGACGCACGCGCGAAACGCGGCGTGCGTCCGGTCGGGAAAGCGGGAAGGAAGGGCTTTCGCAAAGGGCGGCGGGGGCAGCCTGTGACCGGACCGCGAGGGACCGGGCGGCGAGCGCCTGGTGACATTGCCGGGTTTCCACCCAGGCCGCCGCCGAGCCTCGCCGATTCATTAGATAACCTAAATTACGCAGCTTGATAAATAAAAACGCGTGCAATTAATTCAGATTATTGTTGCTTGGATTCGCTTAAATAGTTTAGCAAGCGAAATGCATGGATTCTATAATTTTCACGCACGCACGGGCAGCGTGCGTGTTTTCTCAAGTCCAACGAGAGGTCTCACCATGACGCGAAAATACATAGACTGCAGGGAGTTCCCCAGTGAGATGAACTGCTCGGTGGCGATCTCGGCGGACTCGGATTCCGAGCTTCTGGAAGCTGCCGTGCAGCACGCGGTGAGCGTGCATCGTCACGCCGATTCGCCGGAACTGCGTGCGCAGCTCAGTCAGCTCTTTCACGAGGGCTCGCCACCCGTCGTATCGCCACGCGCATGACGATAAACAGGGCCGGCATGCAATGTGCCGGCCAGTGCGCCCGCGCCATCCAGTGCAGGCGAGAATCCAGCACCGCCATCCACGCGTCTCTGGCGCCCGAATCCCGGGCCGAGACTTAAGCGCCGCCAGACTGCCATTGCCACCCGTTCGCCCCCCGGCACGTTCGTCCGTGGCAGAATCAACCGCGTCCCGCAGTCCCAACATCAGCGCAAGGCCTTTCCAGCCGGGAGCCGCCCGTGAAATACCCGCTAATCGTTGGTTTGAGCATTGTTTTCGTCGATGTCGTCGTGTGGCGCGCGCGGATTCCTCCACAGGATCTGGCCAGGCTCTTCATACGGCTCGCGCTCTTCGCGGCGTTGAGCTGGGTCCTGTTTTCGTCGGGCATGAATCCGTTCGGGCAGGCGCCGTACTGGGACGCGGCAGGGCTCCACTGGTTGGCCCAGGTTCTGGAAATCGTCTGGTGGTTGATGGCGGCGCGGCTCTTTACCCTGTCGCTCGACTCCCTGCTGCTGCCCCGCGCCTGGCGAAAGCAACGCCTCTTCTCGGACGTCTTCGGCGCCGTCGTGTTCCTCGCCGCGGTCGTTGCCGCGCTTGCGTTCGTGCTCGAACTGCCGGTGCGCGGTCTGGTCGCGACATCGGGCGCACTGGCTATCGTGCTCGGCCTTGCAATTCAGAGCACGCTCAGCGACGTTTTCGCCGGTATCGTGCTCAACGCCACGGAGCCATACACGGTTGGCGACTGGGTCGTGATTGACGATGTGGAAGGCAAGGTCGTCGAAATGAACTGGCGCGCCACACACTTGTTGACCGGCCAGGGAAACACGCTCATCGTCCCGAACGCGATGACTTCCAAGGCGAAAATCTCGAACAACAGCAGGCCGGCAAATGTTCACGGCCTTTCACTCGTGCTCGAGATCGACCCAGAAGCACGGCCGAAGACCGTGATCGACGCGCTGGAGCGTGCGCTGACCGGAAGCAACGCCATCCTCAAGACGCCCGCGCCCTATGCCCGCATGCAGCGCGCAACGCTGAACTCGATCCACTACGAGGTGGTCGGGTTCGTTGACGATATGAGTAAAAAGAGGGTGACGTCCAACGAGCTGTTCGACTTGTGCTACCGGCACCTGGCTGCCTCAGGCGTGTCGTTGCGTGCACTGGGCGTGCCGGCGCCCGTAATCGAAGCGCATGACGCGAAGGAGGGGCTGCTCAAGCGCGTGTCCCTGTTCGAAAGTTTGAGTGCCGAAGAGGTGACGCAGCTCGCAAAGCGTCTTTCCCGTCACGAGTACCCGGCCAATCAACAGATACTTGCGCCGGACACCGTGCCGGACAGTCTCGCCATTATATATGCGGGTGTGCTGTCGGTGACTTTCCGTGAATCGTCGGGTGAGCGCGAGCTTGCCCGGATTGGCCCGGGTGAAGCATTCGGCGAGGCGGGCCTGCTCGCAGGCCTGCCCATGCATGTGTCCATTACCGCGCTGACGCCATCGATCCTGTTCGAAATCGGCAAGGACGACATGACGTCGTTCCTGAAAGAGCACCCGGAAGTCGCGAAGCAACTGTGCCAGCTCCTGGCATACCGGCAAGACAAGATCGACAAGCTGACGACTGCGCTCCCCGCTGAACAGGAGCAAGGCCATTCCCTCTTCGAGTGGCTCTTTGGCAAGGTGCGCAATATCCATTCGTTGTACGATTCGTGATCGGCCTTATTTCAGCGCGCGTCCCAGCGTTTACAACTCGGACTCGATCGGCAGAAGGCCCATGAACCAGACGCTCGTGCGTCGCATGAAAGATACATCGGGCTCCGAATCATATTCGGTCACGGTGCCGTTTTCGGCGGTGTCGATCCAGACTATTCGGGTCTTGCCGTTTGCGTCCGTGCGTTGCTCGACTCGCCAGGCGATTTTGTCCAGTTGCGGCTCGACGTCGTCGAGCACCTGGCCGGCAATCGCAGGACTGTCGCACAGCACGCCAATCTCCGTATTGAGTTTGCTCGAGCGTGGGTCGAGATTCATCGAGCCAATGAAGATGCTTTGCCGGTCGAATACGTATGTCTTCGCATGCAACGAGGCCCTCGAAGAGCCAAAAAACCTTCGCTGTGCCTTGACGTCAGGCGCACCAGTCGGCTTCAGTTCATAGAGCCGCACTCCGGCCGCGAGGAGATCCTCGCGATAGTGGTCATATCCCGCATTCACGGCCACGACGTCGGTTGCAGCCAGCGAGTTGGTCAGCACGGTGACGCTTACTCCGTGCCCGGTCAAATCGCTTATCCACGCAACGCCCGCTTTCCCCGGCACGAAGTAAGGCGAGATGATGAGCATCTCATGTGTGGGTTTGAGGTTCAGCGCGGCGAAGCGCGTCATGAGGTGGCCTTCCGGGTTGGCCGGGTCGCGCGCGATCTTGGACGGATCGTCGTACAGGAGCGTGGCCTTTCCCCAGAAAAAATCGGTGTCGCCCGCCTCGAGGGCCTTGGCCAACCGTTGCCTCGCTTGCACGACATAGGGCGAGTCATGCTCCGACTGGATGTACTCGTCGAGCTTCGCGCGGTAGGCGGCCAATGCGGACGGATCCGCCGCATGTCCCATCAACTGTTTGATCGAATAGCTAGATTCGGAATTCCAGAACGCGTCGAAGACGGCGGAGACTTTCCCGACAATGGGACCGTGCACCAACACATCCAGATCGCCGAAGGCAACGACTCTCGACGCACCGAAGTATTCATCGCCGATATTGCGGCCACCCAGAATTGCGGCCTCGTTGTCGGCAATCAGCGCCTTGTTGTGCATGCGCCGGTCGACCCGCGAGAATTCCAGCGCGGATGAGAGTGCCTTGAAGTGGCGGCCCGCGACCGGATTGAATAGCCGGATCTGCACATTCGGGTGCGAGCTGAGCGTGAGCAGCACCTGGTCGTCCGCATTCGTGCCGAGGTCGTCGAGCAGCACGCGAACGCGCACGCCGCGGTCTGCTGCCTTGAGCACCGCTGCCGCCAGTTCACGGCCGGTCAGGTCGTCGTGCCAGATGTAGTACTGCAGATCGAGCGAACGCTCCGCCTTTTCGGTGAGCACGACGCGGGCCACAAGCGCGTCGGTGGGATCGGCCAGAAGGTGAAATGCACTTTCGTCTGGATGGCGCTGCGCTTCGGGTGCGAAGAGCGTGCCGAGTGGCGTGGACGCCGTGTCTTGTAGCGCGAATGTCTGCGGCCGGTTGGCCTGCGGCGGCAGACTCGCGCACGCGCTCAACACACAGGCAACAACTATTACGAAGAGACGCTGAAGCTTTGTCATGTTCACACCTCGCTGGAGCATCCGGTTGGGCGAGTCCCGCCCCGCCTCCCACTGGCATTGGCGGTAGGAATCATACGCTTAACGTTGTAATATCGACGCATTCCAGCCCCGCATCGCCCCATGACCGACGTCGCCCCCGACGAAGTGCGCCTCGCCGCCGAGATCGAGCGCCTCAAGGCCGAGTTTCCCAAAACGCGCGAACTGTATCGTGAAGTCTGCGCGCTGATGTTCTTCCGCTACGGCATCACGCCCACGGCCAACCGGCTCTATCAGCTCGTGCACCGCGGCAGCATGAGCACGCCTACGGCAGTGCTTTCGGAGTTCTGGGCCACCCTGCGTGAAAAGAGTCGCGTGCGTATCGAGCACGCCGATTTGCCTGAGGAACTGCAAGGGGCCGCCGGCGAACTCATGGGTGCGCTCTGGACGCGCGCCACAGCGGCCGCGAAGGCTTCGCTAGAAGCGCTGCGGCTGGAAGTGGAAGACGCGCGCCGCGCCGCGCTAGATGCAACTGCCGCCGTGCGCGCAGACCTCGCGCACACCGAGGTGGCGCTCGAACAGCGCACCGCCGCGCTGCTCACGGCGCAAGTGCGCATTCAGGAGCTGGAACAGGCGCAGGCCGCCGCCGTTGCTACGCGCGGCGCACTCGAAGCGGAACTGGCGCGCGCACGCGAGGCGAGCCTGGAACGCGACGCCGCGCTGACCCAGGCACGCGCCGAATTTGCCGCCGAACGGGACAAGTTGCTCGCGAGCGCCGAACTCGCGCAAACGCACTGGCAGGCAGCGGAGCAGCGCGCGGCGCGCACGGAGGAAAGTGCGCGCGCCGAAATTCAGGCATTGCAGGCACAACTGGGCGATTTGCGCCACCAGGTCGGCATGCTCGAAGGCCGGCTCGACGCACTGCGTTCGACCCACGACGTTCAGGTGCGTGAGCGGCAGAAGGCCCCCGCGAAGCCGTTGCGAGCGGCGCGCAAGACCGGCCACAAGACGTGAAGGCCTGGCTTGTGTGGCGATTCCTTCGACATCCTGAGTGAAAAACTGCGTTCGTGGCGTATCACTCGTCGCGCACGCGCACCGGCAACTCGGTTTTGTACTCCACGCGGCGGAGTGCCACGGAAGTGTGAATGTCACGCACGCCCTCGATCTTGGTGAGGCGCGTCATGACGAAACGCTCGATGCCCGCAATATCGCTCGCCACCACGCGCAGCATGTAGTCGAACGCGCCCGTCATCAAATAACACTCCATCACCTCGTCGCAGTTCGAGATCGCGCGCTCGAACGCGGCTAGCCGCGTCTCATTCTTTTTCTCGATCGCCACCGACACATACGCGTTCACAGGAAAGCCCGCCTTCTCCTGATCGAGCAGCGTGACGTACTGCGTGATGACGCCGCGCTCTTCGAGCATGCGGATGCGCCGGTAGAACGGCGAGAGCGAAAGCCCGAGCGATTCCGCGAGGTCGGCGGACTTCACGTGCGCGTCGCGCTGCAGGGCGTGCAGGATGGCTACATCCACGCGGTCGAATTTCATTGGCCAGCTTTCCCTGGAAATGGTCTATATCAGGCGAGTGTTGCTAATTCGCGAGCAATCTGTGGCTCAGTTTGGCACGAATCACCGCTATTGGCTACCTAGAATCCACTAATACCCACAAGCCGAACAGCGGAGACAACCATGAACATGCGAGCCGTCGAGACAGGGCGCCAGATCGATACGGACTACCGCCTCGAAGACCGCTATCTGCGCGAGGACGGCGCGGTCTTTCTCACCGGCACCCAGGCGCTCGTGCGCATCCTGATCGAACAGGCGCGCGCGGACCGGCTGGCCGGGCTGAAAACGGCGGGTCTCGTCTCCGGCTATCGCGGCTCGCCGCTCGGCGGTTTCGATCAGGAACTGTGGCGCCAGAAGGCACTGCTGGCGGACTTCGACGTGCGCTTCGAGCCGGGCCTGAACGAAGATCTCGGCGCGACGATGCTGTGGGGCGCGCAGCAACTCGACGCGTTTCCCGGCAAGCGTGTGCAAGGCGTGTATTCGATGTGGTACGGCAAAGGACCCGGCGTGGACCGCACCGGCGACGTGTTCCGCAACGCCAACATGCTCGGCACGGCGCAGCACGGCGGCGTGCTCGCCGTGGCCGGCGACGACCATGCGGCGCAGTCGTCGATGTTCCCGCATCAGACGGACCACGTATTCGAAGGCGCGATGATGCCCATCCTCTTTCCGGCCTCGGTCGAGGAGTACATCGACTTCGGGCTGACGGGCTATGCACTTTCGCGTTTCAGCGGGCTGTGGGTAGGTTTCAAGGCGATTACGGAGACGGTGGAAAGCGGCCGCTCGATGCGTGTGGGGCGCAGTGTGCCCTTGCGTTTGCCCGAGGGCATTGCGGTTCCGGCGCAACGCGGCTTCAACTACGACCCGCAATTGCGCTGGCCTGCGGAGCGCGCCGAACTGGAGCGCCGCGTGCTCGAAGAGCGCCTGCCCGCCGCGCTCGCGTTCATGCGGGCGAATCCGCTCGACCGCGCATTGCTGCGGCCCGCGCATGCGCGCGTGGGCATCGTCACGGTGGGCAAGGCGCATGCGGACGTATTGGCTGCGTTCGAAGCACTGGGTCTCACACCCGAGCGCCTCGAACAACTCGGCATCGGGCTCTATAAGGTTGGCATGGTCTGGCCGCTCGAAACGGAAGGGCTCAAGGCGTTTGCACGCGGCATGCAGGCGCTTTTCGTCGTGGAGGAAAAGCGCTCGTTCGTGGAGCGGCAGATCAAGGAAGCGCTCTTCAACGTGCGCGCGGACGAGCGGCCGTCCGTGCACGGCAAGACGCTTGGCGAGCGCGAGCCGCTGCTTGCGGCGACGATGGAGTTCGCGCCGGAGCAGCTTGCCCGTGCGCTGCAGCGGTTTTTCCAGCACGTTGCGGTCGATGTGCCGCGCGTCGTTGCGGGCGCAACCAATATGCGTTCGGGCGCGCAGCGCGTCATCGCACTGGCTTCCGTACCGCCGGGCGAACCGCTCATCCGCAAGCCGTTCTTCTGCGCGGGCTGCCCGCACAATACCTCGACACGTCTGCCGGACGGCTCGCATGCCGCGGCCGGTATCGGCTGTCACATCATGGCGCTCGGCGAGGCGGGCAACACGGCTACGTTTTGCCAGATGGGCGGAGAAGGCGTGCAGTGGGTCGGCATGTCGACATTCACGGACATGCCGCATCTGTTCGTGAATCTCGGCGATGGCACCTACCAGCATTCCGGCAGCCTGGCGATTCGCCAGGCCGTGGCGGCGCGCGCAAACGTGACTTACAAGATTCTCTTCAATGATGCGGTCGCCATGACAGGCGGCCAGCCCGCCGAGGGTGGCCTCACCGTGCATCGCGTGGTGGCGCAGGTTCAGGCCGAAGGCGTGAGCGAAGTCGCCGTGGTGACCGACCGGCCCGAGCAATACGCAGGCGCGCATGGGTTGCCCACGGGCGTGACGCTCTTGCACCGCGACGCACTCGATGCGCTGCAGCGCCGCTTGCGCGAGCAGAAAGGCGTTTCAGTGATCGTCTACGACCAGACCTGCGCCGCCGAAAAGCGCCGCCGCCGCAAGCGCGGCAAGCTGATCGATCCGCCCACGCGTGTCGTGATCAACCCGGCCGTGTGCGAAGGCTGCGGCGACTGCTCCGTGCAGTCGAACTGCATTGCGATCGAGCCGCTCGAAACGGAGTTGGGCCGCAAGCGTGCCATCAATCAATCGAGCTGCAATAAGGACACGTCGTGCGTGAAGGGCTTTTGCCCGAGCTTCGTGACGGTCGAGGGCATGGAGCCGAAGCGTCCTGACGCCGCGCGTATTCAGCGCATCGAAGCCGAGTTGCGCGCCACGCTCGCGCCGCCCGCACGCGTGCCGCAGGCGCTGGAGCAGCATCTGCGCATGGTCGTGACCGGTGTGGGCGGCACGGGCGTCGTGACGATCGGCGCGATACTCGCCATGGCCGCGCACCTCGAAGGGCGCGGCGCCTCGACGCTCGACTTTACCGGCCTCGCGCAGAAGAACGGCGCGGTGTTGAGCCACGTGCAGATCGCGCAGAGCCGCGGGCTCATCACCACCTCGCGCATCGGCGCGCATGCGGCCAATGTGCTGCTGGGCTGCGACGCCGTGGTGGCCGCATCGTCTGGCGCGCTTTCGCGCCTGCCGGCCAGCGGCGCGCGCGCTATCGTGAACGAGCGCATCACGGCAACTGCCGATTTCGTGCGCGACGGCGATTTGCCGGTGAGCAAGGCCGTGCATCAAGCGGCGATAGAGAGCGCGATGGGCGTAGAGGGTGCTGCGTTCTGGGACTGCACGGCGGCCGCGGAAACGATCTTCGGCGACGCCATCGCTTCGAACATGATGATGGTGGGTTACGCGTATCAGATGGGACTCGTGCCGCTCACTGAGGAATCGATTGTGCGCGCAATCGAACTGAACGGCGCGGCCGTGAAGATGAACGAACGCGCGTTCCTTTGGGGACGTTTGATCGCGCAGGACGCTCGCGCGCTCGAACGCGTTTCGGGAGCGGACGTTGCAGTCGCGGACACGCCGTTCGATCTCGCACGCTTCGTGGCCGAGCGCGAGCGCGATCTCACGCAGTACCAGAACGCCGCTTATGCTGCGCGCTATCGCGCGCTGGTCGAGACCGTCGCGCAGGCGGAGCGTCGAATTGAAGGTGCAAACGGTGAGCTTGCGCAAGCGGCCGCGCGCCATTACTTCAAAGTGCTCGCCTACAAGGACGAGTACGAAGTTGCGCGTCTGCACACGAACGGCGGCTTCGGCGCGTACCTGTCTGGCTTGTTCGATGGCACGGCGGGCAGAAAGACGTTCCACATGGCGCCGCCGGTCCTCACGCGACGCGACGCGCAAACGGGACGCCGCAACAAGATCGCACTGCGCGGCGTGTGGGCCGAGCCGCTGCTGCGCGTGCTGAAGCACGGCAAGGTGTTGCGCGGCACGCCGCTCGATCCGTTCGCACGCCAGCGCGACCGCGTGATCGAACGCGCGATGATCGGCGAATTCGAGGACGATGTGCGTCTCGTGCTTGGCAAGCTCACGCAGTCCACGCTCGCGGCTGCCATCGGCCTGCTTGGCGTGCCGGGCGCGGTTCGTGGGTTCGGTATCGTCAAGGAACGCAATTACGAGCGTTCGCGCGGTGTGCGCGAGCGGTATCGTGCGGAACTGGCGGGTGAGACGGTCTGAAAGATCGGATAACTAAGTGATCGAGGAGATTAAGATGGTTGTGCAGGACAAGACATTTTTTATCACGGGCGGCGGTTCAGGACTCGGCGCAGCAGTCGGGCGGCATCTGCTCGAACGCGGCGCCAACGTCGCGTTCGCCGATATCGATGTGGCCCGTGCGCGTGACGAGGCGGCGGCCGACGGCGAGCGTGCACTGGCCGTTGAGGTCGATGTGACGCAGGCGGCAAGCGTTGAGGCAGCGATTGCGCGCGTCGCGCACCGCTTCGGTGCGCTGCATGGCGTGGTCAACTGCGCGGGGATCGCGCCTGCGCAACGCATCGTCGGAAAGGAGGGTGCCCATTCGCTCGATCTGTTCGCGAAGGTCGTAAGCGTCAACCTCATCGGTACCTTCAACGTGATGCGCCTCGCCGCCGTGGCGATGGCGAACAACACGCCCGACGCCGGCGGCGAGCGCGGCGTGATCGTCAATACGGCTTCGGTGGCGGCGTACGATGGCCAGATCGGGCAATCGGCCTATGCGGCTTCCAAGGGCGGCGTGGTTTCGCTCACGCTGCCTGCGGCGCGCGAACTGGCACGCAACGCGATTCGCGTTGTGACCATCGCGCCTGGCATCTTCGAAACGCCGATGCTCCTTGCCATGCCTGCCGAAGTGCAGCAGGCACTGGGCGCTGGCGTGCCGTTTCCACAGCGCCTCGGCCATCCCGCGGAGTTCGCGGCGCTCGTCGAGCATATCGTCGGCAACCGCTATCTGAATGGCGAAGTGATACGGCTTGACGGTGCGTTGCGCATGGCGCCGCGCTAGCAGACGTTTTGCGTTGGGCCGGCCGCCGCCGGGACGTCGAAGACCGCGTATCGTAGAATCGGAACCATCGACCCACGATATTCGAAAAGCACATGGCCAAGGACGTCACTTTACGGCAGTTCCGCTACTTCGTGGCGGCGGCGCAGAACGGGCAGTTTTCGATGGCGGCGGCGGCCGAGCATGTCTCGCAGTCCGCGATCACCAACGCGGTGCTCGCGCTCGAGGAGGCGCTCGGCACGCGGCTCTTTGTGCGCTTGCCTCAGGGCGTGGAACTCACGCCCGACGGGCAGGATTTCCTCAATCACGCGCGCCACGTGCTGGAGTCGGTGCGCGACGCTCTGCACAAGGCGCCGTTTCGCGCGCACAGTTTGCGCGGTACGGTGCGCATGGCCGCCTCTTATACGCTGCTCGGTTATTTTCTTCCGGAACTGCTCGCGCGCTTTCGTGCGACTTATCCGGAGATCGAGATCGACCTGCGCGATCTGGACCGACCGGCTATCGAGGAGGCGGTGCTTGCGGGCGAGGTGGATCTTGGCGTGGCGCTGCTCTCCAACGTGGAGCGGCGCGCGCGTTTCGGCCACCATGTGTTGATGCGTTCGCGACGGCAATTGTGGGCTGCGCCAACGCATCCACTGGCGCAGATGGGCACCGTCACGCTGCGCGACATCGCGCGATACCCTTATATCCTGATCACGGTGGACGAGGGCGAGGCCTCGACGCTGCGTTACTGGAAGAAGCGGCGCATCGCCCCGAATATCGCGTTTCGCACGAGTTCGATGGAAGCGCTGCGCGGCCTCGTAGCGCATGGTTTTGGCGTGACGATTCTTTCGGATATGGTGTTCAGGCCGTGGTCGCTGGAAGGTAAGCGCATTGACGCGTGCGCCATAGAGGATGCGATTCCGCAGATGGAGGCGGGTATGTTGTGGCATCCGGGCGCGGTGTTGAGCGATCCGGCGCGAGCGATGCAGCAGTTTTTGATTCATGCTTGCGGGAATTGAGGGACGGACGCCACCCCTCTTTTCGAATTCCTCCGATATCCCCGCCACCTCCGTTTCCCTAATCTGAAGCCTTCACCGGAATCATTCGCGCTGGAGGCAAGTCATGGGTCCGCAACTGTTGCTCGATACGTCGCATCTGATGAAACACGTCGATGCGCTGGACGAGGCCGTCCGTACGCACGCTAATGCACAACCCGCTGCGCGTCACGAGCGTATCGTCGTCGATTTCGTTCAACGTCAGTGCGCCGAGATCATCAATCTTGGCGTGGCGCTTGGCTGCGCGGCATTTTGCATGGGTATCGTGCTCGGCGTGTACCTTCTGCTCGAACGCCTCTAATCCATTCAACGAGGCCATTTCAATGTCCAAACCGCGCGAACGCTATCGAGCGGGAAAAGACCCGGTCGACCCGGATAGCTACCTCGCGGCCATCATCGAGCGCCATTGTCATTTGTACGCCGATATCGGGATGTGCATCGGCGTATTGGTAGTGGTCGTCTGCCTGGTTGTTGCAGCACACGTGATCGTCGACTCGCTCAATCTCGCGATCTAGTCGCCAACGGCAGGGCTGACACGCCCGTTCCTCGCGCCATGCCTTCATGGCAAGATACGCTTTCCCTCGCGCCACCCCGGACACCGTATTCGGGCAAAAACAAGGAAGCGTCATGTCGGCCGTGTCGGCGTTCAAGCTCGTGCTCCTGTCGCTCATCGCCATCATCGCGCTCGAGCTGCTCGCAAAACGCCTGCGCCTGCCGCCCGCTGCCGCGCTACTGGTAGGCGGCGCCGCCATGGCGTTCGTGCCCGGCCTGCCGCCGGTCGTGATCGACCCCGATCTCGTCCTCATCGTGTTCCTGCCGCCCCTGCTGATGGACGGCGCCTACTTCTTCGTCTGGTCCGATTTCAAGCGTCACCTCGCGCCCATCCTGCTCTTCGCCATTGGTGCGGTGGCATTCACGACCTGGGCGGTTGGCGTGGTTGCGCATTGGGCCGTTCCGTCGCTGCCGTGGGCCGCATGTTTCGCTCTGGGCGCCGTGGTGTCGCCGCCCGATGCCGTCGCCGCGAAAGCCGTGCTCGAACAGCTCGCGCTGCCGCGCCGCCTGATGGTGCTGCTCGAAGGCGAGAGCCTGCTCAACGACGCCGCCGGCCTCGTGCTGTTTCGCTTCGCCGTGGCGGCGGCCTTGACGGGGGCGTTCAGCGAACCGAATGCGGTGCTCAGCTTCGTCGGCCTCGCGCTCGGCGGGATCGTGGTTGGCGCTGTCGTGGGTTATGTCGTGGTTTGTCTGCTGCGTCAGCTCGAAGATGAATATCTGATCATCACCGCATCGGTGATGGCGGGCTGGATCGCTTATATCGCGGGGGACATGCTGGGCGTTTCGAGTGTGATCGCCACGGTCACGTGCGGCATGCAGCTAGGCTGGCATCAGCACGAAGTCTTTTCGGCTACCGTGCGCAGCCGCGGCACGGCGTTCTGGCAGGTCATGGTGTTCGTGCTCGAGGCGCTGGTGTTCGTGCTGATCGGCCTCTCGCTGCGCGCGGTCATGCTTCGCCTCGGCGGGACCGGCAATGCCGTCGCGCTGCTCGGTCCCGCCGCGATGGCTGTGGTGCTTGCCGTCGTCGTTTCCCGATGCGTGTGGACCTATGGCATCGAGATCATCAGGGCAGTATTGCATCGGTTGTTGCCGGGCCGCGTGAGCGCCGCGGACTTTCGCGGCGCGGCGGTGGTGAGTTGGGCCGGCATGCGCGGTGTGGTTACGCTGGCGATTGCGCTCGCCTTGCCAGAGGCGATGCCAGGACGTGACCTCATACTTTTTGCTGCGTTTGCCGTCATTCTTTTCACGGTGCTGCTGCAAGGCACGACCATCGGGCCGCTGATAAGACTAATCAGGCCTGCGCATGACCCAGAGGGTGAATCCGCCTATCTCAACGAGCCGCAAGCGTGGGCGCACCTCGAAGCCGCTCAGCTTGCGGCGATCACGCCGCTCGTCCATGGACCGGATGGCAGTGTGATTCATCCGCGTTTGCTGGAGCAGTACACATATCGGGCGAATCTCACGCGCAATTTTGCAAACGCCGAGAGCTATCCGCAGGAAATGCGCACCTCGCACTACGACGTCGTGCTGGCCGCTGTGGAAGCCGGGCGCGCGGAGCTGTTGAAGCTGCACCGCGCCGGCCTGATCCACGACGAACTGTTGCGCGTGCTCGAACGCGATCTCGATCTGGAAGAGCTTTCGGCGCGGCACGGAAGGGGCTGACGCTTCCCCTCGCGTCGCTCAGGCGCGCACGGCGAGCGATGCAAACAGGCGCGAAAGGTCGCGCTGCTGGTCGAGACTCCAGAGAAAACCGAGCGCTTCGTCGGCACGTGCCTTGCCGATCACAGGCGTCGCGTTCTTGCGGAACTTCAGCTCGAAGTCGCCGCGCTCCATCGGCCGCGTGGCGAAGCCCGGAATGTCGTCCACTCGCTTCGACACGGTTTGTCCGTCCGTGAGCGTGGCGCTCACGATGGTCGCGTAATATTTCGGATAGAGCCGTGTCAGTTCGGAATCCTCTACAACCTTGATCTTTTGCATGAACGCGCGAATCTTCGGGTCATGCAACGCATCGGAGCGGTAGCTCGCCAGGCTGATATCGCCGTCGAACATGGCGCGCGCGGTGACGTAGGGCAGGCTGTGATCGGCGGTTTCGCTCGTTTCCGGCGCCCATTTCTGCGGGTCCATGCCCGCCGAGAAATAGCCTTCGTGCGAGGTGCGAATCTCCATGCTCGCGATACGGTTGAGATCACCCACCTGCTTCGCGACGTCGATGCCCGCCGCAATGGCCGTTTGCGTGAGCGCCTGCGCCGGGTAGAACTTCACGGCACAGTCGTTGATGCGAAACGGCCGGCCTTTGCCGCCGAAGCCCGCCGTGTCGATGCTGAATGGTCCGGACACCTGCTTGAACAGCCCCGCATTGCCCTCGAAAATCGGCGCGGGGCCGGTGAGTCCGTCGCGCGCGAGGGCGGCCGAGAACAAGGCGTTACGCGCAGCGTCGGCGTCGGCGAGACCTTTCCAGTTCGACATCGTCTGCACGCGCGTCTGGTTCAACGCGAGATGGCCGTTGAGCGCGATGTTGACGGCTTCGGCCAGTTGCCGTTCGTCGAGCTTCATGAGCTTGCCCGCCGCAAGCGCGGCCGCGGGCAGGCTGAAGATGGGGTGATCCCAGCCGCGTGAGCTGATCGAAGCAGCGTCCATGAGGCGGCAGTCGATTTCGTAGGCGAGGACGATGGCGACAATCAGGTCGCGGCCGTTCGCGCCTTCGGCTTCGGCCTGCGCGAGACACGCCGCGATGTTGTCGCTCGGGTGGCCGATTTCCTTGCCCGCGTAGACATCGTTGAGGTCGTAGTAGCGGATCGCCGCGCCATTCGCAAACGTCGCGAGGTCTGGCGATGTACGACGCTGCGTGCCGAGCACCGTCGCGCCCTTGCCGTCGCCGCTCGCGTAGTTCAGCGCGACCTGGCGCGCGATGCCCACGGGTTTCTCGCCGAGCGCGGCGATGCCGCAACCCAGCGCGTCGGCGGTGTGGGTCTTGACCGCTTCGATCGTGCCTGCATCGAGGTCATCGTAGTTCAGCGCAGCGGCATATGCGGCAAGCCGCTGCGCGATGGTGGACGAATCCGGTGCGGACGCAACCTTCTGTGCGCGCGCCGCGCCCGTGCCGCCGAATGTGCCCGCGCCCGCGGCGAGCGCCGTGAGCGACGCCATGAATGCACGCCGTTGCATGCGGTGTCTCCTTGTTTCTGGTTAGTTTGAGGAAAGCGTGCGGGTCAAACGAGCAGCAGCAGCGCAGCGCCGAACACCACGGTGCCGAGCAGGAAGGTCATGACCGTGAAGCCCAGCACGCGCTGCACGCCAATGCCAGCCATGGCGACCACGGGCGCGGCCCAGAACGGCTGCATCATGTTGGAGACTTGTTCGCCCATTGCGACGGCCATGGTCGTGGCGGGCATGGAGGCATGCAGCGCGATCGCTGCGGGCACGACGAACGGACCCTGCACGGCCCAGTGGCCGCCGCCGCTCGGAATGAAGAACGTGACGATCAGCGAGCACACATAGCTCCAGAACGGCAGCGTGTGCGTGTTCGAGATCGCGATGAAGAAGTGCGAGATCACGTTGGGCAGGCCCGTGGCGTCCATCATGCCCATCACGCCGCCATAGAGCGGGTATTGCAGCATCATCGAGCCGGTTTGTTTGGCGGCGTTCTTGACCGCGTCCGCGTAAGCGAGCGGGTAGCCGTGCAGGATCACGCCTGCGATGAACATCACGAAGATCACGGCGTTCACGCCAGAAAACGCTTCGATGTGCTCAAGGTGCGCGAGCACGAGGAACGTCACGCCCACGAGACCAATGAACGCGCTGCCGATCCACGAGTATTCAAGCCACTTTGCGAAGCTCAGCTTGCCTTCGGGGCGTTTGCGCGGTTCCGGGTCGGGGTTCTTCTCGATGTCGAGCACGACGGCGTCTTCATCGCGCGGCTTGAGGAGCGCGAGCACGATCGGCGTGGCGATGAGCATGACGATCACCGGCACGAGGTTGAATGCCGTGAACACGGTGTCGTTGAACGGCAGCACTTCGCCCGTGAGTTTTTGCACGACGTTCATCGCGCTGCCGGGCGTGGATTGCGCGAGCGCGATCGAACTGGAAATGCCGCTCGCCCACACGACCCAGCCTGAAAAGCCTGCGGCGACGATCCATGCGAAGTCCACGCGCATGCGCTTGGCCACTTCGCGCGCGAGCAGCGCGCTGACCACGAGACCGAGCCCCCAGTTGAAGAACGAGGCGACGGCCACGAGCAAGAAGGTGAGCGCGGCTGCCTGTACCGGCGTGCGGGCAACGCCCACGAGTGCCTTGAACACGCGCTGCACAGGCGCGGCGTGAGCGAACGCGTGGCCCGTTACAAGGACGAGTGTGATCTGGAAGGCGAACGTGAGGATATTGAAGAACCCCTTGTACCACCCGACCACGAGCGTGTTGAGCGTTGCATGCGGGGCGAACATCGCCGAGAGTGCGGCCACGACCGCGGTGATGAGGATCGCGAGCACGAACGGATCGGGAATGGTGCGTTCGAACAGGCTGATCGTCGCGTCTGTAAAGCGCGTCTTGCGGACGGGTGCGGCGGTGGCGGTGGACTTCACGTATCGTCTCCTGGTGCTGAAAGTGGCCGCGCGTACCTGGCACGCGGCTGTTTGTATTTGCGGCGTAGTGGCGCTAGTTCATCGGGCGAAGCCGTAGAGTTCGGCGGGGTTGTCCACGAGAATGCGCTTGCGTGCGGCGTCGTCCTCGACCCATGTGCCGAGCAGATCGAAGATCGCTGCGGTGGCGGGCTTGTGCGTCTCCGTGACGTGGGGCCAATCGCTGCCCCACACGGTGCGCTGCGGCAGCAGCGCGGCCCATGCGCGCGCGGTGTCGGCGAGGTCGGCGTAGCCGCCGGCGAGTCCCACCTGCGAATCGAGGTAGGCGCCCGAGAGTTTGACCCACACGCGCCCGGAAGCGGCGAGGCGGCGCACCACGCCATACGCGGGATGCGCGGTGCCCGCTGGCAAGGGCAGGCGCGCGAGATGGTCGAACACCATCTTGCAGGGCAGGCGGGTGAGCAACGCTTCGTGCTCGACGATCTGGTCGGCGGTCCAGTGCAATTGCACATGCCAGCCGAGTTCCGCGATGCGTCGCGCCAGCGGTTCGACCATGTCGAAGGTGACGACCGCTTGATGCGGCGTGTACAAAGTGAAGCGAATGCCCCGTATGCCGCCACGATCGAGCATGTCGAGTTCGGTGTCGCTCACATCGGGGCGCAGGACGGCTACGCCACGGGCGTTGTCGACGCCTAGTTGACGGATCGCGTCCACCGTCACGCAATTGTCGGTGCCGTAAGGTCGCGGTGTGACGATGACGGTGCGCTGCGTGCCGGTGCGCTCCTGTACGCGGCGATAGTCATCGACCGTTGCGCGATCAACGATATGCGCACCGTTGCCGGGTGACGCGGCGAAGCGGCGATCGTAGATGTGGATATGCGAATCGCACGCATGGGCGGGCGCTTTTATGCGCGCTTTGGGGGCGTCGATGGTATGGACATGCTGCTCACGGTCCATCGCGTTGTCTCCTTGTTTGCCGCGCACGCCAACGGGATCGACGTGCGCGGTTGCAGCCTTTTCTGTTCAGAGCACGGCGTGCTCGTTTCGCAATCGTTCGATCTCCGCGTCGCTCCAGCCGGCCTCGCGCAGCACCGTATCGGAATGCTCGCCAAAGGCGGGCGCGGCGATCGGATCGGGTCCAGGTGTCGCCCCGAAGCGGATCGGCTCGCGAAAGCCGCGATACGCGCCTACGCCGGGATAGTCGTAGCGCGTGACCATCTCCTCTGAGAGCACCTGCGGGTCGTCGAACATATCTTCGACTGTGCGCGCCGCCGCGCAGGGCACCGTTTCGCCAAAGTGCGCTTCCCATTCGAGTGCGCTGCGCGCCTGCAACGCGGCGTGCAATTGCGGCACGATCTCGTCACGATGCTCTGCACGTTTGCGCACCGAATCGTAGCGCGGGTTCTGCGCGAGTGCAGCGAGCCCGGTTTTTTCGCAAAGCGCCTGCCAGAAATGCGGCGTATTCGCCGAGATATAGAGCCAGCCTTCGCGCGTGGGATGAATGCCGGTGATGCCGCCCGAGCGCATGTCGCGGCCTACGTCCTTCGGTTCGTCGTCGGCCCAGATCATGCGCGCCGACTGCATGGTGAGCGCGCTGCGCAACAGCGAAACGCCCACGTACTGGCCCGCACCGCTGCGCTCGCGCTCGAACAGCGCGGAGGATACCCCAGCAGCCACGAGCGCGGCGGCGTAGTAGTCGACCACCGAGCCGTAGAGAATCTCGGGCGGGCCGCCGCGCTTGCCCTGGAAGGTGCACATGCCCGTCATGGTCTGCAGCACCTGGTCGTAGCCGGCCTTGTCCTTGTTCGGGCCCTGGTCGCCGTAGCCGGTGACCGCGCAATAGATCAGACGCGGGTTCACTTCGCGCAGTTGCTCCCAGGCGATGCCCAGGCGCGCTGGCACGCCGGGGCGAAAGTTGTGCACGAGCACGTCGGCTTGTTCGACGAGCCGCAGCAGCACTTCCTGAGCGCCTGGTTGCTTCAGGTCGAGCACGAGGCCGCGCTTGCCGCGGTTGACACCGAGAAAGGCGCGGCTTTCGGCTTCCAGCGTGGACGGATACTTGCGCAAGTTGTCGCCGGTGGGCGGTTCGATCTTGATGACGTCCGCGCCCTGATCGGCGAGCAGCGTGCAGCCGTACGGGCCCGCGATATAGGCGCTCAGATCGAGCACGCGCACGCCGGCGAGCGGGCCGCGCGGCGCGGCGTTCGTTTCGGGAGACTGATTCATTGACGCACCTCGCCCGACGTTGTGCACGCAACGAGCCCAAGCCGCTCAGCGCTTTGCACGAGCGCGCGGGCGCGCTCGACGAAAGGCGCGTCGATCATCTTGCCGTCCACGACATAAGCGCCCACGCCGTCACGTTCGGCGTTGCGCGCGGCTTCCACCACGCGCAGCGCGTGGGCAATTTCTTCGTCAGACGGGCGGAACACCTCGTTGGCGAGCGCGATCTGGCTCGGGTGAATGCAGCTCTTGCCGAGGAAGCCGAGCGTACGGGCCAATTCGGCTTCTGCGCGAAATCCTTCGGCATCCTTGATATTCGCAAACGCTGAATCGTACGCGAACACGCCGGCTTCGCCCGCTGCGAGCCGCAGGCTGAACATCGCTTGCTGCACGGCCGCCGGGTCGCGTCGTGCGATGCCGAGCGGCTCGAACAAGTCGCCAAGACCCAGTTGCAGTCCCGCCACGCGTGCATGGGCGGCGGCGAGCGTCGCGGCCTCGCGTAGCGCGCGCGGCGACTCGACGTTAAGCAGCAGTTTGACGGGACGGCTTACGCCATTGGCGCGCTCCGCGCGCTCGATCGCCGCGGCGGCGGCGCGCACGTCCTCGACGGATTCGGGTTTCGGCAGATTCACGTAATCGAGGCCGGGCTGAACCACGGCAGCAATATCGTCGGCGAACCACGGTGTATCGAGCGCGTTCACGCGCACGATCAGCACCTTGCCGCGTTCGCGCATGGCGGGCGAAACCAGCAGGGCCCGCAGCGCCTCACGTGCTTCGGGTTTACGCGCAGGCGCAACCGAGTCTTCCAGATCGAACGACAACGCGTCCGCGGCGCTCGCGAGCGCCTTTTCGAACAGCTCCGGGCGCGATGCCGGCACGAACAGTTTGCTTCTCATCTCCACGCATTCCGTATAGATCACCACTGAGGGCAGTCTACGATCGGCAACGATTTAGATAAACTATGCGAATCTATCTTTAAACCATAGAATTGCTACGTTTATGGACACAGGCTTTCTGAGCAACCTGCTGCTGGTCGTGGAGAGCGGCTCGATGGCGGAGGCCGCGCGTCGCGTGGGCGTGACGCCTGCCGCTATCGCGCAGCAAATCCAGGCACTGGAGCGTGAGTTGGGTGTGGCGCTCGTCATGCGCGCGGGGCGCACCGTCATTCCCACGGAGGCGGGCCAGCGCGTCGTGGAGCGCGCCCGCTCGCTCGTGCGCGGGTTCGACGAGCTGAAAGCGCTGGCCCAGGAGCAGGAAATGGGCGGCGAACTGCGTGTGGGGACCATCACATCGGCGCTGCTGAGCGTGCTGCCCGACGTGCTCGCGCGCTTCGCCGCGGCTTTTCCGCAGGTCAAGCTGCTGATTCGCGCAGGCACGTCGACGGAACTGTTCGAGGCGCTGCAGCGCGGCGAGGTGGACGTGGCCATCTGCCTGCACCCCGCCTTCGCGCTGCCGAAATCCTATGACTGGCATCTGTTGCGTGAAGAACCCATCGTCGTGCTCGCGCCTGCAAGGTTCGCGCGGGCCGATCCGCACGAACTGCTGCGACGCGAGCCGTTCATTCGTTACGACCGCGCGCTCGGCGGCGGCAAGCAGGCGGACCAGTATCTGCGCCGCGCGAAGATCGCGCCGCGCGAGCTGTTCGAATTGAACTCGCTGATGGCGATTGCGCTGATGGTCGATCGCGGCCTTGGCGTTTCGCTCGTGCCCGATATCGGCACGCCGCTTACGAAGGGCTTGCGGCTTACGCGCCTCCCACTGCCCGAGGAAACCGAGCCGCGCCGTTTCGGCATTCTGTGGTCGCGCGCATCCACGCGCAGCCGCGTGATACGCGGGATGATCGAATGCTCCGCAGAGGTGCTGCGCAGGTAATGGCTGGGTGTCGTCACGGTCGCGCCGGCTTCACGCGCCCGCGGGCTTGCCGATGCGCTTGTGCCAGAGTTCGATGAACGACTCCGCGGCGGGCGAAAGCGAATGGTCGGCCCGCCGGATCAGATTGACGTCGCGCGTGACAACGGGCGCTTCGAGCTTGCGCGCGACGAGATCGCGGTGCGGAAACGCGCCGAGCAGCATACCGGGAAAGATTGCGATGCCGAGTCCCGCCTCGGTCATCGAAAGCCCCGTTGTCATATAGGACACCTCATATTCAATGGACTTGCGCTCGCCTAGCGCGAAGAGCGTCTCGTCGATCAGGCCGCGAATGCCGCTGCCCGGTTTCACGCCGATCCACGGGTAGCCGAGCGCATCGGCCCACGTTACGCGGCGCTTTTTCGCGAGCGGCGAATCCTTGCGGCAAATCGCGCAGAGCCTGTCGCGCGCGAGACATTGCAGCGTGATGCCTTCGGGTTTGTCGCTGATCGTGCCGATGCTGAACTCCACGTCGCCGGTGAGCGTGGAGGCGGTGAGCCGGTCGGGCGCGGCGTCGTCGATCGAGACCTCAATGTTCGGATACAGCGCGCGATACTCGGCCACGAGCCGCGGCACGATGGCCGCCGCGATGGAAGGCGTGGCGGCGAAGCGCAACTGTCCGCGCTCGCGCCCAGCCAACTCTTTCACGCTCGACTGGATCGATTCGAGGTCGCGCAGCATGCGCTCGACCGTGGGCAGGATTTCCTGCGCCGCCACCGTGGGCCGCAGCGAACGCGATGTGCGGTCGAAGAGGCGCATGCCGAGCGCTTCCTCCATCTGCCGGATCAGCACGCTGACGGCCGGTTGCGTGATGAACATTTCGTCGGCGGCGCGCGTGAGTACGCCGAAACGGCAGACGAGCGCGAACGCGCGCAGTTGCTTGATGGTCGGTTGCATAAAGTTACTTTATGGAGCCATTGATTTTGTTCGATTGTCTTCATGACTATAGTGCCTTACATTGCATTGCGGCAGATTCGCATGAAGCCGATAACGAACCGATAGAAGCAGCAGATAAAAGCAGGCCAGCCGCGAGCCGGCCGCAGGAGACAGTCGTGAGAGCAATGGATACGCGTATTCGCTGGCGCGGCGCCGTGGCGTCGACGCTCGGAAACGTGCTGGAGTGGTACGACTTCGTCGTATTCGGGTTTCTCTCTATCATCATCGCCAGACAGTTCTTTCCCGGCAATAGCGAATACGCAGCGCTCATGCTGACGACGGCCACTTTCGGCGCGGGTTTCGTCGTGCGGCCGCTCGGCGGCGTGCTGCTCGGCATGTACGCCGACCGCAAAGGTCGCAAGGCGGGCCTTACCCTCGTCATCGCCTTGATGACGCTGGCGGCCGCGATGATCGCCTTCACGCCCGGTTTCCAGCAGATCGGACTCGTTGCGCCCGCAATCGTCTTGTGTGCTCGCCTGCTGCAGGGTATTTCGGCAGGCGGCGAGTTCGGCACGGCCACGGCCATGCTGATCGAATACGCGCCCAAGGGGCGGCGCAACCTCTACGGCAGCTGGCAGATGTTCGCCCAGGCGCTGGGCGCGCTGCTGGCCGTGGCGATGGGCAGCGCGCTCACGCATCTGTTCACGCCGCACGCGCTCGAATCGTGGGCGTGGCGCATTCCTTTCCTCTTTGGTCTGCTTATTGGCCCGGTGGGTTTCTATATTCGCCGCAGTCTGCCGGAGACCGAGGCGTTCGAGCAGATCGAAAAACGCGTGAAGGCGCCGTTTAGCCGCGTGGTGTCGCAATACCCGCGCGAGCTTTTCGTGGCGACGGCGCTGAGCGCCGCACTCAACGTCATGGCGTACGTGATCATCACCTATCTGCCGATCTATTCGGTCCAGAACCTGCACATGCCGGTGACGCTGCCCTTTAACGTGCTGCTTGCGAGCGTGTTGCTGCGCGTGGTCACGATTCCGCTCTTCGGCCATATGGCGGACCGCGTGGGCGGTAACCGCATGATCTGCGGCTCGCTCATCGTATTTCTCATCGTGCTGTATCCGGCCTACTACTGGATCGTGAGCGCGCCTTCCATCGTTTCGATCATGACGGTCGAATTGCTGTTTGCATTGTTGATTGGCGCTTCGAATAGCCCGATCCCCACGGCACTTGCAGCGCTCTTTCCCACCGAAGTGCGCTCCACGGGTCTGGCGATTTCGTACAACATCGGCGCGGCGATTTTCGGCGGATTCTCGCCATTCGTGCTGACCTGGCTGTTGCACACCACGGGCAACAACATGGCGCCTGCGCACTTCTGCGCGGTGTTCTTCGCGCTGGGCCTCGTTGGGGCGTTCATGCTCAAGCGCGAGGCGCCGCATTTGAACGACCTTTCGGCGCCTTCGTCCATTTAAGCGGATCGACGCAACCCATACACGCTGACGCTTCCATCCATACGATAAGGATGACGAAGCGTTATTTGTTCCATCGGTTAATCTCGAACAGGAGAAACCAGCATGCCCGTCATCGACGTCCATACCCATATTTTCACGCACAAATGGCTTGACCTGCTCAAGGAGCGCGGTGGCGCCTACAACATTCAAACGCGGCCCGACGGGCAGCAGGAAGTGTTTCGCGGCAACACGCCGGTCGTGATTCCGCAGAAGGGCCATTTCGACTTCGATCTTCGCATCAAGCACATGAACGAAGCGGGTATCGACGTTTCGGTCGTTTCGCTGACGTGCCCGAACGTTTTCTGGGGTGACGAGGAAACGAGCTGCCAGGCCGCGCGCGAGACCAACGACACGATTGCCGAGGGACAGGCCGCTCACCCCGAGCGTATCCGCTGGTTCGCTTCGCTGCCGTGGGAGTATCCGCAACGCGCGGTCCAGGAACTGGAGCGCGCCTGCGCCAACGGTGCGAGCGGCGTGATGGTGCTTGCCAACGTGGCGGGCCGCAGTCTCACGGACCCGATGTTCGCGCCGATCTGGGCCGAGATCGACCGGCGTTCGCTGCCGGTGCTCGTGCATCCCACCGATCCGCCGGGCGTCGAGCAAATGGACATGACGAAGTTCGACCTGAGCTGGTCGGTGGGCTTCATGTTCGATACGACGCTCGCCATCACGCGCATGATCTTCGAAGGCTTCTTCGACCAGTATCCGAACCTCAAGATCATCGCCTCGCATGCGGGCGGTGCGCTGCCGTATCTCGCTGGCCGCTTCGGCAAAGGCGACGACGTGGAAATCCCGCAGCGCCGCCAGATGAAGCGCAAGCCCATCGACTATCTGCGCCACATTTACTACGACTGCATCACGTATAGCCCGGCTTCGCTCGAGTTCCTGATCTCGGTGGTGGGCGCAGACCAGGTCATGTTCGGGACGGACTGGCCGCATCAGGTGCATGACACGCGCGGCGCGTTTGCCAATACCGCGCGCTTGCCGAAGGCGCAAAGCGATGCGGTGCGCGGCAGCAACGCATTGAAGGTGTTTGGATTCTGAGCCGGCAAGATGGCAGGCGCGGCTGTTGGGCCGCGCTTGCCGAGATGGACGCTGCGCCTATTCCGCGAAAAGATCCGGCCCGAAGACTTCGTAGTGAATCCGGGCTTCGTGAACGCCGAGATTCTTTAGCGCGTCGTGCTGTATGCGCATGAAGGGAATGGGCCCGCAAATATAGTAGTCGGCGTCGGGTTGCAGAACCGCCTGCTTGATCTGGCCGATGTCGACGAACCCCGCGTAATCGTAATCGCTTCCCTCTACGTCACCAGGCAGCGGCTCGTTATAGAAAATCACGAGGTGGAAGTTGGCATTTGTGGTCGCGGTCTCGCGCAGACGGTCGCGCATGGCATGCACGCCGCTATTGCGTGCGCCGTGCACGAACACCACCTTGCGGTCCGGATCCTGAAGCGCTCGCTTGAGCATGCTGATCATCGGCGTGAGGCCCACGCCGCCGCTGATGAGCACGATAGGCGTAGGCGCGTTCACGTCGATATGGAAGTTGCCGTAAGGCGCGGCCAGTTTCACTTCGTCGCCCACGTTCACGTGATCGTGCAGCAGGTTCGAAACATAGCCGGCCGGTTGCGGGCCGCCGGCCTCGCGTTTCACGGAAATGCGGTAGGTCCGGCCATTGGGCATATCGGAAAGACTATATTGCCGAATCTGCTGCAAGCCGAGCGCTGGCACGTTCACGCCGATGCTGATGTACTGGCCGGGCTCGAAGTTCGCGACTGGGCCGCCGTCGGCAGGTTCGAGCACGAACGAGGTGATGACGCTGCTTTCCGGCCGCTTCTCGTGCACGACGAACTTGCGCCAGCCGGTCCAGCCGCCGAGCTTGTCGGCGGAACCTTCATACAACTGGGATTCCATGCCCATGAGCACGTCGGCGAGATTGCCGTAGGCCTGCGCCCATGCGGAGATGATGTCCTCGGTGGCTGCGTCGCCGAGCACGTCCTTGATCGCGGCTAGCAGATGTTCGCCAACGATCGGGTAGTGCTCGGGCAGCACACCGAGGCTTGCATGCTTGTTTGCGATGTTCTTGAGCACGGCTGCGAGGCTCGAAGGGTCTTCGATGTTTTCCGCATATGCGTAGACGGCGCGCGCGAGCGCCTGCTGTTGCTGCCCCTGTTCCTGGTGCGCCATGTTGAACACATTCTTCAGTTCAGGGTGGGCCTCGAAGAGCCGCGTGTAAAAACGCTTGATGATCGCGTAACCATGGTCCGCAAGCACGGGCGCGGTCGCCTTCACGATGTCCTTCGTTCGCTGAGTGAGCATTGCCGGTCCTCCTTTCACGAGTGGGGAAGCACGCATACTCGTTCCAGTCTAGACAATGACAGGCACCCTCGCAGGGACCGGCGCTTGAATTCAGGAGGGTGCGTCGGCCGATTTATCCACCGGATGCAATGTGACCGCCGCAGTAGGCAGACTTAGTACCCCTGCACCCAATGCCCCGGAATCCACACCCACTGGTTGCCTTCCCAGCGGTAGTGGCCCTTGGCCCAGGCGTAGCCCTGGGCGGGCGCGGGCGGCGGTGTCTCGACGCGCGGCGCCGGTTCCGGTGGGTGGGCGGGTTCCACGATACATGCGGAAAGGAGGGCAACGCACGCGACCAGGGTAACGGGGTACAGTAATTTTATCTTCATGACGATTTTCCTCCACTGATTGAAATTATTTGGTTATCCGAACTGATTACTGGTCTCGCTCACGCCCTTATCAAACCCGTAGTCGCATATTTCGTACCTGTGCCACCGAATAGCGTCGATGCCGTGCGCTGTGGATCGAGCCCGAGACTCTCCGCTGCAGCGCCCGCTATCAAGGCGTCGAGTGAAGCGGTTGGTTTGAGATCGCGCGACTCGTAGAGATCCGCCGTGCGCAGCCCTGGCCAGTCGGCCTGTACGCGTCCCCCTGCCACGGCGCCGCCCACGAGCATCGCCACCGAAGCCTGCCCGTGGTCGGTGCCGCCCGTGCCGTTCGCTGCCGCCGTGCGGCCGAACTCCGTGGCGACGAGCACCGTGGTCTTGTCCCACGCGGGGCCGAGGCCGTCGCGCAGCGAGGCGAGCATCGTGTCGAGCGCTTTTAGCTGATTCGCGAGCCGCGCATTCTGCGCGCTGTGCGTGTCCCATCCGCCGGTTTCGATCATGGCGATGCGCGGGCCATCGGAGCGCGACAGGAAACCCGCGGCCAGCTTGCCGACGCTCGCAGGGTCCTGGCGTGCGCTGGCGTCGCCGGCGAGTCCGCGTGCGTTCATTGCCGATGTCCAGAGCGAGCGCAGTTGCGGATCGGCTTCGTAGAGCGCCGAAACGCGCGTGAGCAGATCATCGGACGCGCTGGGCAACGCCGAGGGCGCGTACGAACTCACCTGTACTGAGCCACGTAGCGCGAGCGGCACGGTGGGCGCGAGCGCAATGGCGTTTTCGCGCGAGGCAGGCAGCATTGCGACGAGCCGGTTGAGCCAGCCGTCCTTGACCTGGTAAGGCGCGCGGCCGCCCGTTTCCAGCACGTTCTGGCCGTCGAAGTGTGAGCGGTCACGATACGGCGAGGCGATCGCATGCACGAAGAGCGCCTGTTTTTCGCGGTACATCTGCGCCATCTGTGCGAGCGACGGATGCAGTGCGAACGTACCGTCGAGTTTCGTGGCCTGGTCGTTGTCGATGGCGAGCGGGCCGCGCAGCGTCGCGTATGCAGGCTCCGCATAGGGCACGACGATGTTGAGTCCGTCGGCGGCGCCGCGCTGGATCACGAACACGAAGCGGCGTTCGGTTTCGACGCTGGCGAACACGATCTGTGGCGCGACGAGCATCGCGCCCGCGCCAGCGGCGGCGACGCGCAGAAAATGGCGGCGGGAAACCATGGCGGTTATCTCCTCAGGAAATCGGGCGAGACGAGCAGCAAGGCGATCGCAGTGGATGCGCTTTCGGCATGCGCGACCGCGCTTGCCGTGGGCGCGCTGAGCGTGGCGCCCATGAGTGTGTTGCCGAGCGTGCGCGGGTCGAGCCGGTCGCCCACGCGCGCCGAGAAGCGCTGCGCGACTTCCACGCGGCGCACGAGCGCATCGGGCGCGGCCCAGCTTGCGGCGATATCGTCGTAACCGGCGGGCGAGCCCGGCCGCCAGACCGGCTGGCCAAGCTGCGTGAGCAGCGGCGCGGCATTCATGTCGCCCACGTCGCCGGGTTCGCGCCAGCCGAGACCACGCATCGATGAAACAGTCCATTCCCACGGCGTCTTGAACTTCGCATCGACCGGCGCCCACGCTTGCGGCGCTTCAACGAGAGCGCGGTACACGGTGGGGAGATCGCCGCCGCTTTGCTCGAAGGCGAGCGCGAGGCGCTCGGTGAGTGCGGGCGGCGGATTGTCGGCGACGAAGTGGCGCGCGAGCTGGAACGCGATATGGCGGCTCGTGGCGCTCGCATGCGCGAGGTCGTCTAGGATGGCGAGCGCCTGCTGTTCGCCCGGCTGATCGTAGCGCTTGCCCATCACGGTGCGCGCTCCCGGCTCGTGCAGCGCCGGGCGAAACACGAAGCTGCCGGGCGCGGCCGCATTGGCCATATTCCCCGGTTGCGGCCCGCGCACCCCCGCCACGCTCCAGCCCGTTAGCGCACGTGCGAATTCGGTCACATCGTCCTGCGTGTAGCCGGTGCGCACGCCGAGCGTGTGCAGTTCCATGATCTCGCGTGCGAGGTTCTCGTTCAGGCCACGCTTGTGCGCGGGGTCGCGCTGATCGGCGCGCAGCGCGGCACGGCTGTCGGGCCCGACGGAGCGCGTCTGGTCGAGAAAGAGCTGCATGGCTGGGTGCTGCTCGACAGCGACCAGCATGTCCGCGAAATTGCCGAGCACGTGCGGGCGTATCGCTTCCATTTCGAATGCGCCCGCAATGCCTGCAATCAGCGCTTTATCCACCGATACCGCAAAGTGGTTCGACCAGAAATGCACGAGACGCTCGACGAAAGGCGTGTCGGTTTGCAAGGCGCTCATGAGGCGCGCGTTGACCGCGCTGCGGTAGATGCCCACGCTCTCGCGCCGGATCGCCTGATTGACCGCGCGGCGTGCAGCTTGTTGGGCGTTGGTTTCTCCGCTGGTTTGTCCGGTGGTTTTTCCGGTAGTGTCCGAAGCCGCGCTCGCTGCCGCGTCGCCCGCCATACCTTGCTGGCGTTCGGCGCCGAAGCGCGCGGCGAGCGCCAGCACACCCGGCTCGTTGCGCCATGCTGCGGGCAGCGGTTCGTATGCGGAGAACTGGCTGAGCAGCCAGCCTTTGGGGTTGGCAGGCGGCGTTTCGTCGGCGCGCGCGCCGAGGCCGAAGCGGTTCATGGCGATCGCGCCGGCGCGGGTATTCGAAAGGCTTTCCATGCGCGGTCCTTGTGCTCGCTGGAGCGTTGCGTATTCCCGTTAAACGGTGAACGCTCGCGTTATCCGTCGCTGGACTGCCAACTTTTTTATTGCGCGCCGCTTGCCTCGCTTGCGGCCGGCTGCGGCTGCTTTGGTTGCTGCGCCGGCAACCGCCACTGGCCGCGTTTTTCGAGTCCTTCGACGAACTTCACGCGTTCTTCGGGCGTGAGCGTGGCCGCGAAATCGACCACACCGCTTTCGATTTGCGCACGCAACGCGCTATCCGCCGTGCGTGTGCGCGTGAGCGCGGCGTCGATGGCGTTGCGGTCGAGTTGCGGTGCGGCGAGCAGATCGAGCACCTCGCGCCGTCCGTCGCGCCCGTCGCGCGCGTACTGGCGGCCTTCGCGGCGCGAGGACTTGAGCGCTTGCGCGAACTGCTGCTGGCGTTCCAGCGAAAGCTCCTCGGTGGCGAAGCGCAACGCCACGCGTTGCGCCGGTTGCGTCTGCGGCTCGCCGTGCACGGCGAACCAGCGCCACGCGCCGCCTGCAATGGCGCCGAGCAGAAAGACATTCAGGAGTACCGAGCCGACGAGCAGCGTCTTCCATGAGCAGCCGTTCATTCGTCACTCCCTTCGGCGCCGGGGTTGAGGGTCGATTCGCTCCAGTCCGAACTCGTCCCGCCAAAGCTCGTGCTGAGATACGTCTCGTGCGGTGCTGCGGGTGTCGTGCCGCCGAGCACGACAAACGATATCGTCAGCGCGCCCGCGAGCGCTCCGGCGAGGCCCACGCCAGCGAACGCCGCGCCCGACCACCAGAAGCTGCGGCGTTTCGCGGCGGAAACAGGCTTGACTGCGGGCTTGAATGTGGCCTCGACCGGTGCGCCCGCAACGATCTGCTCGAAGAGCGCGCGCGAGGGCGGCGCAACCATGTCGCGCGAGAGCCAGCTATCGAGGGCCACGGCTTCGTCGAGCGCCGCGTCGGCTTGCGCGCGATGCGCGCGCGCCCATTCGAGCGCGTCGTTGCGCTCGTGCTGTGGCCAGCGCTGCGGGTCGGCGCCATAAGCCGCGACGAGCGTGTGGAATCGTTCGGGTGTCATACGGAGTCCTTACCGGCAGCTTCGCCGGCCAGTTGTGCGCGCAAGGTGCGCCGGGCGCGCGCCAGCAGGCTTTCGAGCGCGTCCACTGAAATATCCATCAGGCCGGCTGCTTCGAGGTTCGACAGCTCTTGATAGTAAGTCAGCACGAGCGCTTCGCGCTGACGCACGGGCAGCGCCGCGAGTGCGGCGCGCACGCGTTCGTCGCGCGTGCGCGCTTCGATCTGCTGGTCGGGTGAGCCTGCGGGATCGGGTGTCGGCTCGGTCACGGCGTTCACGTCTTCTACGGTCTCTTCGCGGCGTCCGCGCAAGCGGTCGTAACACAGATTGAGCGCCACGCGATGCAGCCACGTGTCGAATTTCGCTTCGCCGGTGCGCCAGGCCGGCGCCTGTTTCCAGATCCGCACGAAAGCTTCCTGAGCGACGTCTTCGGCTTCGCTGCGGTCGCCCAGCATGCGCGTGGCAAGTGCAATGAGGCGCGGCAGCTTGTTCGCGACGAGCGTGCGCACGGCAAGCGGATCGCGCGCGCCGACGCGCGCGACGAGGTCCGCGTCCGGATCGCGTTCGTTCAAGGCCTTCCCGGCCTTGGAAGTCTGCAACGATTGAACCGCAGGCGAACCCGCTGCCGCGCCGTCATAGTCGTTTCCCAGTTTGAAGTCGGGCATTCACACCTTATGCCGATCTATGCCACGTCATGCCCAGTGGCCCGGTATCCATCGCCAGTTCGGGCCGTCCTCGACCCAGTGGCCCGGCACCCAGTCGTAGCCCGAGCGGGCCTCCTGCCAGCGGCCGGGCTCCCAGACATAGACGCCCCGATCCCAGCGCCAGTGGCCTGCCTGCCAAACATAGCCTTCGCGCGGCGGCGGGGCGGCTTCTTCCCGCGGCGGCGGCGGCGAAGTTGGCGCGACGACCACGGGCTGCTGTGGCGGCGCGTTGGGTTCGACGACCACGGCCTGAGCTAGCGCGGCCGTTGCGGTGGAGGCGAGCAGGACGGCGGCAAACGACGAAAGCAGTGGTTTGCGGATCATAATTTCTCTCCCTTGATGCTGAGGGGTCAACAGCCCCTATATGACTTGAACGGCGCCGCGGGGAAAATCCGTCGCGGGCCATTCATTCAGCATGCAATTTCCGCGCTCAGCGTCGAACTTACCGATTTGGAAAACATGTTGCTTGACAACTGCAAGATCCGAACCCGAAAGACTTGCGCTACGGGTTTATACCTAATATGAACCGCCACAAAATTGTTAAATTTCTGTCTTAGAATGGACACTCTAGATTGACTGCGGCGATGCAACATGAGTTTCCAAACATAGGAATCCAGCCGTAAGTCAGGCCATCGGGGGTTGGCGCTTTTATTAGTATGACTAACCAAGGAGCATGATCTGATGTCTGTTTCCGCACCCGAACAATTCCGCGCGAACTACCAGGCTGGCGTCGCAGCGTTCTTTGCGCTCACGAAACCCGTTTTCCAGGGCGTGCAGGCCGTGATCGATCTCAACGTGCAGGCCAGCAAGGCTGCCATCGCCGAAAGCGAAGCGACGCTCAAGGGTGCTCTCCAGAGCGGCAATCCCGCCGAGTTCCTGACGCAGCAAATTGGCGCGTCGCAGCAAGCGGCTGCCAAGGCTATGTCGTACAGCCGCCACCTCGTCGATATCGCGACGACGACTCAAAACGAGTTGATTCAAGCCGCCCAGGTGCAATCGGGCGAGAATGAGCAGCGCTTCAAGGCCTTTTCCGAAGGCCTGACGCAAAACGCGCCCGTCGGCGCGGAGTCTTTCGTCGCGGCCATGAACTCGACGTTCGCCGCCGTGAACAATGCCGCCGAGACGCTGCGCGGCGTGACCCGCCAGGCCATCGAAACGGCCCAGAGCAATTTCCAGAACGTTGCCGCCTCCGTCCAGGAAGCCGCGCCGGTTGACGTCCAGCCGGCAACCGCTAAGGCGACGAGCCAGGCCAAGGCCTGATTTCGTTCCTGCCAGACCGGCAATACGCCCATACCCGCCTTCGTCGTCGTCTCTGAACGACGAGGGCGTGGTATTCGCCGGTTCAGTTTTCAAAACATCGATATTTCAGCGTAATTGCAGAGCAGGAGCTCAACATGACTGACATTGTGATCGTTTCGGCCGCACGTACGGCAGTAGGCAAATTCGGCGGTTCGCTCGCGAAGGTGGCGGCTCCTGACCTGGGTGCCATCGTCATCAAGGCGGCGCTCGAGCGCGCGGGCGTTGCGCCCGAGCAGGTGAGCGACGTGATCATGGGTCAGGTGCTGACCGCTGGTTCGGGCCAGAACGTGGCGCGCCAGGCATCGATCAAGGCGGGCCTGCCCACGGCCGTTCCCGCCATGACGATCAACAAGGTGTGCGGCTCGGGCCTGAAGGCCGTGATGCTGGCCGCGAACGCGATCATCGCGGGCGATTCGGACATCGTCGTCGCCGGCGGTCAGGAAAACATGAGCGCCGCGCCGCACGTGCTGCCGGGCTCGCGCGACGGCTTTCGCATGGGCGATGCAAAGCTCATCGACAGCATGATCGTCGACGGCCTGTGGGACGTGTACAACCAGTACCACATGGGCGTGACCGCGGAGAACGTCGCGAAGGAATACGGCATCACGCGCGAGGAGCAGGATGCGTTTGCGGCGCTCTCGCAGAACAAGGCCGAGGCTGCGCAGAAGGCAGGCCGCTTCGACGCGGAAATCGTGCCGGTGGCGATTCCCCAGCGCAAGGGTGAGCCGCTGCAGTTCGCGACCGACGAGTTCGTGCGCCATGGCGTGACGGCCGAATCGCTCGCGGGTCTGAAGCCGGCGTTCAACAAGGAAGGCACGGTGACGGCGGCCAACGCCTCGGGCCTCAATGACGGCGCGGCAGCGGTCGTGGTGATGTCGGCGAAGAAGGCCGAAGCACTGGGCCTGAAGCCGCTCGCGCGCATCAAGGCGTACGCAAGCGGCGGCGTGGATCCGAAGATCATGGGCATGGGCCCGGTCCCGGCTTCGAAGCGCGCGCTGGAGCGCGCGGGCTGGTCGGTGAACGACCTCGATCTCATGGAGATCAACGAGGCATTTGCCGCGCAGGCGCTGGCCGTGAACAAGCAGATGGGCTGGGACACGTCGAAGATCAACGTGAACGGCGGGGCGATTGCGATCGGTCACCCGATCGGCGCGTCGGGCTGCCGGATTCTCGTGACGCTGCTGCACGAAATGCAGCGCCGCGATGCGAAGCGTGGTCTCGCCTCGCTGTGCATCGGCGGCGGCATGGGTGTGGCGCTCGCGCTCGAGCGTGCTTGATGCCGGTTTCAAAGCCGTAAGCAGCGTAGTAAACACGTAGCAAGCGGCTCGTCGCACGCGCAAGCAGCGGCGAGCCGCCAGTAGCAACAACCACGCGCAATACTAGAAATTGACCAGAAGCCGCGCGGTATTCGCCTTGCCTTCGTCCTGGGTGGAAGGACAAAGCCAGGCAAAAGTGTATGTGGCGCCTGCTCGCGTAACGCGGCATGCCACGGATTGATTGACGCTCAACTCTCGCGGATATATAGGATGACTAATCGTATTGCATTGGTAACAGGTGGTATGGGCGGCCTTGGCGAGGCCATCAGCGTGAAGTTGCATGATGCGGGTTATCGCGTCGTCGTGACGCATTCGCCCGATAACGCAGGGGCCAAAGACTGGCTCGCGCGCATGAAAGAGACCGACCGCGAATTCCACGCATGTGGCATGGACGTAGCCGACTACGACTCGTGCCAGCGCGGAGCGAAGAAGATTCAAAGCGAGATCGGCCCCGTCGATATTCTCGTGAACAACGCGGGCATCACGCGCGACATGACGTTTCGCAAGCTCGACAAGGTCAATTGGGACGCCGTGCTGCGCACGAATCTCGACTCGATCTTCAATATCTCCAAGCCGCTGTGCGACAGCATGGTCGAGCGCGCGTGGGGCCGTATCATCAATATTTCGTCGGTGAACGGCTCGAAGGGTTCGATCGGCCAGACCAACTACGCCGCCGCGAAGGCCGGCATGCACGGCTTCACGAAGTCGCTCGCGCTGGAAGTGGCGCGCAAGGGCGTGACCGTGAATACCATTTCGCCGGGCTATCTCGCCACGAAGATGGTGACCGCGATTCCTCAGGACATTCTCGATACGAAGATCCTGCCGCAGATTCCCATGGGCCGCCTTGGCAACCCGGGTGAGGTCGCGGCGCTGGTGCTGTTCCTGTGTTCGGACGAAGCCGGCTTCGTGACGGGCGCAAATATTCCTATCAACGGCGGCCAGCATATGCAGTAAAGCTATGCTAAACATGTACCGCGCATGAATGATGTCAGGCGAATTTCGCCTGATGGATGCGCAGCGCATGTGACGCCGGTAATCCATACCGACCGCCGCATTGCAGGGCGCGTGTAAAGCGCGCCCTGCAATGCGGCGGTTTGCATGGTGCCGCCGGGTTTGCGGGGCACGAACGGGGTGAAGCGTGCCGCTATAATTGGCCACCCCACGCGTGACCGGAGACTGGCCTTTGTCGAGCATTGCGAAACTGCTGTCCATCCTCGAACTCTTTTCCGAGGCGCGGCCTTTTCTTTCCGCCGAACAGGTGGCAGCCGAACTGCAATGCTCGGTGCCGACCGCTTACCGCTATCTGCGTGAACTCGTCGATACTGGCATGCTGCTGCGCTTCGTGGGCGGCGAATATGGCCTCGGCCCGCGCATCATTACGCTCGACTACCATTTGCGTATTTCCGATCCGCTGCTCAAGGCGGGGCAGCCGATCATGCGTGAACTCGCGGAGCAATCGGGCTTCGACGCCGTCATGTCGCGCTGGTATGGCAACGAACTCGTCGATACCCATCGGGAATCGCACGACGCCGTTTTCGACCTGCGCTATGGACGTGGCCGCCCGCGTCCGCTCTTTCTTGGCGCTGCACCGAAGGCGATTCTCTCTACGTTTCCCAAGGCGAAGCTTGCCGCGCTGTTCGAGCAGTACCCCGAGGACATCGCCGCTAGCGGACTCGGCGCGTCGCTCGAAGAATTCCGTGCGAGTCTGCTCAAGATCCGCCGCGCGGGCTTCTATCTCTCGAAGGGCGAACTCGAAGCGGGCATGTCCGCCGTCGCTTCGCCGCTCTTTACCGATGCATCCGGCGAGGCCGTGGCCTCGCTCGCGCTCGTCGTACCCGAGCAGCGCCTCGCGTTCTTCAACCTCGACCGCGTGGTCGAGGCCGTAAAGGAAGCCGCCGCGCGCATTTCCACGCGCGTGCGTGCATTGATCGAGTCATAAAGCGCTCGGGCGGCATCACGCTACGCCCATACGCGCCGCCATCTCCCCCTCCCACACCGCACGCGGCCGGAACCCCGGCAACGTGCTCGCATGGCGCTCGACCTCGGCCAGCAACGCCTCCTCGGGCAGCGTGAAGTCCACGCTCACGCGCATGGGCTGATCCACGTACCACGGCGTGTCGATGAAAATCTCCAGCCGGTTGCCCTCGGGGTCGCGCGCGTAGAACGAGATCGCATTGCCATGCGTGACCGGAACGATTTCCTCCATCCCTTCCTCCACGAAGCGCCGGTGAAAGTGCTTGAGCGTGGTGAGACTGTCTGCCTCCAATGAAATCTGGTTGATCGGATTGAACGGCAACTGTTCGGGCCTGCCGCTCGCCAGCACGATCTGGTGATGCACGCGGGGATCGCGGCTGAGAAAGACGAGGCTCACCGTGCCGCGCGGCGAGGGCAGCGTGCCGCGGTCCGTTACCGTGAATTCGAGCACGCGCGTATAGAAGTCTTCGACCTTCGCCATGTCGGTCACGAAAAAGCCCATGTGGCTGAGCGTGAGGCCGGTTCGCTTCGTGGTTTGTTTGGTGTTGGGCAGAGTCATGCTGTCTCCGGTAGTAGTGATAAACCCTGATAAGAATCAAGTTGTGCGACGCGTTTTTCGTAGTGTATTCTCAAAATACGATAAACGCACCAAGAAATGCGCGTCCCGATTTCAGAGAAAATTCACTCTTTATCAACGGAGCACCATGAAACTCGCCAGCTTTTCCACCCATGAAGGTTCGTCGTTCGGCGTTGTGCGCGACGGCGCGGTTTTCGACCTCAAGAAGCGCCTTGGCGGCCGCTATGCGGACCTCAAGTCGCTGATCGCGGCCGGCGCGTTTGCCCAAGCCGAGCAGGCCGCGAGCGAAGGCAAGGGCGACTATCCGCTCGCCGAAGTCACGCTCGAACCCGTCATTGCGAATCCGCAGCAGATCTTCTGCGTGGGACTGAACTACGCAGAGCACGTGAAGGAGACCAACCGCGAGACCACCGAGCAGCCCGTGATTTTCATGCGCTTGCCTGCATCGCAGGTGGGCGCGGGCGAGCCCATGCTGCGTCCGCGCGAATCCACGCAGTTCGACTATGAAGGCGAGATCGCCGTGATCATCGGCGAGGGCGGGCGGCGCATTGCCGAGGCCGACGCGTGGCGCCATATCGCGGGCTACAGCTGCTACAACGACGGCTCGGTGCGCGACTGGCAGCGCCATACGGGCCAATGGGGGCCCGGCAAGAACTTCTACCGCACGGGCGCCTTCGGCCCGTGGATGGTCACGAGCGACGAGATCGAGCCGAACGCGCTGATGACGCTCGTCACGCGCCTGAACGGCCAGGAAGTGCAGCGTGCGACCACGGAGATGCTGATCCACGGCATTGCGAAGCAGATCGCGTATCTCTCCACCTTCACGCCGCTTTTCCCCGGCGACGTCATCGTGACCGGCACGCCGGGCGGCGTGGGCGCGAAGCGCAATCCGCCGCTTTTCATGAAGCATGGCGACGTGGTGGAAGTCGAGGTGGATCGCATCGGCACACTCAGGAATCCCATCGCGGACGAAGCGTAAGTCGCAGGACGCCGTCCGCATGATGCGGGCGGCGCAGTCATCGACGCAACTAGCCACACAGTTAGCCACGCAGTTACCCTCGCATCAGGTGAATGGGATGAAGGATGTCGTAAACAATTCGGTATGCAAAGCAAATCCACCGCCCGACTATGATGTCGCGATCATCGGCTTCGGGCCGACCGGCGCGACGCTCGCCAATCTGCTCACGCTGCGCGGCCTGAAAGTCGTGGTGTTCGAGCGCGACAAGGACGTGTTCCAGCTACCGCGCGCCGTGCACTTCGACGGCGAATGCATGCGCGTGTTTCAGACTGCCGGAATCGCGCAAACGCTGCTGCCGAACCTCTTCGTCGGCCCCGGCATGAAGTTCGTGAACGCGCGCGGCGAACTGATGATCGACTGGAGCCGGCCCGGCGGCATTGGCACTCAAGGCTGGTGCGCAAGCTACAAGTTTCATCAGCCGGATCTCGAACGGGCGTTGCGCGCGCAACTTTGTGCGCGCGACGGGGCCGATGTGCATTTGCGTCACGAGGTGTTCGCGCTCGACGAACGCGATGACCACGTGCGCATCCGCTTCGAGGATACGGCGCAAGGGCGTCTTGCCAGCACCACGGCGCGTTACGTGGTGGGTTGCGACGGCGCGCGCTCGACGGTGCGCCGCTTCATCGGCACGGAGCTTGCCGATCTGAAATCGCACGAGCGCTGGGTCGTGGTCGACGTGCTGCTTGCGGGCGAGCGCGCCGATCTCGGCGACTACTCGATCCAGTACTGCGACCCTGCGCGCCCGACCACCTACACGCGCGGGCCGCACAACCGCCGCCGCTGGGAAATCATGGTGATGCCGGGCGACGACGAGCGCCGCATCGGCACGGCCGAATGGATCTGGGAGCGGCTCGCGCGATGGATCACGCCCGAGCATGCGCAACTCGAACGCTCGGCGATTTACACGTTTCACTCGGTGATCGCGCAAGGCTGGCGGCGCGGCAGGCTGCTGATTGCTGGCGACGCGGCGCACCAGACGCCGCCATTCATGGGGCAGGGCATGGCCGCGGGCATACGCGACGCCTCGAACCTCGCATGGAAGCTCGCCGATGTGATCGAAGGCGCGCTGCCCGAAACGCTGCTCGATACCTACGAGAGCGAGCGCGAGCCGCATGTGCGCACGTTCATCGAAACGGCGGTGCAGTTGGGTGGCGTGATTCAGGCGACCGACAGCGACGCCGTGGCCGCGCGCGACCGCGAGATGACGGCGGCGATTCGCGAGTTCCGCACGCCGCAGCCGCGTTTGGGGCCGGGCTGGCACGCGGGTGCCGCTGGCGGCGATATCGGGCCGCAACCCGTGTTCGAAGACGGTACGCGTCTGGACGACGCCGTGGGCTATCGCTTCGCGCTGGTCGTCGACGAAGCGCTTGCGCAACGCGCACAAGACGCGCTTGCGAACGCACCGCTACGCGAGCGCGTGGCGATCGTTCCGGCTACGCGCAAGCCGCTGCGAACCTGGCTCGCGGATACCGGCGCGCGTGCCGTGCTGCTGCGTCCGGACCGCTACGTTGGCGGCGTGGCGCACGATGCGAGCGAACTGGATGCGCTGCTCGAACGCGCGGGCGTTGCGCGTGCGCCGCGGCGGCGCGAGGCCGCGGCAGCTTGAGCCGGCTTGATCCCGCTTGGCCCCGTTTGACCCGGTCCCAGGGCGGCCCGCAATGCAACGCAGCCGCCCGGTCCGATGCTTTTGAAGAACAGGCGCAGGACGAAGATCCGCTAGCAGCCCCCAAGCGCCGCCATATCCAACATTAAGGAGAGCAAATGGAGACGACACCCATCCTGCCAGCGTCGCAGGCCGCTGCGCCTGGCCTGACCCGCGCCCAATGGAAGATGATCCTCATTGCGAGTCTAGGCGGCTCGCTGGAATTCTATGACTTCGTGATTTACGGATTCTTCGCGCACTCGATTGCCGCGCAATTCTTTCCGGCGAGCGATCCGCTCGTGAGCATGCTGCTCACGTTTTCCGTTCTTGCCATCGGCTATATCATCCGGCCGCTCGGCGGCGTCGTGCTCAGCAGCCTTGGCGATCGCATCGGCCGGCGGCCAGTGTTCGTGGGCTCGATCGTCGTCGTGACCGTGGCGACGATCTGCATAGGTCTGCTACCCAATTACGCGCGCTGGGGCATTGCCGCGCCCATCGCGCTAATTGGTCTGCGCGTGCTGCAAGGCTTTTGCGTGGGCGGCGAAATGCCCGGCGCGATCACCTATGCGGTGGAAGCGGCGCCGCGCCGCGCGGGCCTCGCGGCCGGCGTGATCGTCTGCGCGATCAATACGGGCGTGATGCTCGCGACGATCGTCAATCTCGCCGTGCAGTCCGCGCTCACCCCTGCCGACGCCGCGAGCTACGGCTGGCGCATTGCGTTCCTCGTGGGCGGCGTGTGCGGCATCGTTTCGTATCTGTTGCGCCGCAATCTCGACGAGTCGCCCGAGTTCAAGCAGATGCAGGGCGCCGTGGTGAAGCAGCCGTTTCGCGAAACGCTGCGCAATCATCGCGGCGCCGTGGTGGGCGGTGCGCTCTCGATTGCGGTGATGGCGGGCTTCAACGGCGTGCTCTACGGCCATATGCCTGCGTATCTGATCGAGACGTTGAACTACGCGCCGCGCGAGGCCGCGCTCGCACAGAATGCGTATTTGCTCGTAAGTTCGGCGGGGCTGCTCGCGGCCGCCTGGGCTGGCGACTTCGTGCCGCGCCGATACTTGCTGCGCGTTTCGTGCGTGCTGCTCGCCGCGCTTGCCTGGCCGTTCTACACAGCGCTCGCGGCGCACAGCGTGAACGTGGTCGTGCTGTTCGTGCTCGCTGCGCTGGTGTTTTCGCTCGCTAGCGGCACGTGGGCCTCGGTACTTGCGGACCTCTTTCCGGTGCAGGTGCGCTTTAGTGGCATCGCGCTCGCGTACAACGTTTCGGTGGTCGTGTTCAGCGGCTTTGCGCCGTTGCTCTGCGCGGCTTTCGTGCGCGCGAGCGGATCGCTGGCGGCGCCCGCGTGGTACGTGATCGGTTCGGCGCTGGTCGCACTGGTGGCGAACCTCGGGATGCACGCTTCGTCGCGCTCGCGGGTGGAGCGCCCGGCAGCGGCGGCAGGCTAGGCGTGGTCTCCTCGCGCTCCCGTTATCTGGGCACGCCCGATGCGCTAACTCGCAAGCAGCGGGCGAAAGCGCGCATCGGGTTGAGCACGGGCGAATGGCGCGACACGTGCGCGCTCACACGGAACCTCCACCTGGCGAAGGCTATAAGGGGAGCGCAATCTCCATGCTCGTTGCGAGCCGCTTCACGACCCGACCCGCAGCGTCGAGCCGCTGCGCGAATGAGCGCAGCGTATTGCAAGCAAGGAGGCAGCCATGAACCATCGCGAGAGCCCGGACGACGACGACAAGAACGTCAAGCATCCGCAGCACGAAAGCAGTGAGCCGCTCGCGCGGCGTCACCCGCATGAGCCGCGCTCGGTGGGCCGCCAGGGGCATAGCGACGTGGAAGGCGGGCAGGAGGACACCGACCGCTGGGGCGCCGATGCACACCAGGAGCGCACGAAGAACGACGCTCACGTGAACCGCAATTCGCGGGAGGGGCGGCGCTGACCGCTAAAGCCTTGCGCCCGCCCCTGTGTCCAGCTCTTACTTGGGCGAAACGTCGATGTCGCCGAAGTATTTGCGTGCGAGCGACGTGACCGTGCCGTCGGACTCGATCTTCGCGATGGCTGCGTTCAGGCGATCGCGCAGCGCCGTGTCGCCCTTGCGGATGCCGAACGCCACGCCGCTGCCCAAAATCTTGTCGTCGTGCACGGCCTCGCCTACGAACGCGAAGCCCTTTCCTTCGGGTAGCGAAAGAAAGCCTTTCTGGCCTGCGGGCGCGAGCAGCAGCGTCCCGTCCAGACGCCCGGCGACAAGGTCCGCGTAAATCTGGTTCTGGTCCTGGTAGGGCACGATCGACACGCCGGCCGGCTCCCAGTGCACCTTTGCGTAGGTTTCCTGAATCGACGATTGCAGCACGCCGACTCGCTTGCCCTTGAGCGATGCGGGGGTGGCCACGAGTCCGCTGTCACTGCGCGCGATCAGGCGGCTCGGCACGCGATAGATCACCGTGGTGAAGTCGATTGCCTCGCGGCGCTTTTCGGTAGCGTTCATCGCCGAGTTGATGGCGTCGAACTTGCGTCCTTGCAGCGCGGGAATCAGGCCGTCGAACGACGTCTCCACCCACTTGCAGGTCATGTTCGCCTTCGCGCACACGGCATTGCCGATGTCGATATCGAAGCCTTGCAGCGTCCCGTCCGAGGCCTTGGTTTCGAACGGCGGATACTGCGCCTCGACGCCGAAGCGCAACAGGTTGGCGTCGGCGAATGCCGATGCCGGGCCGAGTACGCCGCACACACATGCCAGCGCGAGGAACGCGTTGAATCGCTTCATGGTGATCTCCTTGCCTATCAGTTTGCCTGTCAGTTTCGTGGTGTTCCGAATGCGGGTGCTTTAAATCGCGCAAAGGCGGCGCGCGCCCTCGAGCAATGTTTCGTCATCCTTGGCAAAGCTCAGGCGGATGATGCCTTCGTCGGTGCCGTCCGTGTAGAACGCCGAGAGTGGAATCGTCGCGACGCGGGCATCGCGGATGAGCCGCAGCACGAAGTCGCTGTCGCGTTCATTCGAGAAGGACCGGAAACGCGCGAGCAGGAAAAAGCTGCCTTCGCTCGGCAGCAGTTCGAATCGCGAGGCTTCCAGCGCGCGTGCGAGCAGGTCGCGTTTGTGCTGGTAGAACGCCGCAAGACCCAGATAGCTTTGCGGTTCGGCAAGTGCCTGAGCGAACGCATACTGCATGGGCGTGTCGGCGGAAAACACCATGAACTGATGGACCTTGCGGATTTCGTCCATCAGCGCGGCCGGTGCGAGGCAGTAGCCCACGCGCCAGCCCGTGACGTGATACGACTTGCCGAACGACGAAACGATCACGCTGCGTTCGGCAAGCTCGCGGTAGCGCGCCATGCTCCGGTGTGGCGCGCCGTCGAACACCACGTGCTCGTACACTTCGTCGGAGAGAATCACGATGTCGGTGTTGCGCGTGAGCGCAGTGAGCCGCGCGATGTCGTCGTCGCCGAATATCGTGGCCGTGGGATTGTGCGGCGTGTTCACGATGATCATGCGCGTGCGCGGCGTGATGGCCGCGCTCACCGCGTCCCAGTCCACGCGGAAATGCGGCTGCGCGAGCTTGATCGCCACGGGCTTCGCGCCCTGCAGGCGCACGATGGGCGCATAGCTGTCGAACGCGGGCTCGAAGTAGATCACTTCGTCGCCGGGGTGTACGAGCGCGCTGATCGTCGAGTACAGGCCTTCGCTCGCGCTCGCGAGCACGGTCACTTCGCTCGACGGATCGTAGTGCGCGCCGTGAAGCGTCTCGAACTTGGCGGCGAGCGCTTCGCGCAGGTCGTCGAGGCCTGCCATCGGCGCGTACTGGTTGTGGCCTGCGCGCATGGCGGCGGCCACGTCATCCACGAGCTTCGCGCTCGGGTCGAAATTCGGTGCGCCTTGCGAGAGGTTCAGCGCCTGATGCTCGGCGGCAAGCTGGCCGATCACCGTGAAAATCGTCGTGCCTACATCGGGCAGCTTCGAGCGGGCCTGGGCGGCGCTCTGCATGGTAGGTCTCCCTTTGGGCGGCGGGCGGCCGCGTGACTTGAAAGGTGCAAGGCCGCAGAATGCGCGTGCCCCGCACGAAGCGGCCCATTACGCCGAAAGAGCGGCCCGCATGCAATCGATTAATTCTCATGCCTGCCATGCACTGCGCTCATGGCCGTACTAGGCCGTCGCGCGGTCACGCTCGATCCACTCGCTGAACAGCTGCACCTTCTTCTGCTGGGCCACGCACTCGGGGTACACGAAATAGTAGCGCGAGCCCGTGGGCACGGCGAGGTCGAAGGGCATGACGAGGCGCCGCGTCTCGACGTCCTCGCGCACGAGCGTGCGGTCGGTAATCGCGACGCCAAAGCCCTGCATGGCGGCGGTGGCCGCGAGATCGAGCGATTCGAACGTGGGGCCGAGATCGGCATCGACCTTTTTCGCGCCCGCGTGGGCGAGCCACAGGCGCCAGTCGGCGTGGTCGCGCGTGGGGTGCAGCAGGGTCTGGTGCGCGAGGTCGTCGGGCTTGACGAGCGGGCGGTGCGAGAGCAACTCGGGCGTGCAGACGGGCGTGAGGTATTCGTCGAAGAGCGCCACCGCGTGCATGTCGGCGCCGGGCGACGAGCCATAGATGATCGCCGCGTCGAACGGCTCCGCCTGGAAGTCGACTTCGTGCCCCCACGTGGTCGTGATCTGGATCTGCAGGTCGGGGTGCTCGTTCTGGAAGCGCATGATGCGCGGCAGCATCCAGCGCATCACGCAGGTCGGCACCTTGAGCGCAAGCTCGGTGCGCTGGCGCGTGAGGCGTTGCGAGGCTTCCTCGATGCGCCCGAAGCCGTCGCGCACGGCGGGCAGCAGCTGTTCGCCTTCGGCGGTGAGCGTGAGACCCTTGGACGAGCGGCGAAAGAGCGGCAAGCCGTAATACTGCTCGAGCGTGAGGATTTGCCGGCTCACGGCGCCTTGCGTGAGGCAAAGGTGCTCGGCCGCGCGCGTAAAGCTGCCGTAGCGGGCGACCGTTTCGAAGATTTGCAGGGCGTTGAGCGGGGGTAGGCGTCTCATGGCAGTCGTTGGGCGGCCGGGCGGGCGCACGCATCCGGCGGGAATCGAGCCGCTATGATACGACGGACGCCCGTTTCAATCGTCCGCGCCGCCTGTGCTCGGTGCCTCTCCTGCCGCGCGTGCCGCATCGATCGTTGCGTGCGCACCAAACAGGGCGCGGATGCCTGGCCCGGAAAGGAACATCGCTTCGGCGTTGTGGCCCGCGCCCGGCACTTCGAACCACGCATGGCGCAACTGTGGATGTCGTGCGCGCAGGTAGGCGTAGTAGGCGCGGGCGCGCGCGAGACGGTGCGGCCCCTGCGCGCTGGCTGCGCACGAGCGGTCGAGCGCCGCGTGCGCGGGGTCGCAATCGAGTTCGCCTGCCAGATAGACCACTTCCCGCACGACATAGTGGCGTTCGAGGGTAGCAGCATCTCGCGTTGCCGCCGCATAGCGCGGGAGCTTGCGCATGCCGTATTTCCAGTCGTCGACGTCGGGGCAGGCGGCGTGATCCGCTGGACCGAAGCCGCCGTCTGGTTGTGGGCGCAACGAATCGAAATACACCCAGGAAGAGGGATTCGCGATCACGAAGCGCAGGCTCACGCCGAGTTGCGCGCATTGCTCGGGCGCGGCGCTCAATATCGCATAGCGATGCGCGACCTGTGCGCCGCCCGAATGCCCCGCGATCACGATCTCGCGCAGCGCTGGATAGCGCGAGCGATCGGCAAGCTGCGCGACGAGGGCGTCGAGGGCGTCGAACGAACTCAAGGGCGCGGGGCCGCGCGCATCGGCTCCGCCCATCCATGCGGTCCATTCCCAGTGCAGGAAATCCGCACGCGCGCAGTGGGGCTCGACATCGGCGCTTGCCAGGAACTGCGGCACGATGACGAGCGTGGTGTCGTCATGCGCGGAGGAAGCGGCGCGGGCGCGCAGTGTCGAGCGCAGATAGGCGTCGGCGTCGCGCAGGCGGCCGTGTAGCACGACGAGCGCGCGCGTGGCTCGCTCGCTTGCCGTGCAGCCGCCCACGAACATTGGCATATTGCCGCTGCCTTGCGCCGTGACGACAGGCAAGAGGACCTCGCCGATAGCGCGCACCGGGTACTCGTTGCGCGGGCGTACATCGCTCACGAAGGGCTGCTCGTTCATGCCGACTCCGACTCCGCCGGCCACGCATTGGGCTCGCGCAGCAGGCGCCGGCCCGACACGCTTGCAAAGACGAGCACGAGCGACACGATGCCCGTGACGATGAGATACCACGCCGGAACGATGCGCGAGCCGGTCACGCCGATCAGCGTCGAGACCGTGAGCGGCGCCATGCCGCCGAACAAGGTGACGGCGATGTTGTACGAGAGCGCGACGCCCGTGGAGCGCGTGGACGTGGGGAAAAGCTGCGTGAGCATGCCGGGGTGCGCGCCGGACATCAGGCTCAGCACGACGGTCGCGACCATTTGCGCGGCGAATACGCGCTCGGGCGTGGGCGCGGCGAGCACCCACGCGAAGAGCGGCCAGGCGGCGCAGATCCAGACGAGCGTCACGGGCAGGAAGAGCCGGTAGGCGCCAAAGCGGTCGGCGAGCTTGCCCGCGAGCGGATAGCCGATGATACCGATGAGCCCCGACGCCGCCGTGCCGAGCAACGCGCTCTTGAGCGGCAGATGCAACTGGCGCTCGACATAGAGCGGCATATACGAATGCCAGAGATAGTTGGTCGCCGCGCCCACGGCGATCACGCCCACGGCGCACAGCGCCGCGTCGCCGCGCTCGCGCAGGAACGCGCGCAAGGACTGGCGCGGCGCGTGGCCGAGGCGCTCGCGCAGCTGCACGAACTCCGGCGATTCGGCGACCTTGTGGCGGATATAGAAGCCCACCGGGCCCACCAGCGCGCCGAGCAGGAAAGGCACGCGCCAGCCCCATTCGAGGAGCGCGGCGGGTGTGAGATGCGTGGTCAGCAGAAAACTGCATGCGGAGGAAAGCAGCAAAGCCACAGCCTGGGACGTCATCTGAAAGCTGCCGTAGAACATCTTGCGACCTTGCGGCGCGTACTCGGTGAGCATCGACGCGGCGGTGGCGAACTCGCCGCCCACCGAGAGCCCTTGCAGAACGCGCGCGAGCAGCACGATGAGCGGTGCGGCAATGCCGATCGACGCATAGCCGGGCGTGACGCCCATGAGCAAGGTGCTCGCCGCCATCAGCACGATCAGCGCCGACAGGGTCCGACGCCGCCCGTAACGGTCGGCGAACGCGCCGATCACCACACCGCCGAGCGGTCGCACGACGAAGCCGATCGCGAAGGTGGCGAGCGTGAGCGTGATCGACAGAAAGCTGCTGTGCACCGGGAAAAACACCTGCGCGATGGTCTTCGCGAAATAGCCGTAGATGAGGAAATCGAACCACTCGAGCCCGTTGCCGATGACGGAAGCGAGCACGGCGCGGCGTACCTGCGAGGTGGTGAGGGCGGGCGCGTCGAGCGCGGTGTGCCCTGCTTCAAGAATGGATTGCATATGTCTCCGGATGTCGTCGTTGGTGTTTTCCTCACAGACTAGGGAGTTGAGCGGCAAATGTAAAATACATATCAGATTGGGTTGCCATATCCAATACCTATACCGGAGCGTCCCTATGGAGCTACGTCACCTGCGCTACTTCCTCGCGGTTTGCGAAGAGCGCCAGTTCACACGCGCGGCCGCGCGCCTGCACATGCAGCAGCCCCCGCTGTCGCAGCAAATCCAGGAGCTCGAGCAGGAGCTGGGCTTCGCGCTTTTCACGCGGCAGCCTCGCGGCGTGGAGTTGACCGCGCCGGGCGAGGCGTTCGCTGCTTGCGCGCGCAACCTTCTGCGAACGCTGGAGCAGGGCGTCACGCATGCGCGGCGGGTGGCGCTCGGGCAGGCGGGCAAGCTGCATGTGGCGCTCACGAGTTCGGCAGCGTTTCATCCGCTCGCGCCAGCCGTGATCCGCGCGTATCGCGACGCGCATCCCGACATCGCCATCGAGCTTAGCGAGATCAACGCGGCCGAGATCATCGAGATGATGATGAACGCTCACGTCGATGTCGCGATCCTGCGCAAGCCGATCGAGACGCCCGCTGAGTTGCGCTTCGAGCGCATCGCTCAGGAACACATGCTGCTCGTGCTGCCGGCGGGGCACAGGCTGGCGGGTACGCGTGCGGTGTCGCTCAAGCGGCTGGCAGGCGAGCCGTTCATCTTCGTGCGGCGGCCAGGCGCTCCCGGCATGTACGCCGATTTCGTGCGTGCCTGCGAAGCCCAGGGCGTGCAGTTGCGCGTGGTCGACGAGGTGCCGCGCATGGTCACGGCGATCAATCTCGTGGCCGCGGGCGGCGGCGTGACGCTCGTGCCGGCTTCCATGCGGCGCTATCAGCAGGAGAGCGTGCGCTACTGCCGCGTGGCCGGGGACGAGGCGTTTCGCGCGCCGCTTCATCTCGTGACGAAGCCCGCCGTGCGCAATCCGGCGGTGGAGCGGTTCCGCGAAACGGTGTTTGCGTTTGTGGAGCGTTCGCGCGAGAGCGGCTGAGTCCCTCAAATATTTTCGTCCGGCCCCTTTCGGATTGCTTCGACCTGCCGTTAACCCGTATGCCTCGATACGGGCGCCAGGCACAATCACAAAAGCAAGACGAATAGACAGTGGCAACGAGAATCATCGAAGGAGCGGCAGTGCGGGCCGCAACCGGGCGCGAGACGCCCATCGCAGGCCGTCCGGCAGCGGTGCGCTTGCTCCGCAAGCTACGCAACCACAAGTCGAGGCTCGCGCTGCTGGCCGTCGCGGCGGGCTGCGTCATCACGTTCGCGTCCTGGCTGGACGGGCAACTGCGGCCCGCGCTCGAGGCGCGCGAGCGCAACGAGCAGGCCGCCGAGGATCTGCGCGAGCGCTTCGCTCCCTGCTTGCCAAATGCCGGGCGCAGCGCGAACTCGTGGTGCGGCGCTGTGAGGATTCCGCCGCCGCCCCCGCCGCCCGTTATGCCGATTCCCCTGATCGCGGGTGCGCCCGCGGCGTTCTGCACGGCCAACGGCAGCCCGTCCTGCTGATCTGCTTCATGCGCGTTGCCGGGTAGCGCCGATACGTGACGACGTCACCCCGGCGTCTCGCCCGCCAAGCCCTCGCACGTCTCGAACAACAGCGCCCGCACCCACTGATGCGCGGGTGAGCGATGCGTGCGCTCGTGCCATGCGAGCGTTTTGGTGAACCCCGGTATCTCGAGCGGCGGTTCGGCCACGGCGAGCCCTTGCGCACCGCCTTTCGCGTCCTTCACGAGCCGGGACGGCACGACCGCAATCAGATCACTCGTCAGCAAAATATCGGGCAGGACGAGAAAACTGTTTACCGACACCGTCACGCGCCGCGCGCGCCCCAAGCGCGCCAGCGCCTCATCCGTCACGCCGCTCAGGCTCCCGCCCGCATACGACACCAGCGCGTGATCGAGCGCGCAAAACCGCTCCAGCGTCAGCCGCCGCGCGGCGGCGGGGTGATCCGCGCGCATCACGCATACGTAGCGCTCGTCGAAGAGGCGGCGTGCGTGCAGGTCGGCGGGCGTGGTCTCCGGCGTGATCAGGGCCATATCCACGTCGCCGCTTTCCAGTTGCGCCTGAAGGCGCTCGTGCTGGACCGGCACGATCACGGCCCGCACGCCGGGCGCCCTTTGCCGCAGACGCGCCAGAAACGGCACGACGACCGCGCGCAACGCGTAGTCGGTCGAGGCGAGCGTGAGCGTCAGCTGCGCCTCGGCCGGCTCGAAGGCGCGCGGCTGCATCATCTGCTCGATTTCGCCCAGCACCTGCTTGAGCGGCGCGGCAAGCTGCAGCGCGCGCTCGGTCGGCACGATGCCACGTTGCGAGCGCACGAACAGCGGATCGCCGAAACTCTCACGCAGGCGCGTCAGCATCGCGCTCACAGCCGGCTGCGTGAGCGACATACGCTGCGCGGCGCGCGTGACGTTGCGTTCGTCGAGCAGGGCGTCGAGCGCCCGCAGGAGGTTCAGATCGAGCATTCTGATATCAACACGGTTTATGGCGAAAATCATGATCCGCGATTGGATTTATTTCAGCATAGCCCGCATGATTTCTCGTGTCCACCGCACCGAAACCGACAGCATCGAAAGGTAACGAACATGAACGAGATTTTCTGGCCCGAAGACTATTTGCCCGGCACGACCGACAACTTCTGTTCCAACGAAGTGATCGTCGCGGGCCTTTCCACCGCCGACGTCTGGCCGCTGCTGAACAAAGCGACCGCGTGGCCGGGCTATTACAGCAATTCCGCGGACGTTGGCTTCCACGGCGGCCGGGGCCCCGAACTGAGCGCGGGCGCGCGCTTTCACTTCAAAACCTTCGGCTTTCCGGTGCAGGCCAAAGTGACCGAACACGTGCCGCCGGCTGCGGGCCAGCCTGCGCGCGTGGCGTGGCACGGCTGGGCGGAGGGCGACGAAGAAACGCGCCTCGACGTACTGCACGCATGGCTCATCGAAGACCTTTCCGGTGGCCGCGTGCGCGTGCTTACGCAGGAATCGCAGAAGGGCAAGCCCGCCGAGGAACTGGCGAAAACGCGCCCGAATCCGATGATCAACGGGCATCAGGACTGGCTCGACGGCCTCATCGAAGCCGCGCGCAAGGTCAAGGGAGCACGGTCATGAAGGCCGCCGTGTTGCGTGCGCCGGGTGGCCTCGACCGGATCGAACTGCGCGATATCGCCGAGCCAGACGCCCCCGGCGCCGGCGAGATCCGCGTGGAACTTCATGCCACCTCGCTCAATTTTCACGATCTGCTGGTGGCCAACGGCGCCATTCCCACGGCGGATGGACGCGTGCTGATGGCGGACGGCGCGGGCGTGGTGTCGGCCGTGGGCGCGGGCGTGACGGAGTTCAAGCGCGGCGACCACGTGGTGTCGTGCTTCTTTCCGCAATGGGCGGACGGCTTGCCGTGGCAGGCCGTGGGCAACTTCGCGCAGACGCCCGGCGACGGCGTGGACGGCTTCGCGACCTTGCACGCCTTGCGGCCCGCGAGCGCTTTTACGCTCGCGCCGCGCGGCTGGACCCACGCCGAGGCGGCCACGATCACGACGGCGGGGCTCACGGCATGGCGCGCGCTGGTGGCCGACGGCGGCCTCAAGGCGGGCGACACCGTGCTGACGCTCGGCACCGGCGGGGTATCGATCGCGGCATTGCAGATCGCGCGGATGATGGGCGCTTCGGTCATCGTCACGTCGTCATCGGACGAGAAACTTGCTCGTGCGAAGGCGCTGGGCGCCGACCAGGTGGTCAACTACCGGCAGCACGAAAAGTGGGGCGCGCTCGTGCGCGACATGACGGGCGGCAAGGGCGTCGATCACGTGATCGAAGTCGGCGGCCCGGGCACGCTTGCCCAGTCGATCGACGCGGTGCGCGTGGGCGGCCACATCGCGCTGATCGGCGTGTTGACCGGACGCGAAGGCACCGTGCCGACCTCCGTGCTCATGGCGAAACAGGCGCGCCTGCAGGGCTTGATCGTTGGCAGCCGGCGCCAGCAGCAAGAGTACGTCGCGGCGCTCGACCAGGCCGGCATTCGCCCCGTGCTAGACCGCACGTTCGGGCTGGACGAGCTTGCCGATGCGTTTCGACATCAGCAGGCTGGGGCGCATTTCGGCAAGGTCTGCGCGGCGTGGTGAGGCCAATGCGGCGCCGCCATGGTGACATTGTGGCGCCGTGTTTCTGGTCGTCGTGGAAATTGATTTGGATAGCGAATTAATTAAGGAGGTATGCGACGCGCAATGTTTCCGTTCTTTACAACGCATCACGAAGTGATATAAATAAATAGCACACAGATAATCCGCGAACGCATCGGCCAACAATTCGGTGAACAGCAAGAGCCGGGTACGTTCCATGCTCAGGAGCCCCACCATGCCGCTTTCCCGTCGTCGCTTCATGATCCTTGCCGCCTCCGTGGCTTCCACGGCGGCGCTTTCCAACGAATCGCGCGCCGACGCGCCGGTGCTCTCCGAGAGCGACCCGACCGCCATGGCGCTCGGCTACAAAGCCGACGCGAGCAAAGTCGACAAGGCCAAGTTTGCGCAGTTCCAGGTGGGGCAGACCTGCGCGAATTGCCAGTTGTATACGGGCAAGCCGGGCGCGCCGAACGGCCCATGCGCGACCTATGGCGGCAAGATCGTCGACGCCAAAGGCTGGTGCAGCGCCTACGTGAAGAAGGCGTGACAGATGCCCCGCGCGGGGCACGATGCAAGCAGTGGATCAATGAGATTCAGGAGGCGCCATGAAGGCGGTGTGCCCGCTGCACGGGCCAACGACCATCGTCGGTACGAACGCGTATGGCTTTCCGGTTTATGCGTGTTGCCGCGACGACGTTCCCTTTGTCTTGCCGCCGGACGCCTGTACGCGCGAGCCGGTGCGATCCGGGGATGAACCGACGCGCCAACCCCGGAAACCAGCGACCGACAAGGAGCAACGCTGACAACCCAGTCGCCACGCACACGAACGCGGTTGCCCGCGTTCGTGTGCGTTGGCATCAGGTTGCCGGTGCGGTCAGCAACGTGTTGTACGTGGTGCCCGCGATCACCACGTTGGTCAGCGTAATGCCGCTCACATTGCTCGCGAAGACCGGGCCCGGCGCGGCCGACGCAGATGTCGAAGGCGTCGTCGGCACAGCGCCCGTGCACACCGGGTTGCCGAGGTTGCAGTTCGAGATCGTGACGCCGCTGATCGGACTCACGGTCGGCACCGGCAGCGGACCGTTGTAATCGACGGCCTCGGGGCCCTGCATGACGAGCGCCTGGAAGCACGAGTTCGACCCGGCCACGAAACCAGAAGGCATCGAATACGACACAGAGCCCGACACGTTGCTCGCGTTCACGTTCGTGATGTTGATGTTGCTGATCACGGACGGACTAAAGCGGACTGCGTCGCCGGACGGGCTGTAATCGCAGTCGAACGTGATCAGGCCGCCCTGGCCCGTAGACGGGTTCGTCGCGAGACCAGTCGTTCCCGTACCCGTGATCTTGCTGATCGCCGCGCCAAGCGACCCGCCGCCATACTTCCCGGCGAGGTTCACACCGTTGGACAGCGTCACGCCGTTGATCCAGACGTTGTTGATGAACCCGCCGCGGTTCATGTTGCTCTTGAACCGCAGCGCGATGTTCAGCGGATTGGTCGCCCAGTTCGCGTTTTGCATCGTCAGGTTGCGAGCGTACACGTTGCGCACGCCCGCGCTCATTTCGCTGCCGATCGTCAGACCGCCGTGCCCGCTTTGCATCGTGCAGTTCTGCACGACGATGTTCTGCATCGGACCGTACTCGGTGTCGAGGTACTTGCCGGACTTGATCGCGATGCAGTCGTCACCGGTGTTGAACTGAACGTTCTGCACCAGCACGTGGTTGCACGCGTCCGGATCGAAGCCGTCGTTGTTCGGCCCGACGCTGTCGGCAAACACGCCGTCGATCACCACGTTCGTGCAGTCGGTGGGATGGTGCTGCCAGAACGGCGTGTTCTGCGTGTGATAGTTCTGCAGATACACGTTCGTGCAGCCGATGAACTCGATCATGCACGGACGCAGATAGTGGCCGTTGCCGAAAATGCGGTTCTCGAACGGCACGCGCAACTCGGAGAGCGCGGGCAGATAGTTCTGGTCCTGGTTCCAGCCCGTGCCCGTGAGCAGGCCCATCAGCGAAGTCGTCACGCCGTCCTGATTCGTGAAGGAGACGTTGGCCTGCGGGTTCTGGATTAGCGAGGCGGGGAGGCTCGTGAGCGCGACGTTGTTCGGATTCACATAAGCCTGCGAGGGCGTCGACGAGCCTGCGCAGCCGTACGTGTTGCTGCTTCCCTTGTAGGTCCACCAGCAGGAGGTTGGCGCCTGGGTGCTCAATTGCATTGGCGTCATTGCCTGACCGTTCAGCACGCAGGTGTTGTCGTCGGCGGTGACGGCAATGTTGGTCTGGCGGAATGCGTAGATTGGCGAGCCGAAATTCAGGCAGTCGTTCGCCTGCCAGCGCGTGTGGTACAGATTGCCGTTCGCCGTCTTGTACGGGCCATTCTTCGCGTAGTCCGCCGGGTTCGGGCTGAAATAGATCGTGCAGCCCGATTCCAGATGGAGGTTCACATGGCTCAGCAGCACGATCGGACCGCCGCAATACCAGTTGCCGGCCGGCACCACCACGCGGCCGCCGCCTGCGCGGCTCGCGTCGACGATCGCGGCATTGAACGCGCTGCATGAGTCGTATTGCGTGCCCGTGTAGTCGCACGGGACCATCACGCCCGAGCCTGGACTTTGCAGGTCGCTGGTCGGATGCGCAGTCTGTTCCGTGCCGCCCGTCACCCATGGAATCTTGCCGCCCGGCCACGCGGTCGACGTGATCAGCGCGGAGGCGGGGAGCGTGCGCGCGCCGTAGCTCGTCACGTGAAACTCGGCTCGGGAGAAGAGCGAATGATCGACGTGGGCGAGCCTCCTGATGATGGCCGTGGCCTGACCGTCCGGGCCCCAGATCGGGTCGCCGGCGGCGTGGCCGGGCGGCTGCGGAAGGTGCCCGCCGAAAGTGGCGGGCGTGGGAAACATGGAGTCTGCTGCTGCCGCGCCGCGGCTGGCTGCGAGGAGGCCTGCGCCTGCGGACGCGCCGGCAAAGGCCATGAACGCGCGCCGTTTGGGCGAGGCGGGCGTGTCGGCGCGGCCTTCGCCGAGCTGGGGATCGTCTTGGTCATGTGTTGCCATTTGATTCGTTCTCCTATGTTGTCTCGCTGATTTGTTTCGCTGACGGGTGGCTGGACTTCGGCGGCCATTGGGCCGCGTGGCGACGCTAATGCGAACGGGAGAGGCACGGTTACAGCGAAGAGATCGAACAGGAGCGGCTGGCCGATCACCATGGATATTGTTGTCAGACGACATCCAAATCGTCAATCAGATTTATCTAGGTGATGTACCTGGTGCTTCCAGTTGCCGCGCATATCTACAGCTAGCTTACAGACGGTGTCGGAAATTTGTCTGACGAGCGGGGTAAGGTTCTCTGATGTGACGGACGTGGGGAGGCTGCAGTGGCTTTGTTTGGCGTGAAGTCGCGTCGGGTGTTTGTAATGTCATCAAAGCCGACGTTGAAGTTCACGATGCAACAGACTGAACCGCGTTAGCTGATGACGAAGCGCATCTTCGTTTGTTGGATTCGCGTGTCTGTCGAATGAAGCTTGATAGCCATGCTGCGTCGATGGGGCTTGAGCGGCGGCATGGCTGGCGGGAGTGACCGATTGATGTCGTTCGGATTCCTAATGCTGGAATGGTGGCTTCCGGGGTGCGATGGACATTCGAGCAGCCGCCCCGGCCCAATGCTGCCGATCTTCTTTCAGCGCCTCATGCGCAGTGCACTCGCGGCTACTTCTCCTGCAGCCGGGCATGGTGGTACTTGATCACATCCATGACCGCAGCTGTCATCACCGAGGTTGAGACTCCGAACATGAGGATGCCGTTAGCAGCTTCGATTGGGCCGAGCATGCGCCATTGCTTGGACATGACAATGTCGCCGTAGCCCAGCGTGATGAAGTTGACCGCGGAGTGATACAGGGCAGTGGCGAAATCGGAAAACTCGCCTAATAACATGAACAGCGCAGCCCAGATTGCCATTTGGGCGAAATTGCAGAGCAAGGTCAGCAGCATCACGGTGACCAATAGCAGGACATCCACCCACAGCAAATCCTGACCTTTAACGTTGCGCCGGAAGCCCGCGTACCGGCGCAGGCAGACGGCTACCACCACGCCTTGCATCAGCAGGCACAGGACCATGGCCGGAGCGGCAGCCAGTACATTGTGTAGCATGATTGACTCCGTCTTCAGGGGGAGCGCACAGGCTAAAAATGCGCCGCATTCGCGACGCGGGCATCGCACGTTCAAAACTTGCTACCCGGCCAATCATAGGACACATTGCGTCAGCCGCATCCAGCCATGTCCCGCTCAAAATATTGCCGAACGGTCGCTTACTGAGCGAAACAGTCGCACGCATGTCTGGGTGCGAGTCCAGGCGAACGACGGCTCACGGCCTGGTGGCCCGGCCAGCGGCAATCCGCGCGCCAACCCTGGAAAAGCAGTCGGCAACAATCTCGAATGCGTGCTGCGCGGCGGGCACGAGCGTGCGCTCGGCGTGATGCACGATGCCCAGCGTCAGGTCCATGACGAGTGGCGGATCGACGGCGAGCGCCGCCGCATCGCCAGATTCCAGTTTCGAGACGATCGCGAGTTCGGTCAGGGCGACGATTGCGTCGCTCTTTTGCAGAACGCTGTGAACCGTGCCGACGTCGTCGGTGGTAACGGAAAAATAATCGATGACGGGCGTACTCAGACCATAAAGGTCGCCCAGGCGCCGGGCCAGCGAGGGTTCGACGTAGCCAGCGGCAATAAGCGGGTACGCTCGCATATCGTCGAAAGTCACCTTCCGCTTGCCCGCGAGCGGATGCCCGCGCCGGGCAAACCAGCCGAAGGTGCAGGGGTACAGCGCAATGACGCGCAAATCGGCATGCTCGCGCGCGACGCGAATATCGCCGACAAAAAAATCCAGGCGTTCGGCGAGCAACGCGGCCACTAGCCGTTCGGATGTTTCGATCACGCTATGCAGTCTTACCCCGGGCGATTTGCTCATCAAACCGAGCATGATGGGCTCGAGGAGGATGGGCGCGAGCGACGAACCCATTCCGAACGCCAGCGATCCCGATTCGCCCGACTGCATCAGCGCCAGCAGGCGTGCGCCTTCCTTTTCATCGAGGATGATCCGCCGAGCGCGAGGCTCATAGGCTTGTGCGTAGGGCGTTGGCCGCAACCGGCGCTCGGTTCGGTCAAAGAGCGGCACGCCCAGCAATTCTTCCATCGAGCGGATGCTGCGGGAAAGTGCGGGCTGGCTTAAATGAACGGCTTCGGCCGCGGCCGCAAGCGAGCCGTGATCAAGCAAGGCGAGAAAGTGCCGGATCTGGCGGGTATTCATTGAGTGGACTCACTTGCAGAAACTGCATTGTATCCCCCAGAAATACGCAATGTACACAAGTCGCATGGCTGCTTAGACTGCGCGGGCATTGACTCACTCTTCACGCCTATGCCTCTCGATCCGACCCCAGTCCAGCGCCGCCCTGTTGTCGGCATCATCGCCGATAGCATCGAGCACTACGGGCATCGCGGGCATTCCGTCCTGCACGGCTACGTGCGTGCCGTCGCCACGATCGCGCGCGCATTGCCCGTGGTGTTGCCGGCCTGCTCCGAGGCACTGCACGGCGAGACACTGGCCGCGATGCTCGACGGCATCGTCCTGACCGGCAGCCCCTCCAATGTCGCTGCCGAGCGCTATGGTGCTTCGGCGTTGCCAGCAACGACAAGGCAGGACCCCTGGCGCGATTCGGCCGTATTCGACGTGTTGCCGGGTCTGATCGCAGCCGGTATCCCGACGCTCGGCATTTGCCGTGGCTTGCAGGAACTCAATGTGATGTATGGCGGCACGCTCGAAGCCGCGGTTCACGCACAGCCTGGCCGGCTCGATCATCGCGAAGGCGATCACGACCGGCCCATCGAACGCTGGTACGACGACAGCCACGCCGTTCGGATCATGCCAGGCGGTGTGCTCGACCAACTCGCCACGAACCCGGTGGAGCAGGTGAATTCGCTGCATCACCAGGGAATCGACCGCCTGGGCGACGGGTTGCGCCCGGAGGCCGTCGCAACCGACGGACTTGTCGAGGCGTTCTCGATTCGCTCCGCGCCGCAATTCACGCTGGCTGTTCAGTGGCACCCCGAGATGCGCATCGACGACAGCCCGCTGTCTCTCGCCATTTTTGAAGCCTTTGGCGCCGCTTGCCGTTCGCGCCTGGACAAGCGCGCACCCATTGCGCGCGTTTGACGCGCTCCAGCGAGATACAGAAAGCCACTCATCGAATCATGTCGAACACTCAATTCCGCGCACTGTTCAGCCGCAACTATGCTGAAGCGCGCGACAAATTCCTCAATGCCGCCACCGCGCGCGGCCTCGCCGTCGACTCGCATGTCCTGCCGCTCGAAGGCAAAGACGGAGAGACGCTCGCAACCGATGTCGTGCTGGACGGACCGCGTGATGCTGCGAATCTCGTGATTCTCATCAGCGGCGTGCACGGCGTGGAGGGCTATTGCGGTTCCGCGATCCAGACCGGCGTGCTGGGTCTCGGGCCTGTCACCGGCCCCGACACTGCCGTGCTGCATATCCACGCCGTCAACCCTTACGGCTTTTCGCATTCTCGTCGCGCGACGCAGGAGAACGTCGATCTCAACCGTAACTTCGTCGATTTCAGCGCCTCGCAGCCAGTGAACGAGCGTTACGCGCAAATCCACGACCTGCTGTTGCCCGCCACGTGGCCACCCGCGGACGACGACGAAGCGACGCTCGACCTGTTGCGCAGGCAATGGGGTGCGCGCGGCTTTCAGCGCGCAGTCGGACTGGGCCAGTACGCCTTCGCGGACGGGCTCCACTACGGAGGCGCCGAACCGGCTTGGAGCAATCGCACATTCCGCCGGATTCTTCGCGACTACGCCCAGCGTTGCCTTCGCATCGGCTCGATCGACATTCATACGGGCCTCGGTCCCTATGGCCACGGCGAGCGGATTTTCGCCTGTCTCGATGAGGGCGGCGCTTTGGCGCGCGCCCGCCGCTGGTGGGGCGAGCACGTGACCTCGGTGACTCAGGGCACGTCGACGAGCATTCCGATGACCGGCCCAATTCAGTACGGACAGTTCGAAGAGTGCCCGCAGGCCGAGCACACGAATATCTGCCTGGAGTTCGGTACGCATGCGCCATCGCTCGTGCTGCCCGCAATGCGCGCCGAGCACTGGCTGCACCGCTGCGGCGGCGCCGACGTGGCGCAGGCCGCGTCGATTCGCCAGGCGCTCAAGGACGCGTTCTATCCACAGGCCGACGACTGGCAAGCCGCGATCTGGCAACAGGGACGCGACGTATTTCTGCAGACCGTGCGCGGTTTGCAGGAAGCAGCGAACACGACCGAGGCCGGTTGAAGCGCACGCGAACGATCAGCCCAAGATAACGGAGACATCATGCGTTCTACCCTTGTCGACGCGCCCGGCAACTGCCCAGGCGCCCCACACACAGAGACGGCCGGAGCCGTTAGCGGCGTGCGACCGGTCATCAGCCGCAAGGCCGTTGCGGCGGCTGTTACCGGCAACGCGCTCGAATTCTACGATTTCGTGATTTACGCGTACTTTGCCGTCTATATCGGGCGCGCGTTCTTTCCGGTCGGCGGTCAGTACGGGAGCCTGCTGCTTGCAGCCGCGACGTTCGGCGTGGGCTTTTTCACGCGCCCGCTAGGTGCGGTGTTGATCGGCGCTTTTGCCGATCGCGCGGGCCGCAAGCCCGCACTCATTCTCACGGTCGCGCTGATCACGGTCGGCACCCTGGGCATGGCCGCCACGCCGTCGTACGCCAGCATCGGCATGGCGGCGCCGCTCATCGTGGTGCTATGCCGGCTCGTGCAAGGCTTTGCGCTAGGCGGCGAAGTCGGTCCGGCGACGGCGCTTCTCATCGAAGCCGCACCGCCCGGGCGGCGTGCGCTCTACGCAAGCTGGCAGCTCGCAAGCCAGGGCATCGCGGTTGCCGTGGGGGGCATGTTCGGCGTTCTGGTATCGATGACGTTGCGCGCGGACCAGCTGGCGGCATGGGGCTGGCGTATTCCGTTCATCGTGAGCCTGCTGCTCGTTCCTGTGGCTGTCTATATTCGCCGGAGCCTGCCCGAAACGCTCGAGGACAACGACGGCCGTACGGCATCCGAAGTATTGGGCGGCGTCGTTCGCACGCATCGCCGCTACCTGGTGCTGGGCGTGTTGATGACGTTGTCGGGCGCGGTCTCCTCGCAGATCGGCAACTATATGACGACCTACGCGATCCAGACGCTGAAGCTGCCGCCAACTATCGCGCAGACCAGCGCACTGGTCGGCGGCCTGTTGACGTTTGCGGGCGGGCTGCTCGGCGGATGGCTGTGCGACATGCGCGGCCGCAAGATCGTGCTGATTGCACCGCGCGTGCTCCTGATGCTGTTGAGCGTGCCAATGTTCCTGTGGCTGCAGGCCGCGCCGGGCGCAATGAGCTTCCTGGTGGTGACGGTGATTCTCGCCTTGCTGACGGCCATGAGCGCGACGGCGGCGATGGTGGTCATGCCCGAGCTGTTGCCCGCGACTTTCCGTAGCACGGGGGTGTCGCTCGTCTACGCAATCGGCACGACGCTGTTCGGCGGCACCACGCAGTTTGCCGTCACGGCCTTGATCGCCTGGACCGGCAGCCCGATGTCGCCCGCCTGGTACATGGTGGCGACCAGCGTGCTGAGCCTTGCCGCCATGGCAATGCTTCCCGAAACACGCAACGTGGACGTGTCCAGATAGCCCACCGGGCCGTGCGCGGCAGTGCTCCGCGCACGGCCAGCTACACGCTGCACCTTTCCGTCATGCCTGGCGTGAGCCTGGCAGGGGCGCTCGCGCGCCTGCATTTTCACCATAAAGACAAAAGAGCGAGACATGAAAAAGACCATGATCGCCGGCCTCGTGCTGGCCAGTATGAACGGTGCTGCGAACGCGCAGTCGAGCGTGACGATCTTCGGCAGCCTCGATACCGGGCTGACGTACGTGAACAACGTTCATGGCAGTTCGTCGTTCGCCATGGCAGACGGCATCAACAAGAACAATTCGCTGGGTTTCACGGGTGTCGAAGATCTGGGCGGCGGGAAGCACGCGCTATTCAAGCTAGAAAACGGCTATTCGGTGGATACGGGTGCGCTGGGGCAGGGCGGGTTGCTGTTCGGCAAGCAGGCCTACGTCGGCCTGGGCGACGCGTCGATTGGAGATTTGACGCTCGGGCGTCAATACGACTTCGCGTACTCCATGCTTCGCTATCTTCCCTGCTTGTCCTGTGGCATCTACAGTGTCGAAAATGGCGACCTGGATCGGGTCTCCGGTGAGCGGTTGAACAACACGGTGCAATTCATGTCGCGCAGTTTTGGCGGCTTTTCTGCCGGGGCACAGTACAGCTTCGGTGCAAGTTCCGGCAGCACGACGACAAACGCCGGGCGCGCGGTAAGTGCGACGCTGCAATACACCGGCAGCGCGCTTGCCGCAGGCGCCTATTACACCGACATCAATGGCGCACCCGTCTACGCCGGCATGACTGGCGCATCGGAAATCTTCGGGCGCCCGATCACGCCCGCTACAGCCCTGCTCGTCGACAAGCAGCGCATCTTCGGGTTTGGCGCAACCTATGCACCAGGTGCGTGGCGGGTGTCAGCGCTCTATACCAATACCCATCTGGAACTTGGGAGCGCCAGCGCGCAGGATCAGGTGATTCACGTTGGCGGAGACTATCGGCCCCGGCCCGATCTCGTGCTCGCCACCAAGGTCTCGTACGACAAGCTCGATGCGTCGCATTGGCTGACGCTGTCATGCGGCGTGGACTATCTGCTCTCGAAGCGGACGGATGTCTACCTCGACGTGCATGCGCAGCGGGCATTTGGCGACGGCACGAAGGCATCGATCGCTCTGGCTGGCACCTCGTCGACGGACAAACAATTCCTCTCGCGTGTGGGTATCAAGCACTTGTTCTAACAGCTCTCGCGGGTGCGTCCAGATATTCGGGGTCGACGCGGCAGTGCGAGACTGTCGCCGACGACCCCACAGCCTCTCGCGCGGCCTCGCTGGAACGTCGCCGCCCGCGTCTGCCACGCGGGTACGCGACTCTGTTTCGACAGGCGTTCGCTGCACCACGCAATGAATGACGGTTCCAGTTGTGGATTCAACCGCTGGCTATACCCGCATAATTCTTCTGAACAAATGCAAGTGTGCACCCTGGTACCTTCTATCTCTCGCATGGCCACCCTGCGATTGTGACCTGCCGTCGCTAGCATCATCTAGCGGCCAGGACCGCTCAACCATCGTGTCAATCTGCGTTGCCTGAGGACACGGTCCGGCATAAGACATCTCTCATTTCCGCCATCGGTCTGGTTTGTGCGTGCAAATACTGGAGAACGGCCTATATTTGTTTAGGACTGTACAGCTTTACCGCGGCCGCTTCATGCAGGAGGTCAGAGATGGAGATAAAGAATTTCCTGGTGCTACTGGGAGTGACTTTATTGATCACAGGATGCGGGACCACCGTAGCAAATCGCCAGGATCGTGAGGTAGTCAGTGTCCGCTTATCCGCTACGCCGCAGAATGCCGGAAGGATCGGAGTGGCGACGCTAGTGCCCGACGGCGATCGGACCAATCTCCTGCTTTACGTGAGCGGCCTGCCGTCGTACGTCACACAGCCTGCCGGTCTCTACATTTATATCTATCCTGGATCCTGCGGAAACCTCGAGGCCACGCCAGCCTACGATATGACCCGTCAGGCGGCGCCTAGCAATTACGTACCGTGGTGGGGGCCATTGCGGATCGGAAAGACCGTGCCCGCTGCATTGAGCACGCTCCGCTCGGGAGACTACGCCATCGTTGTACGGACACACCCGATTGACGGTCCCACTGACATTTTCTGCGGAAATATGAATAAAACCGCGACCGATTCCCAATATAGGTCTGATCGTCAGACTTAACGCAAGCGCATCGGGAATCTGGGCACGCGTCAGGTTGGGTTGAGAAGGTCGTCGGTTTCGCCAGATTCACACCCGACACGCGCGTGCTCGCCGTCTGTTTGGTCGCCTTGAATTACCTTCGATCCCGAAGGGGTCATGGACGGCAATCTGGGCCCCATCAGGATGTCGTGGAACCCAGAAGAAATGGCAATCAAGGCACGGGGAAAACTGGCTGGCGTTGTCAACGATATCACGCTGCAGACGGGCCCGATGACCGGATGGCAATACGCCGGTGGTGGACAGCCAGCGCTGCCTCGCCGCCGCTCGTGGCGTGAAAGAGTCCAAGCTGCTCGAATTCCTCTTCTTGCAGCGGCGTGATGGCAATATCCGTATATGCGTAACGTTCCGGTGCCTTCATGACTTTCCTGAGCGTAGCCTCTGTTCTGAGGTAGAAGCGCAGATATTTCGCCAGCTTGATGGCGGTCTCACTCCAGTAGCGCGGATAGAAGCGAAGCGGCGATTCGACCGGTAGCCCCCAACGGCGGTCACGGCGGTGTTTGATCCGCAGGGCTCCCCCTTCGAGCGGATGCACGCCCTCGTGTTCGATCATCAGTCTGAACCAGGCGATTGTGCGCATGATCGTCTTCGGCCGGCCATTCGGGATCTGCGCTGCCCGCTTGACGATCGTGCGGATGTGGTCGTACGAGTAGAACGCGCTCCAGGCACACCGATACGCTTCTTCCCATTCAGCGTCCAACATTTTCGGGTGGTGCGTGACCCGGTGATTGGTGTCGTATTTGTTGATGTCCGGGTCCATCCATTCACCGTTCCTTACCATCGTCTGATGATCCTCGGAGCCGGGAAGCGGGGTGAGCATGAAGAACTCGAGAATGTCGATTGGCAATTCACGCTTGATGATCTCGATGTCGCGAAGGATCGATTCTTTCGTGTCCGCCGGGAATCCGATGATGTAGCCAGCGTAGGTAATCGCGCCGTGGGCGCGCCACTGCTGCAGCATGGCGCGGTATTCGGTGATCTTGTTCTGCCGCTTCTTCGCCGCGATCAGATTCTCGGGATTGATATTCTCAAGCCCGATGAACACGCGTCGCACACCCGCGCGCGTTGCCTTCTCGATGAAGTTTGGAATCTTGTGACAGAGCGTGTCGACCTGGATCGTGAAGCCGCAGTGAATGCCTTCCTTTTCCCGAAGTTCGATGACGCGGTCGAGAAGGATCTCCCAGTCGTGATTGCGGGCGAAATTATCATCCGTGATGAAGAACCGGTCGATGCCCTGCGTTGCGTTCTGGCGGATGATTTTCTCGAGATCGTCGGGGGTGCGAAAGCGACTCTTGTGCCCCTGTACGTTGATGATGGTACAAAACGAGCACTGATACGGGCAACCACGACCGAGGTCGACCGAGGTATAGGTGCCTGCCGTGCGTTCGATATGCTTGCGCGGCAAGAAGGGCTGGGGAGCACCTTCGAGCGAGGGTAGCGTGTCCATGAAATTGTACAAGGGCTTCATTGCACCATTCCACGCGTCGAGAAGGACTTCATCAAGACGTCGCTCCTCGGCTTCCCCAGCGAAGAGTGCCACACCCATTGCTTGCGCTTCCTTAAGCTCCGCGGGCATCTCTGGCAGCATGGAGATGCAGCCGGAGACGTGGAAGCCACCGATCGCAACCGGCAAGCCTGCGGCACGGAACTGGCGGGCGAGGTCGAGCGCGCGCGGATACTGGTTCGACTGGACACCGACCAGACCAATCATCGATCTCCCGCCCTTTGCCTTCAGGTCACGAATGATGCGCTCTGGCCACACCCGCTGGTTGGTTTCATCGCATGTTTCGATCTCGAAATGGACGCCAGGGCCCAGCAGCTCTCGCTCTCGCGCGTCATCAGCGAGTGCATACATACACGCGAGTGTATTGGAAGGCATGACCGAGCGGAGCCACTGGATCGGGTAGCCGTCATCGTCGTAATGGGTCGGCTTGATGAGGACGAGAGTGAATCGGAAACTGTCAGGAATCGAGTGCATCGTGTCCATGGTCTGCTCTGTAGCCCCTGTCTGGAAGTCACAAAACCGTGAAGGTCGACCGTCTTCAGCGAATTGGAGATGGATCGTGAACTGGCAAGCACTACAACAACCCGCATCCTACCCGCCTCTACCCCTGCTGTGTTTACAATGCGGCAGGCGGCAGGTTTCGAGGATTGGGATCCTGTTGGCTCAACGCGGTTGAGTTGCCGATTCAATGTGCATCCGCGGCGGGATTGCCGGCGCCATTGTCTTGATGCCTAAGAGGGCATGACACCCCTGCGGGCGAATCGAACGCATGCTTGCTGGATTGAAGGGACGTTCGGATGTCGTGGCTGCGGCGTTCACGAGCGAACGATCCGAGCTTCGCCTGATGCGGTCGAGCCAGGTCGACCCGAAGCCGTCGGGCAATTCCGTGTACGAGCGACCGCAGCAACTGAGGTAAAGCGCGAGTTGCCTTCTAGTTACGGATCAAATCCCCGGGCCCACACCACGGACGTCGTCGGTCAATCAAGGGGGGCTCCGGTCAAGGAAGGCTGTGAATGAGCCGCTCCGGCATTGCGCCGCGTGCAGCGTCAGCCCGGCCGGTGGCAGAAGGGGGAGCCGCTGAACGGCTGCCCTGGTGAACTGCCGAGACAGGGTTGAGAATGCTTGAGGCCTGATACAGACAAACCCAGTCAGGCTGCTCCGGTTGCCTCGGATCGAGTTCCAGTAGCCAGTTCGTGTTGCATATGCGGCAACAGTAACGTTGCAGGAGCACCGGGCGACGGCCGAGCGGGCGCAGCCGCGTCTGCCCGTCGGCTTTCCGCAAATCGTCATGGGGCTGGACCGTGTCGCCCAGTTGCATCCGTTCGCAGGCTTCGCAGGACATGGCTATCAGAGTGTCACCGGACGAGTCGCCCAATATAGCACCGCGTTTTGCGACTGGGAGAGAATCAGTAGTCGAAGAAAAAGCTCGCGGGGGCTCCGACCGTCTTTACTGCGTGATTTAAACGGTCATTGGCGACACCGCGACACATACAATCTGCTTACATAGATCTATATGGTTGATGTATCACCCTGTGTGCAGGTAGAACAAGGGCCTTATTGCGTCAATCTCAACGCAACAGGGTGCGACGCAGACAACAACCTTATCCACTCGAATATAGTTGCAATATCAACGTTGTGCGGAGTATGGGATTTTTTTGCGTATTCAACTCGCGCGAGCGAGCACTCCGGTTTACGCAGTCGCCCAGTCGATCGAAACCCAAGCCAAACATGAGAATTCTTTCAATTACGGGCGTGCTCTGCGCCATCGCTTCTATATCGGCTTGCACTACAGCCGAGACGGTTGATTCCGGCCCGTTGAAGGGCAGCACGCTGGTAATGTGTTCATATGCACTTCCAATTTCACAGTGTCAGGAGCGTGCTGCAAAAGAATGTCCGTCCGGGTATCAGGCAATGAAGTATTCAGGGTCGATCAACGGAAAGAAGATGTACTTTCACTGCACCAACAATGGCAAATTCCAGAACGACGAAACAGCAAATTGATGGGTGGGAACGAGCCAGCGAAGGGCGACGAGCGTATCTACGACGTCCGAGTGTTCCTGGGAAAGCACGGGGCAAAGGCAGGTTGTGGCCGAGGGCACCGATTCAACGAATGTTCTGTATCGCTGTCGTCGAAGTCTTCAACGGCAGCTCGATCGTTTCAAGAAGCCGTAGTGGCTCCGGGGCTTCTCATCCGGGTTGAAACTGCTGGCACTCCGTGTCGAACCAATAGTCGACCAGGCGCTGTGCCGCCTCCAGATCCTCGGGATAGTAGGGGTCGTTCCATGGTGACGGGTTGTAGCCCGCTTTCCTCAGAGCCGCGAGTTCGCTCTTGTGTAGTGCCATCGTCGGAGGCGCGTTGCGTCCAAGCGAGGCCAGGTCACGGCACTCCGTTGGGCTCAGATGTGGCCCGCTGTGTGGCACGCCGCCGGCGGTACATCCGGTCAGCAGGAGCACCAACGCAGTCAGCGTCAGGCGGATTTTCGGGCGGCTTTGCATAGCGCATCTCCACGCGTCTGATTGGGGCAACGCAAGCGGTGCATCACAACGCCGCCGCGCTCCGCATATACGCGGCGCCCTCTGCCATTCACCCAGCAACGGACTTTACACGTTGTTACCGTCGCGCAGCGCACTTCCGTGCGGGCTTTTCGTATACTGCCGCGCAATCGTCTCCCTCTTTACGCTTGCCGTGCCCGGCGCGGCGGCAATGCGAACCACACTGTGATGCCCATGTTCTCTACCAGGTCCGTCCTCGCCGCCGCGCTTGTGGCTGCAGCAAGTCTCTCGTTGTCAGCCTGCGTTGCGCCGGGTTACGCGCCGTACGGCGCACAGCAAGGCTACCAGGCCCAATACTCAGCGCCTGCGTATAGCCAGCCCGCCTATGCGCAACCGGGCACGGTGCAGCAGCCCGCCTACGCGCCGCCGCCGGCCCCGCAACAGCCGTATGACACGCAAAGCAACGGCCAGTACGGTTCGCAGTACAACTCGCAATACGGCAACCAATATGGCACGCAGTACGGCACGATCTCGAGAATCCAGCCCTTGAGTAGCGCCACGGGTGCCTCGGGCATCGCCGGAACCGTGGTCGGCGCACTGGTTGGCGGTGTTCTCGGGAATCAGATCGGAGGCGGCCACGGTCGCGACGCCGCGACCGTCATCGGTGCGCTGGGTGGAGCGTATGCAGGCAACCATATCGGCCAACAGATGGGCCAGCCCGCAGGATTCCAGATCGACGTGCAGCTGAGCGACGGCTCCACTCGCGCGTTCAACGTGCCGACACCCGGCGACCTGCGCCCGGGCGACCGCGTACAGGTGAACGGCAGCCAGCTTGCGCGTTACTGATTCCGGCTGCTGTTGCAGAGCGGTTCGTCGCTCAGGCTAATCACTCAAGCAGTGAAGTCGGTCGACGTCGACAGATCCTTCCACGCTTGCGTTTCCTGCGTCACGTAAGCGTTTTTCGCAGCGATGGCAGCCAGTGTGTCCGTGCCGAGCGGAAGGCGCAACGGCGGGTCAGTCGCGTCGACGAGCGTGATCAATGCGGCCGCAAGCTTCGTCGGGTCGCCGGGCTGATTGTGATTCATCTGCACGGCCTTGCGGCGAACCGCGCCCGAGGTTTCGTCGTAATCGTCGATCACGTCGGGCGCAACGACAAGCGAGGACGCATCCAGAAAGTCGGTGCGAAAATAGCCCGGCTCGACAACGGTCGCGTGAACGCCCAGCGGTTTCAGTTCGGCATGCAATGCTTCCGTAATGCCTTCGACGGCGAACTTCGTCGACGAGTACACGCCAAATCCGGCCGCGGCCCGATAGCCGCCAATCGATGAAATATTGATCACGTGGCCAGAGCGGTTTGCGCGCATCGTCGGCAACACGGCACGCGTAACGTTCAGCAGTCCGAATACATTTGTGTCGTACATGCGGCGCACGTCCTTGTCCGCGGATTCTTCGACCGCACCGAGCAGACCGAAGCCGGCGTTGTTGACCAATACATCGACGCGGCCGAATTTTTCAACCGCCAACTGCACCGCCGACTTTGCCTGGGCCTCATTGGTCACGTCCAGCGCGACCGGCAGCAACGCAGCCGACTCGCCGAGACGCTCGACGATAGCCTGAACGTTACGTCCGGCGGCCACGACGGCGTTGCCGTCCGCGAGCGCTGCTTCGGCAATCAATGCGCCGATGCCTCGCGAAGCGCCGGTGATGAACCATACGCGCTTAAAGCCACCTTGTTGAGCGTCTGCCATGATGTCTCTCCTACGTGTGTGATGAGGTGATGTCATGGTAGGCGACGCGATTGACACGAACTAGCCGTATATTAGTGGAGTGATAATCAACGTTTGTTTGCGAATCGGGGCCCCCGGAAATGAACGAAATTCGTGCGATCACCACTTTCGTCCGTGCCGCGGCGCTCGGAAGCCTGCGTGGCGCGGCGGTCGATCAAGGCATCTCGCCGCAGGCCGCGAGCCATGCGGTGATGCAATTGGAGAAGGAGCTGGGTGTGCGGCTCTTTCATCGGACCACGCGCAAGCTGAGCCTGACCGAGGAGGGCCAACGGCTTCTCGACAGCGTGGAACCGGCGCTCGCCATTCTGTCGTCCGCGCTCGACGAGGCCAGGCGCTCGAAAGAAGATGTGGCCGGCATGCTGCGCGTGAGCGCGCCGCGCGCATTCGGGCTCCCGGTCCTGTGGCCGTACTTCGAGGAATTCCAGAGGCGCTATCAGAACGTGCAACTCGAAGTGCAATTCGACGATCAATTCACGGATCTCGTGACCGACCGCTCCGATGTGGGATTTCGCGGTGGACCGCCGCCTTCGGGCGGCTCGATCGCACGCCGGCTGGTGCCGATTCAGCTGATCGTGTGCGCATCACCGGAATATATCGAGCGCAATGGCGCACCGCGGACCATTGAAGAACTCGCTCAACATCGCTGCACAGGGTACCGCCGCGCGAACACGGGAAAGCTTGCGCAATGGCAATTCCGTATCGGCGATGAAATCGTCTATCGCGACGTGCCTGCTGCCATCTGCGTGAATGATACGGAACTGGAAACGCAGGCTGTGCTTTCAGGTCTCGGCATCGGCCAGTTGGGTAGCTTCAACGCCACGGCGCATATCAGAAGCGGTCGACTCATTCCGTTATTGATGCAGCACGCCACCGAATACGGCACGATCTACATCTACTATAAGCATCGAACCGAACAATCGCTGCGCGTGAAGACGTTCATCGACTTCATGGTTGAGCGCATGGCCGGCAACCGGAACTTCTTCCTCGATCCGTCCGAACTTCGCGCTGCGCAGCAGCCTCAGCCGAAACGTGCTGCGAAGCGACGTGGATCGTAGCCAGGCGCGACACCTCTCAAACAAGCAAGGTTTCCTGGCTTCCTTTTCTGGTTAGCCCTCGTGTGCGACGGCACCTGCCGTACGAACCCTGGGCGGCCGGTCGCGCAGCAGCAGCGGCGTTAAACGCCGGTTGGCTGTTTGCGCCGCCCACTCGCAATACGCGGCGCTGCCGAGCACCCAGCCCTTGAGCGTGGACTGCATCAGATTTTCGACCTCGCGCTCGTCAAGAGGCTGTGCGCTCAAATCGCGGTAGGACTGCTGGCGCTCGAACGGCGTATTGCCGAGTGCACGGTAGAGTGGATGGTCCTTGATGAGGCGGTCGACACGCAGCCCGATGTGGTGCGTGTAGCTCGACCATGGGTAGTTTCCCGGTTCGGCCACAAGGCCGTTGCGCACCGGCGCATGATCGATGATCTGACTTGCGAGCAGGAAATACCGGTCGGGCTCGATCACGGTTGCGTGATACCCGCCACGCCACACCGTACCGCGGCGTCCATGGCGGCGGTTGAAGGTGTCGACATAGCGACGGCCAACCGCCTGCATCGCCATCGCCAGGCTCGATTCGTATGAAGGCGTGACGAGGAACTGCACCGCGTCGGGCATGAGTACCCACGCGTGGACTGCCAGATCGGCGACGCGCGCTGCGTCTGCCAGGCAGGTGAGGAAGTAAAGGTAGTCTCCTTCGTCGAGGAATGCGGGCCCCGTGAGCCCCTGCAAGATAACGTGCTGCGGTTGTTCTGGGACGTAGTGCCGTGCAAGCCGTGTCATGCTGAATTAACCGGAAATCCGATATGAGAAAGCGATCCGATAGGTATCGGACGCTCGACGGTGTGTAACGTGGATACACGATCAAATTCTATGAGTCGCGAGCGCGCGTCCGCGTCGCAAACAAGCCTTTTTTCTGGCCTCAATTCGCTGATTTGACGGTTCGCACGCAGCGTTTTTTATGCCGCCGCTGAATAGCAGCGCCGCGCCCAGTTCTCCATTCGCAGTCAGCTGAACCGGTGGACCGTTGCAGACGACCACGCAATGCGTGACCGTAGCGAGGTATCACGTGTCGCCGGTGGGAACGATTCCCGCGGCCTCGACCATCAGAATCACCGTTTTCTCTGGTGCTCGCGGGCGATGAAGCAGGCCTTTACGCACGACAAAGGCTTGTCCCGGACTCAAATCCACGAGCCTGTCCTCGAGGTCGATCAGGAAGTGCCCACTCACGACGTAAAAGAATTCGTCCTCTGCGTCGTGTTTGTGCCAGTGATATTCGCCCTGCACGACACCTAGCCGGACCACCGACTGGTTCACCTGGCAGAGCGTCTGGTTGTACCAGGGATGGCTGTTTGCCGCCACGAGAGCAGGCACGTCGATAATTTCGCCCAAGGAGTAGAGGACGTTAATACGGGTCAGATACGGAAAGGCATCGGTGCTCACATGGATCTCCATGAACGCTCGTTCGTGTCGAACATGCGAGCCACTCTAGGCGGTGGCGGTTCTATGCGTCTTGTACCTGAGCGTCAATCTTTGGTACAGGAGCGATCTTCGAGCAACCGCGCGCGGTACGCACCGGGTGTCAGCCCCATCCTGCGATGAAAGACGCGCGTAAAGTGGCTTTGGTCGGCGAAACCGGCGGCCTGAGCAATGGCTGCGAGCGAATGGTGCCCATCGGCCAATTGAGCGCAGGCGAAGTCGAGTCGAAGCTGGCGCACGTAATCGCCCACGGTACAGCCAAAGTGCTTGCGGAATTCACGCGCGAGGTGGTCGGCGCAAACGTGGTTGTCCGAAGCAATTTCATCCAGCGTCAACGACTCGCGAAAGCGATCGTGCAGCAATGCTTCCACCCGACCGAGCCATCGACGTGAACCGCCAACCGTCGCCGCACGCGGGGCGGACCGTTCGCACGCGGCAAGAAGTTCGAGTACCAGGCCTTCAACTGCCAACGGCGTAGCCGAATCCTGTTCACGGCACTCGCGGACCAGACGGCGCATGAACGACAGCGGCGCTCCGCTGGCAAAGTCATCGGGACGATCGAGGACCCGCGTGCGGCCACCAAGCCGCTGCAGCCACAAGGACGAAAACTCGAGATGGAGTGCCTTGCCGCCGGCCCCGTACCAGCAATTTGCATGCGGTACGCCTGCGGGGAAAAACGTCAGTGACATCGGCCCGTCTTCGCCGCGCCGTGTCGGCCAGGATCGCGTGCCGCGTCCGTCCAGCACGAAACAGAAAAACGGATTCACATGTTCGTGCTCGGGGATGATCAGATCCGTTGCGAAAAGCGTCTCCACGATCGAGATGCCATCATCGCCGTATTGCAGGGTGGTGGTGCCGAAATAGTCGCCCGGTTCAAGTACCCTCAGCATGGGACTTCTCCCAAAGAGACGTTGCAGTCGATATTACACACATCGACGGAACCGTTTGAAAGGCCGTGACGCGCTGACACGGTCCCGCTTTGTATTCGAGTGTATCGACAGCGTGCGTTGGTACAGGCGCCTACAAAACCGCCGTTCCAGGAAACGAATGAGATACATCCTCGCGTTCCAATACCGCATGGCGGGCCGAGAGGTCCATGTTATTCGTCGCGAGCGAAGCGCTCGACAGGAAAGAGAGGATTTTCAGCTATGGGTTCATTGAGCATCTGGCATTGGATGATCGTTCTGCTAATCGTGGCACTAATTTTCGGTACGAAGAAGCTACGGAACATTGGCGGCGATCTGGGCGGCGCGGTGAAGGGATTCAAGGAAGGCATGGCGCAAAGCGAAATGCCCGAAGCGCAGCGTGAACTGCCGCGCAGCGGTGCCGTCGACATGGAAGCAAAAGACGTGACGCGTTCGAGCGACTTCCGCTAGCCACTGCCGTTTCAGACTCGTCCCGCGTGAATACGCCTTCGCGGCAATGGACCGTAAAACGGGCGGCGGTCGGCTGAATCCATAGTGCACTTCGTGCGCTGTCGGAGCGAGTGTCCGGATGGTGGTGCAATATGGAATGCGGCCTGCGCATTCCTGCGCGGCAATGACAGGAGTTGGTCATGAAAGCGAACCTGCGATGGACCTTGTGTGCGTTTTTTCTGTTGACCGCCGCTGGCATGGCTCATGCCCAGTCGGCAAGTGCGCCAATGGACGCGTCGATGGCGCCGCCCGCGACGCAGGCGGCGCCCAGCGCGGCGAAATCGGATAGGGCACTCGCCCGTGCTGTGCGGCACGCATTGTCGAGAGCACAAGGATTCAACGTTTCCGGCGTTTTCGTTCGCGCGCGAAGCGGCGCCGTCACACTGAGCGGGACGGTTCGCAGTGGCGACCAGATCCGCCAGGCCGAAGAGGTTACGCGTTCGGTGCAGGGCGTGACTTCGGTATCGAACAAGCTGACGCTCTTTCACGGCGGGAACGGCTGATTAGCGCGCCGCGCGCGCGGCCAACCATGCGGCTGGCAGGAAGCGCAATTAGAACGGCGCACACTATCTCCAGTGCGAAGACGGCTTCGACGCACGGCGGCGCTATTCCCCAGTAATCCTCGATGAATAAAAAAATGGCGCCGCAGGCATTCAGCCTGCGGCGCCATTGCCTGGCGCTCCGGCGCGGATCTACAACGAAAACCCCGCGCCGTACCCCAGCATCACATTTACATCGTCACCGTATCGGCCACTTCCTTGAAGTCTGCGATCTGGTCGAAGTTCATGTACTGATAGATCTTGTCGCCGTTGGCGTTGAGCACGCCCATGTCGGCCATGTACTCTTCCTTGGTCGGGATCTTGCCCAGACGCGAGCAGATTGCCGCCAGTTCCGCCGAGCCGAGGTACACGTTCGTGTTCTTGCCCAGACGGTTCGGGAAGTTACGCGTCGAGGTCGACATGACCGTCGCGCCTTCGCGCACCTGAGCCTGGTTACCCATGCATAGCGAGCAGCCCGGCATTTCGGTACGCGCGCCAGCCGTGCCGAACACACCGTAGTGGCCTTCTTCGGTCAGCTGCTTCTGGTCCATCTTGGTCGGCGGTGCGACCCACAGCTTGACCGGAATGTCGCGCTTGCCTTCGAGCAGCTTCGACGCGGCACGGAAGTGACCGATGTTGGTCATGCACGAGCCGATGAACACTTCGTCGATCTTCGCGCCAGCGACGTCCGACAGCGTCTTCACGTCGTCCGGATCGTTCGGGCAGGCCACGATCGGCTCATGCACGTCGGCCAGATCGATTTCGATGACGGCAGCGTACTCGGCGTCCGCATCCGGTTGAAGCAGTTGCGGATCGGCCAGCCATGCTTCCATCGCCTTGATACGGCGCTGGAGGCTGCGCGGGTCCTGGTAGCCCTGGGCGATCATCCACTTCAGCAGCGTGATGTTGCTGTTGAGGTACTCGATGATCGGTTCCTTGTTCAGGTGCACCGTGCAACCGGCGGCCGAACGCTCAGCCGATGCATCCGAGAGTTCGAACGCTTGCTCGACCTTCAGGTCGGGCAGGCCTTCGATTTCGAGAATGCGGCCCGAGAAAATGTTCTTCTTGCCTTGCTTGGCGACCGTCAGCGTGCCTTGCTTGATGGCGTAGAGCGGGATGGCGTTGACGAGGTCACGCAGCGTGACGCCCGGCTGCATCTTGCCCTTGAAGCGCACGAGCACCGATTCCGGCATGTCCAGCGGCATCGTGCCGGTGGCGGCCGCGAAGGCGACCAGACCCGAACCCGCCGGGAAGCTGATGCCGATCGGGAAGCGCGTGTGCGAATCGCCGCCGGTGCCGACGGTGTCGGGCAGCAGCATGCGGTTCAGCCACGAGTGGATCACGCCGTCGCCCGGGCGCAGCGCGATGCCGCCACGGTTGCTGATGAAGTTCGGCAGCGTTTGGTGCGTCTTCACGTCCACCGGCTTCGGATAAGCGGCGGTGTGGCAGAACGACTGCATGACGAGGTCGGCCGAGAAGCCGAGGCACGCCAGGTCCTTCAGTTCGTCGCGCGTCATCGGGCCGGTGGTGTCCTGCGAGCCGACCGAGGTCATCTTCGGTTCGCAGTACGTGCCCGGGCGCACGCCCTGGCCTTCCGGCAGACCGCACGCGCGGCCGACCATCTTCTGCGCCAGCGAGAAACCCTTGCCGCTGTCGGCCGGCTGCTGCGGCAGGCGGAACAGCGTCGACGGGGCCAGACCCATCGCTTCACGCGCCTTGGCGGTCAGGCCGCGGCCGATGATCAGCGGAATGCGGCCGCCGGCGCGCACTTCGTCGAACAGCACGTCGGACTTGACCTGGAATTCGGCGATGACTGCGCCATTCTTCAGTGCCTTGCCTTCGTACGGGCGCAGTTCGACCACGTCGCCCATTTCCATCTGCGACACGTCGAGTTCGATCGGCAGGGCGCCGGCGTCTTCCATCGTGTTGTAGAAGATCGGGGCGATCTTGCCGCCCAGGCACACGCCGCCGAAGCGCTTGTTCGGGATGAAGGGGATGTCTTCGCCCGTGAACCACAGCACCGAGTTGGTGGCCGACTTGCGCGAGGAGCCGGTGCCGACCACGTCGCCCACGTAGGCGACCAGGTGACCCTTTTCCTTCAGCGATTCGATGAACTTGACCGGGCCGCGCTTGCCGTCTTCTTCCGGGGTGATGCCGGGGCGCGCGTTCTTCAGCATCGCCAGCGCGTGCATCGGGATGTCCGGGCGGGTGGTGGCGTCCGGGGCCGGCGAGAGGTCGTCGGTGTTCGTTTCGCCCGTCACCTTGAAGACGGTGATGGTCAGGCTTTGCGGCACTTCCGGACGGCTCGTGAACCATTCCGCGTCCGCCCAGCTTTGCAGCACGGCGCGCGCGTTGGCGTTGCCCTTGTCGGCCAGTTCCTTGACGTCGTGGAACTGGTCGAACATCAGCAGGGTTTTCTTCAGCGCGTCGGCAGCTACGGTGCCCACTTCGGCGTCGGCCAGCAGTTCGATCAGCGGCTGGATGTTGTAGCCGCCCAGCATCGTGCCGAGCAGTTCGGTGGCGCGAGCGCGCGAGATCAGCGCGCAGGCGGTCTCGCCCTTGGCCACGGCGGCGAGGAAGCCAGCCTTCACGCGGGCGGCTTCGTCAACGCCTGCGGGCACGCGGTTGGTGATCAGGTCGAGCAGGGTCTGCTCTTCGCCTGCGGGCGGATTCGTCAGCAGTTCCACCAGTTCGGCGGTCTGCTGAGCCGTGAGCGGCAGGGGAGGAATGCCGAGCGCGGCGCGTGCGGCTACGTGAGCGCGAAAATTTTCAAGCATTGGGGGACCTACTGGTATTGCGTTTGAAGGCGAAGGCTGTTCAGGCACTCCGAGGCTTTTCCAGGCACTGCTTCGACCGCGATTTTAATTGCAATGCCCTCTAACGTCAAATGTCTTATGTCTTATATAAGAGTTGGGCGCGACGCCAATGTCTGCGTGAAAAAGCCTGCGATTTTCCCTCAGGGTTTGCGGCCAAACGCGTCGCGCAGCTTTCCCTTGGCTTTCCTGAGCGTGTTGCGCCGCGATTTGGGCAGGTTTTTGCCCGCGCGATTGATATAGAAGTTCAGCATCGACATGGCCGACTGAAACGGCGTGCCCTTGCGCCGCCGGCTGCGCAGCGACGACTCCTTGAGCGAACGGGCAATCGCTTCGGCGCTGCCCGACTTGAATACGCCGGATTCGATGTCCATGGCGTCCCTCGTCTCGTTCACGTGTTTCGACCATTGATTCGTGGCGGCGCTCGATGTGCTTTTCGTCCGACTTTTAGCGGCGCTCGCGTGGGCATGACGCTGGCGTGCGGGGCGGCTGCCCTTGCGCCGCGTGGACGGATGCTGGCTCGTGCTCATGACATCTCCCCTCAGACGATTCACCCGTTGCGCAAATGCAATACCGTCTGCCGCGCGCAGCGGATCCGGCACGCCTCATGCATCAACGTGGGTGTGTACACGCGCGGCGTGAGGCAAACGGCTCGCGCGCAGAACCGGCAAAGGAGGCAGTCGATCATGAAGTCAACGCCACGCTACGAAGTGAACGTCTGCGGAGGCGATTTCCAGCATGTCCGGGAATGCTTTCGCGAATGGAAAAACGAAACGCTTATCTACCGTCAGCACCAGAAGATGTTCGAGGGCCGCAACGAGGTGCGCCCGCTGGAGAAGCGCGAGTACGACAACACGGAGCAGGCGCGCAAGGCGCTGCAAAACGCCTGTGACCCGCACGATCCCTATGCGCTGGCTGCCGAAGTGAGCAATGGCGAGCGCGACATGTGGATTGTGATGGCGGCCTATCGGGAATAAATGATGAGCGCAGCATCGGCGCGAGACGGAGTGCGCCAGTGCAGACCCAAAAGATCAGACAGACGGGGAACGGGCTAGAGAAATTACAAGCGTGACGGGCGGAATTGCAATTGCCACGCACAAGGGGCGCCGGTTAGCGCTGCGAAACCGTAAGCGGGATGTGCGCGCAACGATATCCCTGCATGGATGCCGTTCAAGGAGCAGAGTATGGGTCTTTCGACACACAATCCCACGCCGGACGAGTCCAAAGAAACCGCCGGCAAGCAGCGGGCGCACGATAAACCCGCGCGGGGCGTGCCGGGCAGCTTCGATCAGCCAGAGTCACGGCCCGAGGTCATGCCGCGCGAGGGCGGGCCGCATCCGGAGCAGACGGCAGAGGTGCCGCTGGGCCACCACGGCAGGGCGGAGCCGCCGGGGTCGTTCGGGCACAACAGCGCGCCGGTGAAAAAGAAGAGCACTTAGTCATACGAAACAAGCGGGCGACCTAACTGACCTCACGCCGTTTCGTACACCCGCACTCGGACGCATCGACCAGCAGCCGCGAGGCGGCTGCGCGGTTGCTGGCGGCGATCTCCAGCGTGTGCTCCTGCGTGTCGTGTCGAAAAATCGGCGTCAAAAAACGATGAGCCGATCGCGCTTCAGGCGTGGCGGCCGGCCATCACGCCGCCGTCCACCGGCAGCACGGTGCCCGTGATCCACGCGGCGTGAGGCGAGGCGAGAAAGAGCATGGCCTCGGCAACATCCGCGGGCTGACCGTTGCGCCCGAGCGGGTGAAACGCATTGAACCCCGGCAGCGTTTTGCTGACTTCGTCTTCGGTCATGAAGGTGCGATAGACCGGCGTTTCCACGACGCCCGGCGCGACCGTATTGACGCGGATGTTCGAGCGTGCGAGTTCGATGGCGAGATTGCGCGTGAGCGCATGCACGCCCGCATTCGCCGCCGAATATGCCGCGGAAGGCGTGGCGCCGATGGCCTGCAGCGCCCAGAGCGAACCCGTCTGCACGATCGCGCCGCCGCCGCGTTTGAGCATGGCTTTCGCAGCCGCCTGCGCCATGAAGAACTTGCCTTTGAGGATCGTGTCGAGAAAGCCGTCGTATTCGGCTTCGGTTACGTCGATAAACGCTTTGGGCCGGAAAATGCCGGCGTTGTTGATGAGAATGTCGACGCCGCCGAACGCCTCGGTCGCGAGGTCGACCAACGCAGCCGCGGTGGCGGGCAGCGCGATGTCGCCGGCATGAAAGCGCACGCTAGTGCCCGAAGGGTCGATTTGCGCTGCCGCTTCGCGCAACTTCGCCTCATCGCGGCCGCCGATGACGACGCGCGCGCCGCCCTTCACGAGACGCGTGGCGACTTCCTTGCCGATGCCGGAACCGCCGCCGGTGACAATGGCGACCCTGGATGCAAAATCAAAAGAAAAACTATGGCTCATGATGGACTCCTCGAAGTCGCGGAATGGGGGCGGCGCTGGCGGAACGGGATTCATCCGGTGCCGCTTCTACAGCACGCATTCTGTTCTCGTCCTCATGCGGCTACAAATCAGATAATCTGTGCCTCATTGATAGAAAATATTTAGATCATGAAGGCACCGGTCTACCTCAACGCCATGCGCGCATTCGAAGCGAGCGCGCGCCATCAGAGCTTTTCTGCCGCGGCGGCTGAACTGAACGTGACGCCTGCCGCCGTCGGCCAGCTTGTGCGCAGTCTCGAAGACTGGCTCGGCACGCCCTTGTTCGTACGCGGCAGCGGCGGACGGGCGCGGCTGGTGGCGACGCAAGTGGCCGAGCGCGCGCTGCCCGACATTCGCGCGGGTTTCGATCGCTTGAGCCTGGGGCTGGAACGCCTGAAGGAGGGATCGGCAAACGGTGTGCTGACGGTCACGGTGAGCCCGGCGTTCGCCGCCAAATGGCTCCTGCCGCGCATCGACCGTTTTCAGGCTGCGTGGCCGGACACCGACGTGCGGCTGGACACGAGCCTGAAACTGCTCGATTTCGTCGCGCAGGGCGTCGATATCGGCGTGCGTTATGGGGCGGGTGCGTGGCCGGGGCTCGCTGCCGAAAAGCTCATGGACGAGGAGATCTATCCCGTTTGCTCACCGGCCGTGCGCCGGGCCGGCAAATGGCGCGCGCCGCGCGATCTCGCACGCGCGCCGCTGATTCACGATCTCTCCGTGGACAGCCATGCGGGCTTCGCTTCGTGGCAGGCGTGGTTCGAGAGCGTGGGCGTGACGCTTGCGCCGGCCAGCCGCGGCATGAAGATCAACAACTCGGCTGCGGTGCTGCAAGCCGCGATAGAGGGCCACGGCGTCGCGCTCGCGCGCAGCGTCATGGCGCGCGACGATCTCGCGGCTGGCCGGCTCATCCGCCTCTTCCCGGAAGTCACCTTGACATCGGCGCTGGCGTATTACGTGGTCTATCGGCCCGAGTGCGCGAGTCTGCCTCGTCTCGTGGCATTTCGTGAGTGGCTGAAGGACGAAGCGGGACGGGGGAGGCTCAAGGCGCCAGCATCCACGAGGTGATGTCGTGCACGACTTCGCTTGCGATGCCGTTGTAGCCGTGATACGCAAGCGCCCCGCACGGGTCGCCCCGCGAGGTGCCGCCGGAGACGAGGATCAGCTTTGTTCTCGGCGATTGCGTGAGCTTTTGCATGAGCGTGTCCGTTTCGGATACCGGACACAACTTGCAGGCGTCGTCCTTGTTGTGCACCACGAGCACGGGAATCTTGAGCGCGGCGAGGTTCATGCCCGTGACCGGGTCACCGCCGCGGTTTTCGCGCAGGATGGTCGAGCTGAGCACGATGCCGTTCGGGCCTGCGCCGGTGTTTGCGTCGTTCGCGAGCGCAATGGCGATGGCCGCGACCGACTGCGTGCCGCGGCTCGTGCCGACGAGCCAGACCGGCACGTGTAGTTGTGCGCGCAACCATGCGATCACGGCGCGCGCGTCCTCGGCGTGTTCGCGCGTGAGGCGAAAGCCGTCCAGGTAAGGCGGTGACTGCCGGTCGCTCGGTGCATCGATGACCGCCACGGCGACGCCGTCGTTCACGAACAGCATGCGGGTGCGCACGAGGAAATTATTGGCGCCCCAGCCGAAGTTTCCCTGCGGGTCCAGTTGCAGGCCGCCGTGCCCGCCCGCGTAGAGAATCGCGACCGCCTTCGGCGCCGCCGGCGCAATGAAAAGAAAGCGCTGGGTGACGCCGGGCCGGGTTGGAATGTCGACGACCTTGGGCGTGCTTTGCGCGTGGGCCAGCAAAGGCGCCGCAAGCACGAACGCCGACAGGAATGCCAGCAGCGGCACGCGCAACCATTGCGATGCCATGCGAGCGCTCATGTCTGCGCCGGCTGGCTCAGCGCCCTGTGAGCATGCGCCCGCCGAGCCCGATCAGCACGACGCCCACGGCCGAGTCGAGCGCGGCTTTGCGCCGAACAAGGAACTGGCGCACGGTGGGATGCGAGGCGACCAGGGCCATCGTGCAATACCAGGCGCACGATATGAGGATGGCGATCACGACGACGGCCACTTCGAGCCAGCGCGGCGCGGCGGCAGGCACCATTAACGCGAAGATGCTGCCGTAGAACGCAATGGCCTTGGGATTCGTCATGCTGACGACATAGCCCTTTTTCGCGGCGGCCCAACCCGATGCGCCCGCCTGAGCCGACACCTGCAAGGGCTGGCGCGCGGTGAGGAGCATTTTCGCGCCGAGCCAGATCAGGTAGGCCGCGCCCGCGACGCGTAGCCCGGTGCCGATCCAGGCGACATGGGCGACGATCAGGCTCAAGCCCGCGATGGCGATCCACGCCCACGTGCCGGAGGCGGCGGCAAGACCAAGGCCGGTCGCGAGGCCCGCGCGGCGCGAAGCCACCGCCGTCGAGGTGACGATGACGAAGTTCGGCCCAGGGCTTGCGACGCTCAGCAGCAGCACGCCCGAAAGCGCGAGCAGGACATTGAAATAGTTCACGATGGCAGGTTCCGCGGCAGGTTCGATGCGCCTTCAATCGACGCGTTGTTCAGTGCGTCATGATACCCCGTGCGACTGAGCGGAATGGCGCTTGCGGAACGCCGGATCGCGCCGGAAACGCGCGGCGTGCCGCTCGAAAGCCCGCGCATTTGAACGCACTATTCTGGAACGTTTCATGAAACGTTCCAGAGATTGTGGCAAGAAACACTGGCCGCGCTCAGGGTCCAGGTAAAGTATTGTTTTATGTGGCTTGGGCCTGGCTTCTGCAGGCTGGCGGCGTACGTCGTGCGGATGTCTGAGCCATCTCCAAACCTACCGACCGAATTCACTGAACGGAGCCATCGAGATGACTACCTCCACTGCTGCGCGCCGCGCCGCTTTTCGCGCCAAAGTCAACGAACGCCGCGGCCTGCTCGTGCCGGGCGCCTTCAACGCCATGAGCGCCCGCGTGATCGAAGACGCCGGCTTCGAGGCGCTCTACCTCACGGGCGCCGGCGTGACCAACATGTCATTCGGCCTGCCGGATCTCGGGTTCATCGGGCTCTCCGACGTTGCCGAGCACACGGCCCGCGTGCGCGACGCCGTCAATCTGCCGCTCATCGTCGACGCGGACACGGGCTTCGGCAACGCGCTGAACGTGCGCCAGACCGTGCGCACGCTCGAGCGCAGCGGCGCCGACGCGATCCAGTTCGAAGACCAGGTGATGCCGAAGAAGTGCGGCCACTTCGCCAACAAGGAAGTGATCGGCGCGAGTGAGATGGTGGGCAAGATCCGCGCGGCCGTGGACGCACGCGAAGACGGCAACCTGCTCATCATGGCGCGCACCGACGCGGCCGCCGTGCACGGCATCGAAGACGCGATTGCGCGCGGCCACGCGTTCATCGAGGCGGGCGCGGACATTCTCTTCATCGAAGCCACGGAAAAGCTCGAGGACATCGAGCGCCTGCCGAAGCTCATCGATGCACCGCAGCTCATCAACATCGTGATTGGCGGCAAGACGCCGGTGCAGTCGCGCGAAGCGCTGGCGGGCCTGGGCTACGCGCTGGTGCTATACGCGAACGCGGCGCTGCAAGGCGCGGTGGTCGGCATGCAGCGCGCGCTCGGGCAATTGCGCGCAAACGGCCGCCTCGACGAAGACGCGAATATCGTCGCGCCGTTCGCCGAGCGTCAGCGCCTCGTGAACAAGCTGCTCTTCGACCGGCTCGATAGCGAGTACGCACCGAAGGACTGAAGTCAGTGGGCGCGGCGCCTCACGAAGCGCTGCTCCGTGACCTTCGTGCCCCACTGGTCCCCTTCGAATTCCTCCGCCAGCTGGAAGCCGAACGACTCGTACAGATGCCGCGCAGCGTCGAGGCCCTTGAACGTCCATAGGTAAGTCTCGGCGTAGTGCGCATCGACGAACTGCATGGCGGTCGTCATCAACTGCCTGCCGATACCGGTGCCGCGCAGTGAGTCGTCCACGATGAACCAACGCAGATGGGCGACGCCTGCGTTGCCGCTCTCGTGTCCGTCGATGGCAAGCGAAGCCAGAATGCGATCGCGCTCCACCGCGAGCCAAAGTGCCTTGCCTTCAGCCGGCAACGCGCCTGCGAATTCGGCCAGTTCCGTCGCCACCTTTTTCTCGAAGTAAGCTCCGAAGCCCCAGTTCGCCGCGTAGAACCGCGCGTGCAGGCTCGCAATGTCACCAATGCAGCCGGGCAGGTAGCCTGCCACGATCTGCACGCCCGCTGTTGACGCGGTGGCGCTGCCCTCGTTGGGGTTGTCGTGCGCGAGCGCGTCCGCGTAGAGCGCGAGCGCGCGCACGAGCGCCTGTTGATCCGCGGGAACCAGCCGCCGCAGCGCGTGGGAAACCTGGTCCGTGGCGAAGCGATTGATCTTCGCGCGCAGTTTCTGGCCCGCTGCACTCAGGGTCAGCTCGGAGGAGCGCGCGTCGTCGTCGGCGGTCTTGCGTTTGACGAGACCGGCCGCCTCGAGCCGCGCAATCTGCCGGCTCGTGTTCGACTTGTCGAGCCGCAGGATCTCGCCCAGCGCCCTCGCGTTGATGCCCGGCTGCGCGCCGATCTCGATGATGGCGTGCACGGCGGAGGGGGCGAGATCGCTGTCCGCGAGCGTCGTGCGCATGAAGCCCAGTTCGCGCACGAGCCGCCGCGAGAACTCGCGCAGTTCGAGGATGGTCGTCTCGCGGGGCTGGGCAGGCACGTCGACAAAATCCATGGTGGTGGTCTCCGTTATGGTCCTCGTGCAGATGGTTGCGACTCGCAACCATCTGCAATCGAAATATAGGCATGACTTGCGGATAACGCAAGTGCGCGACGCAACCAGGAAATTGCCGTTCGACCCTTCACTCGTTGGGGCTCAAGAGGAACGCCGCTTGCGAGAAGGCAAAGTCTCCACGGACGGGGATGTAGCGTGAAGGGCGGGCGGCGCAAACTGCGTTCGCCCGCCCTTTTTCAAGGCCGTGTTCTTTCGAATCGACCGTTCAGTCGATCGCCTTGTTGCCGGTTTCCTCGAACAAGGAAACGGCGATGAGCGAAATCAGCACGCAGCCGATCATGTACCACGCGGGCGCCATCTTGTTGCCCGTGACATGGATGAGCCAGCCGGCCACGAGCTGAGCCGTGCCGCCGAACACCGACACCGCAATCGCGTACGCGCTCGACATATAGCCTGCACGCAGATGCTTCGGAAAATTCTCCGGCATCAACGCGTAAGCGGGAGCGGAGCCCATCGTATAGCAGAGCATGAGCACGATGAGCGCGCCGAGCACGACCGGCAGCGAAGGAAAGTGCGTCATGAGCCAGAACGCCGGATAGAGCAGCAGGATCAGCGCGATGCGACCGATCACCGTGAGCGGCTTGCGGCGGCCCATGCGGTCCGACCACGCGCCGTAGATCGGGCACATCACGAGCGAGATCGTGCTGGACGCCACGCCCGCGAGGATCGACATTTTGGGTGGCAGTCCCAGGTACTGGATGCAGTAGGTCGGCATGTAGTACATCATCACGTACGTCGATACCGACATGCCCATAATCGCGAAGATCGTGAGGAACCAGTTGCGCACGTACAGTCCGCGCTTCGGGTCGTCGCGGTCCGCGACCACGCGCTGCGCAGGCGGCTCCTCGCGAATGTGCCGGCGCAGATAGATGCCGACCGGCGCGATGAGCGTGCCGAGCAGAAACGGAATGCGCCAGCCCCAGCTATGCATCGTGTCTGCGGAAAGCAGAAAGCCGAGGCTCGCCGCCAGCCCCGAGCCGAGCAGCGCCGCCGCGCCCTGGCTCGCGAGCTGCCAGCTCGCGCGAAAGCCGCGGCTCGCTTGCCCGCCCATTTCGAGCAGCGTCGCCGTTGCCGCGCCGAACTCGCCGCCTTGAGCGAAGCCTTGCACGAGCCGCGCGACGACGATCAGCAGCGGCGCGGCGATACCGATCTGCGCATAGGTGGGTGCAAGACCGATGGACGCGGAACCCACCGCCATCAGCAGGATGGTAAGCGTGAGCGCCGGCTTGCGGCCCGCGCGGTCCGCGTAGCGGCCGAGCACGATGCCGCCGAGCGGGCGCATGACGAAGCCCACGGCGAACACCGCGAACGCGAGCAGCATCGACGTGACCTGGCTGTCGGCCGGAAAGAACTGATGGCCAATCGTCAGCGCGAAATAGCTGTAGACGGTGAAGTCGAAGAATTCGAGCAGGTTGCCGATCACCGCCGCGAGAACGATCTTGCGCTGGTAGCCAGGCGAGAGCGGGGTTTCGTCGGCCGCTTTCAGAAGCGGTTCGGTGGTGGCGTTCATGCACGGTCCTTGCTGAGGAAACGCTCGACGAGACGCGTCCAGAACGCAGCGCCAATGGTCAGGTTCTCGTCGTTGAAGTCGTAGCGCGCGTTGTGCAGCATCGGTCGGCCTTCGCCATTGCCAAGGCGTACGAAACAACCGGGGCGCTGCTGCAGGTAGTACGCGAAGTCCTCGCTGCCCGCGATCGGCGGGAACGGTGCGATGACGTGCTCCGGCCCGACCAGTTCCTCGGCCACCTGGCGTGCGAATTCGGTTTCGGCTTCGCTGTTGATGAGCACCGGATAGCCGCGGATGAATTCGATGTCCACCGTCGCGCCATAGCTTTGCGCCTGCGCCTGAACGAGCGCGCGAATGCGGGCTTCGAGGGTCGCGCGCACTTCGGGCGAGAACGAGCGCACGCTCATTTCGAGCACGGCGTCTTCGGGGATCACGTTCGGCGCATGACCCGAACGGAACGCGCCAACGGTCACGACCGCGGCTTCGGTCGGGTCGACGTTGCGCGACACCACCGACTGCAAGGCCATCACGATGCTGCTGCCCACGAGCACCGGGTCCACGGCCAGATGCGGTCGCGCCGCGTGGCCGCCCTTGCCGTGAACGCGCAGCTTGACGGTGTCGCACGCGGCCATGAGCGGGCCGGCGCGAAAGCCGAACGTGCCAGTGGGCACGCCCGGATGATTGTGCAGCCCGAAGATCGCTTCGCAGGGGAAGCGATCGAAAAGGCCGTCGGCGATCATGCGCTCGGCGCCGCTGTCCGAGCCGGCTTCCTCGGCGGGCTGGAAGATCAGGTGGACGGTGCCGTCGAAGTTGCGCGTTATGGCGAGCTGACGCGCCGCACCGAGCAGGACCGTCGTGTGGCCGTCGTGGCCGCACGCGTGCATCTTGCCTTCGTGCACGCTCGCGTAGTCGAGGCCGGTCAGCTCCTGGATCGGCAGGGCGTCCATGTCGGCGCGCACGCCTACTGTGCGCGTGCTCGTGCCAACCTTGAGCGACGCCACCACACCGTGGCCGCCCACGCGGCGCGTGACGTCGTAGCCCCAGGCCGCGAGCTTGTCCGCGACGAAGCGCGACGTGTCGGCTTCCTCGTACGACAGTTCAGGGTGCTTGTGGAGGTGATGACGGATTTCGTCGAGTTCCGATCGGGCTTCGGCCAGGTCGGCGACTTCGCAATAGTGGTGCTCGCTCACGGGGGACTCCTTTTATTGGAATAGGTTTGGGGAAAAGCTAAAGGCCGAGTATTGCACCGACGAAAAACTCGACCCATGACGGAAAAGCGTCGAAAATGTTGACTTGAAGTCAACGGACGATTGTCGCGGCGCAGCAAGACAGCGCGCGAAAGGAGCAATGCAGTGCGGGGAAAGGAAGATCGGGAGGATGCGGCGCGAGGCGCGATCGACGATATCGGCGAGCGGCCGCTGCGCTATCTGGCGGAAATCGCGGCGGCGGGCGGCGTGCGCATGGCCGCCGAGGCGTTGGGCATCAACGCCTCGGTCATCAGCCGCCAGGTGGCCGCGCTGGAGCGGCGGCTGCGCTTTCCGCTGATCGAGCGGCGCGGGCGCGGCGTGGCCGTGACCGAGATCGGCCAGGTGCTCGTGGACCACTATCGCGACGGCCAGCGTCGCCAGCGCGATCTGGCTGCGCGCCTGGAGGAGTACCGGCACCTGAGGCGCGGACGCGTGGCGCTGGGCGTGGGCGAGGGCTTCATCGGCAATCTGATCGCGCGGGCGCTGCAGCGATTTTCGATGACGTACCCCGACATTCTCGTGGAAATCCGCTCGGGCCCGACGCCGGTCGTGCTGTCGCTCGTGCGCGACGACCTGGTCGATATCGGCCTGTGCACGCGCACCTCCGACGACCCCGCCATGCGCATTCATCCGTTCGCGTCGCGGCCGCTCTGCGCGCTCGTCGCGCCCTCGCATCGCTTTGCGAAGATGCAGAAGGTGGCGCCCGCCGAACTCGCCAGCGAGCGCCTGATCTTCATGACAGAGTCGTTCGGCGTGCAGCACTTCGTGCAGTCGCTCTTCGACGACGCGCGCCTGAACGTGATGCCCGCGTATCGCGTGGATCTTTTCAACACCGCGCAGACGCTCGCGGCCGCCGGGCTGGGCGTGGCGTTCATGTCGTCGATCACGGCGCGCCGCGGCATCGATCTGGGCGAACTGGTGGCCGTGCCGATCGATCATCCGATCGCGGCGGGCTTTTCGAGCCAGATGGTCACTCGCGTGGGCCGCAGGTTGTCGCCAGCAGCGGATCACCTGAGGAAGCAGCTCGCGCAGAGTTTTCTGGAGTCGGTGGAGAAGTAACGGCGCATCGTTGCGGACGCAACGGATGGCTGCCGATCTATTCCTGCGCCGAAGGCGCGTCCCCAATCCTCAACACCGCATCGCGTTTGGCAAGCAAATGCTGGCGCAAAATTGCCGCGAGCCGCTTGCCGTCGCGCGCATCGAGCGCTTCCAGCATTTCACCGTGCTCATGAATCGCGCGGTCCCACTTCGGGGTCTCGAAGTTCGAGCGAAACCGCAGCGCCTGCAAACGGCGGTTCACGGCGATATACGTTTGCCGCAGCGCCGAATTGCGCGCCGCTTCGTTGATCTTGTCGTGAATCGCCTGATTGCGGCTGTAGTAACCGGCCAGATCGTTCTGCGCGCGGCAGGCGAGCATGGCGTAGTGCAGCGCCTTGATCTCGGCGATCTCGGCTGCGGTGATCCGCTCACAAGCCAGTTCGCCTGAAAACGCTTCGAGCCCGCTCATGAGTTCGAAGGTCTCGCGCAGTTCCGCCTCCGACATCTTCGAGACCGACGCGCCGCGATTCGGCGAAATCTCGATCAACCCTTCGGAAGCGAGCACCTTCAGCGCTTCGCGCAATGGCGTGCGCGAAATGCCGAGGGTTTCGCACAGTTCGCGTTCATTGAGCTTGCGGCCGGCCTCGAGCACGCCTTCCACGATGAACCGTCGCAGATGATCGACGACGGTGTCATGGAGTTGCTGACGCGGAATGGGCGGCAGTTCCGGGCTGATGATGGAGGGGTTCAGGTTCGGGTTTTGCATGCAAAAGGCATTTCCATCGGTTTCCAGCGCATTCTAGCCCAAGGACGAGACCCCAAAGAAGCAAGCTGGCATTGGGGTAAACCACGTCGGAATTGTCTGTCTATGCGAGGGCTGGCTGGATTATAGTTTTTTGAATGCAAAATTCAAAACAGGAGCGATTGCATGTTGAAGCTCGATTTCCATCCCGCTGGTCGTCACTTCCTGCAGATTCCCGGCCCGAGCCCGGTGCCCGATCGCATCCTGCGCGCGATGAGCTATCCGACCATCGACCACCGCGGCCCCGAGTTCGGCGTGCTCGGGCTCAAGGTGCTGGACGGCATCAAGAAGATCTTCAAGACGCAGCAGCCGGTGGTGATTTACCCGGCTTCGGGCACCGGCGCATGGGAAGCCGCGCTCACCAACACGCTGAGCCCCGGCGACACGGTGCTGATGTACGAAACAGGTCATTTCGCAACGCTATGGAAACAGATGGCCGAGCGCCTCGGCCTGAAGCCAGAATTTCTCGGCCTGCCAGGCATTGAAGGCTGGCGGCGCGGCGTGCAGGCCGACATGATCGAAAAGCGTCTGCGCGAAGATTCGCAGCACGCCATCAAGGCTGTTTGCGTGGTGCACAACGAGACATCGACCGGCGTGACCTCCGACATCGCCGCGGTGCGCCGCGCGATCGACGCCGCCGGGCATCCGGCGCTGCTGCTCGTGGACACGATTTCGGGTCTCGCGAGCGCGGACTACCGGCACGACGAGTGGGGCGTGGACGTGACCGTCTCCGGCTCGCAGAAGGGCCTCATGCTGCCGCCGGGCATCAGCTTCAACGCGGTTTCGGCGAAGGCGCTGGCGGCCAGTGAGCACGCAAAGCTGCCGCGCAGCTTCTGGGGCTGGACCGAGATCATCGAGATGAACAAGAGCGGCTACTGGCCGTACACGCCCAACACGAACCTGCTCTACGGCCTTTCCGAAGCGCTCGACATGCTGCAGGACGAAGGGCTCGACAACGTGTTCGCGCGGCATCAGCGGCTTGGCGAGGCGTGCCGGCGCGCGGTGCGCGCGTGGGGCCTCGAGATCCAGTGCGCCGACCCCGCCGTCTACAGCCCCGTTCTCACCGGCGTGATGATGCCCGAAGGCGTGGATGCGGATGCGGTTCGCAAGATCATCTACGAGCGCTTCGATCTTTCGCTCGGCACGGGCCTTGGCAAGGTCAAGGGGCGCATGTTCCGCATCGGGCACCTGGGCGACTGCAACGATCTCACGCTGCTGGCGGCGCTGGCCGGCTGCGAAATGGGCCTGCGCATTGCGAACGTGCCCCTGAAGGACAGCGGCTTGCCTGCGGCGATGGAATATCTCGCGGCGCAGCCCAATGTGGTTTCGCTGAAAGCAGCCTGAAGCGGGGGTTTTTCGCGCATACGACGCACACCACGCACATGCCGCGCACGGGGCGCGGCATGACAGGCAGATTTCCCAGGTTGTCCCAGGTTGTTCCCATGCCGGACGCCCCTGCAAGAAGGGCGATGCGGCCGATAGAACCAGCAACGGAGACAGACGATGAAACGGTATCGATTGACGAGCGCGAGCAGCATCGTGCTGATCATGCTCTGCATCATGTACTTCATCACCTACCTCGATCGTGTGAATGTGAGCACGGCGGCGGCGGGCTTCGGCAAGGAGTTCCAGCTTTCGCATACCGAAGTAGGGCTGGTTTTTTCGGCGTTTGCGTATCCGTATCTGCTGTTTCAGATCATTGGCGGCTGGGTGAGCGATCGCTTCGGCGCGCGCCGCACGCTGCTCTTCTGCGGCGCGGTGTGGGGCGTGGCCACGGTGCTCACGGGCATGGCGGGCGGCCTCGCCACGCTGCTCGCCGCGCGCCTGTTGCTCGGCTTCGGTGAGGGCGCAACGTTTCCCGCGTCGACCTCGGCCATGTCGCGCTGGGTCGCGAAAGAGCGGCGCGGCTTCGCGCAGGGCATCACGCACTCCGCGTCGCGCATCGGCAATGCGGTGGCGCCCGCGGTCGTCGTGCTGGTGATGGCGCGCTACGGCTGGCGCGAATCGTTCTACGTATGCGGCGCGCTCAGCCTGCTGTGGGTGGTGGTGTGGGCGTTCACGTTCACCGAACATCCGAAAGATCACCCGCGCATCACCGAGGCCGAACTCGCCATCCTGCCGCCACCCAAGCCGCGCGTGACGGGCCTGCCGTGGATGGCGCTGTTCAAGCGCATGATTCCGGTGACGATCGTCTACTTCTGCTACGGCTGGACGCTGTGGCTTTTCCTTAGCTGGATTCCTCAATACTTTCTGCACAACTATCACCTGCAGTTGGGCAAGTCGGCGATCTTCGCCTCCGTGGTGTTTCTCGCGGGCGTGGTGGGCGACACGCTCGGCGGCCTTGTGACCGATTGGCTCTTTCAGCGCACGGGCAACCTCAAGCGCGCGCGCAGCTGGATGGTCTCGGTGTGCATGTTCATCACGTTGATCGTGCTCGTGCCGCTGATGTTCGTGCATGACCCCGTCATTTCGATGGCGTGCCTCGCGGCGGGCTTCTTCTTCGCCGAAATGACCATCGGCCCGATGTGGGCGATTCCCATGGATATCGCACCGGAATTCTCCGGCACGGCGAGCGGCATGATGAACACGGGCTCGGCATTGGCCGCGATCATCTCGCCCGTGGTGGGCGGCTTTCTGATCGACCGCTTCGGCAACTGGGATCTGCCGTTCGTGGGCAGCATGGTGCTGATGGGGTGCGGCGTGGTTCTCGCGTTTCGCATGCAGCCAGAGAGCCGCTTCGAACTCGGCAAGCAGACTGAAGAACCCACGGGTTCTCATCAGGGAGTGTGAAGGCGATGGCAGGCGCACGCACCTCGGGCATGCTGGTCAAGCCGATTCATCTGGTTCCTTCTAGCGCGGGCCATGGCTCGCCGCTCGCGCGCCGCCTGCGCGACGCACTGCGCGGCGACGTGTTTTTCGACGCCGCGAGCCGCGGCCGTTACGCAACCGACGCCTCGATCTATCAGATCATGCCCATCGGCGTGGTGGTGCCACGCGATCAGGACGACTTGCGCGCTGCGCTGGAGGTGGCGCGCCTCGAGCATGCGCCCGTGCTGGCGCGCGGCGCGGGTACGAGCCAGTGCGGTCAGACGGTGGGCGAAGCGCTCGTAATCGACACGTCGAAGTGGCTCAACAACATCGTCGATTTCGATGCCGATGCGCGTACGGTGACGGTCGAGCCGGGCGTCGTGCTCGATCATCTGAACGCGTGGCTCAAGCCGCACGGGCTGTGGTTTCCCGTGGACGTTTCGACGGCCGCGCAGTGCACGATCGGCGGCATGGCGGGCAACAATTCGTGCGGCTCGCGCTCGATCGAATACGGCAACATGGTGCACAACGTGCTCGGCATCGACGCGATTCTCGCGGACGGCAGCGAGGCCCGTTTCCAGTCGTTGAACATGCCGCACGACGGCGCGCGCCTCGCGGCGCTGCTCGAAGGCGTGCAACGCATCGCCACGCGCGAGCGCGGCGAGATCGCCGAACGCATGCCGAAGGTGCTGCGCCGCGTGGCCGGCTACAACATCGACCTGTTCGACTGCCAGAACCCGCTCGCCTATACCGACGACGGCGTGGCGAATCTCGCGCATCTGCTCGTCGGCTCCGAAGGCACGCTCGCATTCAGCCGGCAAATCACGCTGAAGCTCGCGCCATTGCCCGCGCACAAAACGCTGGGTGTGGTGAGCTTTCCGACCTTCTGGCAGGCGATGGATTCGGCGCAGCACATCATCAAGCTCAAGCCGACTGCGGTGGAGCTAGTTGATCGCACGATGATCGAACTCGCGCTTGGCAATCCGGGCTTCAAGCCGGTGATCGAAAAGGCGCTGGTGGGCAGGCCCGATGCGATTCTGCTGGTCGAATTCGCTGGCGACAATCGTGATGATCAGGTGCGCCGCCTCGATGGTCTGGTCGAACTGATGGGCGACCACGGCCTGCCGGACTCGGTCGTGAAGATGACCGATGCGAACGAGCAAAAGGCGCTGTGGGAAGTGCGCAAGGCAGGCCTGAACATCATGATGAGCATGAAGGGCGACGGCAAGCCGGTCTCGTTCATCGAGGACTGCGCCGTGCCGCTCGAACATCTCGCTCAGTACACGAGCCGCCTGACTGAAATCTTCCATCAGCATGGCACCGAAGGCACGTGGTACGCGCACGCTAGCGTCGGCACGCTGCACGTGCGCCCGATTCTCGACATGCGCCGCGACGGCGCGGCGAAAATGCGGGCGATAGGCGAAGAAGCCGCGGAACTCGTGCGCGAATACAAGGGTGCGTTCTCAGGCGAGCACGGCGACGGTCTGTGCCGCGGCGAATGGATTGCCTGGCAGTACGGACCGAAGATCAACCAGGCGTTCACGGAGATCAAGCAACTGTTCGACCCGGAAAACCGCTTCAATCCCGACAAAATCGTTCGGCCACCGAAAATGGACGACGCGAAGCTGTTCCGCTTCGCGCCGGGCTATCGCGAGCGCCAGATGCGGCCGCTGCTCGATTGGTCGGCGTGGGACGTGAATCGCGATCCGCTAACGGGTATTGAAACGCCGCCCGGCAGCGGCGACGACCTGACCGGCGGCCTCGCGAAAGCCGTGGAGATGTGCAACAACAACGGCCACTGCCGCAAGTTCGACGCGGGCACGATGTGCCCGAGCTATCGCGTGACGAAGGACGAGAAGCATGTGACGCGCGGTCGCGCGAATACGCTGCGGCTCGCGATTTCGGGGCAGTTGGGCGAGGACGGACTCGCGAGCGACGAGGTCAAGGACACGCTCGACCTGTGCGTATCGTGCAAGGGCTGCAAGCGCGACTGCCCGACCGGCGTGGACATGGCAAAGCTCAAGATCGAGGCGCGCGCGGCGTGGAATACGAAGCACGGCCTGAAGCTGCGCGAGAAGATGATTGCGTATTTGCCGCGCTATGCGCGACGTGCGGCGAAAGCGGGCGGCTTTGCGGCGGCTGGCGAGCGCATTCCTTTGGTATCCGCTTGGGTGAAGCGCGCGCTCGGTCTCGCGCAGCAACGCTCGCTGCCGCAGTTCCAATCGTCGTTCCTTTTGGAAGTTTCGGCAGCAAAGCAGAACGTAGCAACGGCAACCAAAGAGGTAGTGCTGTTCGTTGACACCTTCAACGACAACTTCGAGCCAGAGAACGCCCGCGCCGCGAAACGGGTGCTGGAAGCCGCCGGCTATTTCGTGCACTTCAATGTGCGCGGCGACGAGCGCCCGCTATGCTGCGGCCGCACGTTCCTCGCAGCGGGGCTGGTGGATGAAGCGAAGCGCGAGGCGCGGCGCCTGCTCGATACGCTCATGCCATTCGTCGCGCGTGGCGTTTCGATCGTCGGGCTCGAACCTTCGTGCCTGCTCTCGATGCGCGACGAGTTCCTGCAATACGGCTACGGCGACGAGGCCCGCGAACTCTCGGCCGCGGCGTTCCTGTTCGAAGAATTCCTCGTGCGCGAGAAGGGCGCGGGCCGATTCGATCTGGCGTTGCACTCGCTCGACGCGCCGCGCGCGTGGGTGCACGGCCACTGTCATCAGAAAGCATTCGACGCCTTCCGGCCCGTGCTCACGGTGCTGGGCTGGATTCCGGGGCTGGACGTGAAGCCGATCGAATCGTCATGCTGCGGAATGGCGGGCAGCTTCGGCTACGAAGCGGAGCACTACGAAGCATCGCTGGCGATGGCCGAGCTTTCGCTGTTGCCCGCCGTGCGCAAGGCGGATAGTGCCGATCTCGTCGTGGCGGATGGCACGAGTTGCCGCCATCAGATCCACGACGGCGCAAACGTCACGGCGCTGCACGTGGCTCGCGTGCTGGAAATGGCGATGAACTAGTTTGCGAGTGTGCTCGTGCCCTGGCGCGAGCACACGGCATCTACAGCGTGCAGCATCTTGCCGAAGAACGCATCCGCGCATTGTGAGTCGAGCCAGCGCACGATCAGCGCGATCTTGCGCTCGGGCTCGATCCACATAAACGAGCTTCCCGCTCCCACGCCAAAATAACTCGATTCGGGCACGCTCGGAAACACGCGCCGTTCCGTATTGAGCCAGACCAGCGAGCCGTAGAACGGCGCGAGCGGGCAGGGCGTGCGCATGCGCGCGATCCATTCGCTCGAGAGTATGCGGCGGCCCGAGGCGATGCCATCGTCGAGCAGCATCTGCGCGACCTTCAACTGATCGTTGGCGCTCACCGACATGCCGCCGCCCCAATGCGAGCCGCCGGGCACCGATTGCACGCGTCTGCCGCCCAGATCGATCCATGCGTCGTCGTAGCCGACCCATTGCCAGTTCTCGCTCGCGCCAACGGGCCGCATGATCGTCTCGCGAAATACTTCGGGCAACGAACGGCCGAACAGATGCAGCAGAGCGAGCGAAAGCTGGTTGATGCGCACGTCGTTGTATTCCCAATACGTGCCGGGCGCTTGCAATGGGCGCAAATCGCCTTTCTTCCCGTTGGGCGGCTCGCCGAAGGTGACGGCGCGATAGTGATCGGCTTGATCGGAAAGGCCGAAGCACTTGCCCGTCCATTCGCTCGTCTGTTGCAGCAGATGCGTCCAGGTGACTGTTGCGTTGTGGTCGTCGTCGAAGCCGATGCCGGGCACGCGTGCGCGTACGGGCTCATCGGGATCGGGCAAGAGGCCGCGGTCGTGCGCCACGCCCGCGAGCAGCGCCAGATACGTCTTCGCGATGCTGAAGGTCAGATCGGGCCGATCGGGTTCGCCCCATTGCGCGAGCAGGCGCCCATCGACGGCAATGGCGCCCGACACAGGACCACGATCGTGGATGGGGCCGAGCAACCGGTTCCACGGCGGCGGGTCGTTCACGTGCACGCCGAAGTTGCCATCGGCGTTACGGTCCCATGCCGATTCGTGATCGATGGAAAACTGAATGGCGTCCTGAACTTCTTGCGGCAAATCGTGTTGCATACGTGCGTGTTTCCTGTTTCGTGTTTCTGTATGGCGCCGGTTCAACGCGCGCCCAGCTTTACGCGCGCCCAAAGCAGCGTAACGAGGCTCAACACGGCTGCGAACATCAGCCAGAGTCCCGGCGCGAGATTGTTGCCCGTCGCCGCAATGAGCGAGGCCACGGCGAGCGGTGTGAAACCGCCGAACACGGTCGTGCCGACGTTATAGGCGAGCGCCATGCCTGTGGTGCGCGTGCGCGTGGGGAAGAAGCTCGCCATGAGCGCCGGAATCGAGGCGAAATAGGTGACTTTGAGCACCGCGACCCAGATCACGGCGGCCAGCAGCGTGGACAGCGAAGGATGCGCGTTCACGAACATGAACGCCGGATAGACGGTGAACAGGAACAACACGCCCGCCACGAACATGATGCGCGTGCGGCCCACCTTGTCCGACCAGTGGCCCACAATGGGCGTGAGCACGATGGCGATCAGCCCGGCCACGAGCGTGGCGATAAAGCCCGACGAAGGCGCGAGACCGAGCTGTCGCGCGGCATAGGTCGGCATGTAGAGGAGCACGTATTGGGCGGACGTGGTCAGTATCAGCACACCAATCGATGCAATCACCCCCGCCTTTTGCGTGGCGAACAATTCGCGCACGGGCGACTCGGCTTTCTCGGTGCGCTCGAATTCGGGCGTTTCGTCCATGCGTCTGCGGATATAAAGACCCACGGGACCAATCAGGATGCCGAACAGGAATGGAATGCGCCAGCCCCAGCTTTCGAGCTGCGGCTGCGTGAGCGTGCCCATGATCACGGCGCCGAACAAGGAGACGAGCAGCGTGCTCGCACCCTGGCTCGAGAACTGCCAGCTCGACATGAATCCGCTGCGCTGCGGCGCGTGCTCGATCAGGAAGGCGGTGGAACTGCCGAACTCGCCGCCCGCCGAAAAGCCTTGCAGAAGACGCGAGGCGAACAGGCCGATGGGCGCGAGTATGCCGATCGTCGCATAAGTGGGCATGAGCGCGACCATGCCGGTGCCGATGGTCATCAGCGTAATGGAGAGCGTGAGTGACGCCTTGCGGCCCTTGCGGTCGCTGTATGAGCCGAGCACGAGCGCGCCGAACGGCCGCGCGAGATACGAGAGCGCGAATGTGCCGAGCGTGAGCAGCAGCGAGATCGTCGCGTTGTGCCCGGGGAAGAAAAGCTTGGAGAGCGTCGAGGCGAAGTAGCCGTACGCCAGCAGGTCGTAGAACTCTAGCGCGTTGCCGATCGAAGTCGCGATGATGAGCCGCGAGACGTTCTTGCCTGAGGTGCTTTGCGAGGGCTCTGACCAGGGCTCGCTGCCGTGATGCGCGGGAAGGGAATCGATGCTCATTGCGGCGTCCTCATGCAAACGTTGTTGGATGTGGTGCGGGGTTGGACGCGCCGGCCTCTCTTGCGCCGAGGTCCCAGAAGAGGCCAGCCATGATGCGCAGCCCGTCGCGCACGACCGGGCCGAGCAGGTGCTCGTTCGGTGCGTGTTGCGAGCAGCCCGGATACGAATGCGGCACCCACAGCGTGGGCATGCCGAGCACTTCGGCGAATACGTCGTTGGGCAGCGTGCCGCCCAGGTTCGGCAGCAGCACGGGCTCGGTTCCCGTGGTCTCGCGCAGCGAGCGCAGCGCCCATTGCACCCACGCGTTGTCGGGATCGACACGCGTGGCCGGCGCGCCGCGCTCCACGTCGAGTTCGATCATGTCGAAGCCGTGAGCGTCGAGGTGCGCGCGTACGATGTGTTCTAGGTTCTGCCAGTCCGTGCCGACGACGAAACGAATCTGCATATAAGCGATAGCGTGCGGCGGAATCGCGTTCACGGGCTTTTCGGGGTTGCCTGTGCGGAACGCGAGCACTTCCAGATTGTTCCAGCCGAACACGCGCTCGGTGGGCGTGAGGCCCGGCTCGCCGTAGTCGCGATCAACTTCGGGCTCGCCCGGATTGCCGCCCACGCGAATATCGGCGAGCGCGCGGCGCACGGATTCCGGAATGGGCGGCGGGCGCAGGCCTTCTACGAGAATCTTGCCGTTTGCGTCGACCATCGAGGCGATCGCGTTCGCGAGCACGACGCCCGGATTGCGCAAGAGGCCGCCCCAGTTGCCCGAATGATGGCCACCTTCGCGTAGCGTCAGTTCGAGCTTGAAATTGACGAGGCCGCGCGAGCCGAGAAAGATCGTCGGGCGGTGCGCGCTCAGCCGCGGGCCGTCGGAGGCGATCAGCACATCGGCGGCGAGTTCGTCGCGCAACTGCGTGCAGAGTTCGTGCAGGCCCGGTGAGCCGACTTCCTCGCCCGTTTCGAACAGCAGTTTGAGGTTGAAGCCGAGCTTGCCGCCGCGTGCGTCGAGCACGGCCTTGAGCGCGGCAAGGTTGATGCTGTGCTGGCCTTTGTTGTCGGCGGTGCCGCGGCCGTACCAACGCTCGCCCTCGACGGTCACGTCCCACGGCGTGAGGCCCGTGCGCCATTGCGCGTCGTAGCCGCGCACCACGTCGCCGTGGCCGTAACTGAGCACGGTGGGCAGCGCATCGTCTTCGTGGCGGTGGGCGATCAGGAACGGGCCCGCGCCTTTGGCGGGATTCTCGACGACACGGCAGGTGAAGCCCCATTCGATCAGGAGCGGTGTGAGTTCCTCGTCCAGATAACCGCGCAGGCGCTCGCCGCTGTCCGGCTCCTGGCTCTCGGTGCGATACGCCACGCGGCGGCGCAGATCGTTCAGGAAGTGGCCTGAATCGTATTGACCGGCTGCGGTTTGAATGGCGATGTCACGAGTCAACTCGCTTCTCCCTGTGTTAAGGCCGTCGAACGATCCTGCCGTCACCGATATTTCTGCACAATTACAATATTTGTGATCTATCTTTGCCGAAACGGCAAAGCGGACGAGACCGCGATCATCGACATGGACAACACCGCACTGCGCTATTTTCTGGAAGTGGCCCGCAGCGGCTCGCTGAGCAAGGCGTCCGAACGGCTTTACGTGGCCGTTTCGGCGCTCAGCCGCCAGATCGCCCGGCTCGAAGAGGAACTCGGCACGCCGTTATTCGAGCGGCGCCCGCGTGGCATGGTGCTGAGCGAGGCGGGGCGCATGCTCGCGGAGCACGCGCGGCGCAGCCTCCTCGAAGCGGAGCGCGTGGTCGGCGAGATTCGCGGGCTGAGCGAGGGTGGCCGCGCGACCATACGCATTGCAAGCTCCGAAGGTCTGGCGCCCGACTTTCTGCCGCAGGTGTTCGCGCACTTCCTCAGGACGTATCCGCAAACGCATTTTCAGCTAGACGTGTCGGCGCCTTCTGTTGCGACGCAGCGTGTGCGAGAGGGCACGGCCGATATCGCGCTGTGTTTCAGCCTCGCGCCGGAGAAAGAAATTGCCGTGCACTATTCGCAGCGCGCACCGATATTCGCGCTCATGCGGCGCGATCATCCGCTGGCGGCGCGAGAGTCGCTTTCGTTGCGCGATTTGATCCCGTGGCCGGTCGCCATGAACAACCAGGGCGTGACGATCCGCCAACTCCTCGACATCGCGTGCGGCCCCGAAGGGTTGATCTTCGAGCCGGTGTTCGTCAGCAACTATCATGTCGCACTGCAAAGATTCGTACGCCTGACCGATGCCGTGACGTTCACCGGCTATCTGACCGTGCGCGGCCGTCTAGAGGTGGAGGGGCTTGCCGCCGTGCCGCTCACGAACCCGGAGTTGCATCAGCGCACGCTGCAGATCCAGACGATGGCGGGCCGCACGCTGCCGCAGACCATGCAGGCTTTTCTCGACCTGCTCACGCGCGCGATCGACGACGAGGATCTCGCGCGCGGCTGATGTCGCTTAAATCGCGAGCCCGGCGGTCAGCCTCGCGGCGAGCCTGCGCATGCCGGCGAAGACGGCGTCGGCTACGTCTTCGGGAAAACCGGCAGGGATCTGCGCCGAGACGGCTTCGATCACGCGCGGTGTTTGCGCCGCCACCTGCGAGAGCATCGCTTCGACTTCCGCCGCGGCGAATCCCACGCGCTGACCTTGCGCGATCCAGTGCCGGGGATAGATCTCCTCGACGCGATAGTGCCGGTTGCGCCCGCGCACGGACATCGCGAGGCTCACGCGCTGCGGCGCAATATGATTGCGGCCCCGGCCGACGACAGGATGCGCGCTGAGCACGTCGTAGAGCGGCGTGGCGGCGTATTCGCTGCCGGGCAGCAGCGCGATGCTGTAGTTCTTCGCATGGCCGTCCGTTGCGGCGAGCAGCCAGAAGACGATTTGTGTGACGAAGAAATGGCGGCGGTCGGCCGCGGCCTGCGCGGAACCGTCCAGGACTTGCATGATCGCGTCGATGCCCGGGCCGCCGTCGGCTTCGTACTTCGCGAGCCCGGACGTGCCCGTGGCCTGGCACAGGTCCTCCTGCGGCAGGCGCAGGATCCATTTGCCGTCGCTGGCAAGGCGCCGGTCGAAACGCTCCACGACCAGTGCCTTCATATCTTCGAATTGCGCGATTTCGCAGGGCGCGACGGGCAAGCCGTAGGCCGCGATGATCCGCGTGCACAGCCACTCGTTTTCCACCGAGGTGCGCATGTCGGCGCGCATGTTGCCGACGAGGCCGAGCGGCAGTTTCAGGATGTGTGTGGTCGGCGTGCTGCCTTCAGGAAGCAGCCACTGCCCGCCATGCCGCAGCAGCGCGGTCTTTTCCTGCGCCCCGGCGATGGACAGCCGCAGGCTGCCCACGGAATCGTGCTCGCCCGCGTGCGGCGTGGCGGTGGTTTCTCGCAGCAGTTGCGCGATGTCGCCTTCGCTCAGGGCTCGCCCCTTGATGCTCCTCAGGCTGGCGGGCGCAACGCCTGCGGGCAGAATTTGCAGCGCGCCCACGCAATCACGGCCGAGCGCGGCGAGCAACTCGAACGGCGAGGTGCCGCCCGTCTGGTAGCGCGCAGCGATGCGTCTGCGGATTCGGTCGCTGTCCGGTAGCAGGTTGTCGAAATAGTCCGCGACGATCTGGCCGCGCCAGGGCTGGTTGCCGGGCGTGAACGGCAGCGAGAGGGAGAGGGGGCGGCCTTGCTCGTCGTCGACCCAGCTGTCGAGGTACGCGAGGCGTTCGTTGCCGCGCACGCTCTCCCAGTAGCCCACGGGCAGGCCGTTCATCCACAGGTCGAGCCGGTTGGGTAGACGTGGACGTGCGCTCACCAGTTCTCCCTCGGCTTGCGGCGCGTGGCGGACTGGCGCGGCGGCACGTCGGCTGCCGGCGTGGTGCGGGTTTGTGTGCGTTTGCGGGCGGCCGGGGGCTTGGCCGCTCTCGACATCTTGGCTGCGGCCGCGGGGGCTTTGACCGCACGGGGCGTGGTTTTCTCCGCGACCGGCGATGCTTTGGCTTCGGGCGCGCCGAGCTTGATTTCGACGTCGACGAGCCGCAGAACCCGAACGAGCCGCTCGACGCTCGCCGCTTCGGGATTCGCCTCGAACGCGGCATAGCTTTGCTGCGAGATGCCGAGCCGCGCGGCCACGTCTTTCTGGGTGAGGCCGGCTTTCTTGCGGAAGCCGACGAGGATCGGGCGCAGTTGGCTCAGGGTCTTGAGAGGGTAGTCCACGGCAACTCCGGGCGGCTAAATGCGGATGCAAGCGGCCGATGCAAACGGAAACGCGCGGCGCAGTCGAATACAGTCTATACGTTGTAAAGTAAAAATACAAACCACAGACTGTAATTTGCGAATACAGCCTGTAGTATGTATCAGGTTCCCGGCGAGTGCGACCGCGGGCATGTGGCGCCGATCAAGCTGCAATTACAAAGCTGCAACTAACTGTCCGGCGTAGCCTAACCCCACCCAGCCGCTTCGCGGCCAGAGCGGGCTGCCTTCAGGCTATCGAGCCGGTCTCCCGCATCATCAGGAATCCGATCAAAGGTCGGCGCCTTGCATCGGCTCGCCAAGCACGAACGGTCCACCCTGATACTGCTGTGCGGCGTCGGCAAGCTCGGCGTTCGGCGCAGCCGCCGGGAAGCGCCCGGCGTACGCCGCCGAGCTGTCGCGCGGCCGGTAGCCCAGGAAACCCGCCTTGCCGTTGTCCCACCAGCTTGCCGGGTTGTCCGACACGCCATACACGATCGTATGACCCACGCGATTGGTGAACAGCGAGCAGCGCACGAGTTCGATGAAGTCGCGATAGCTCAGGAACGTGACGAGCATGCGTGCGTTCTTCGGTTCTTCGAACGATGAACCAATGCGCAGACATACCGTTTCGATGCCGAAGCGATCGAAGTAATAGCGCGACAGCGATTCGCCGAAGCATTTCGTCACGCCGTACAAGCTGTCTGGCCGGTGCGCGGCATCGGTATCGAGCACGCTCGTGACCGGATGAAAGCCCGTGACGTGATTGGAACTCGCATAGACGATGCGCTTGATGCCGTGCTTGCGCGCGGCTTCATAGAGATTGTACGTGCCGCGAATGTTGGCTTCGAGCAGATCGTCGAACGGCGCGTCGATGGAGATGCCGCCCAGGTGCACGATCGCATCCACGCCTTCCACGAGTTGCATGACCGCCTCGCGGTCCGAGAGGTCGACGCGGCGCGTTTCCTCGTGCGGCGCCGCCTCGCCCAGTTCCGTGATGTCGCTCACGCGAACAATGTCGGCCCAGTTCGCGAGCGCACCGCGCAACTGACGGCCCAGATTGCCGCCCGCGCCAGTAAGAAGAAGGCGGCCGAACGGTTTGGCGGAAAGTGAGTGTTGCGACATCAGGGCTCCCTGGGAATTATTTTGATATTGATAGAGACAAGGAAAACGTTTTCCGAATATAGCCACCGGCAGTCACAGCGTCAATGGAGGAATACCTGCTTCGAATACGGGGTTCACCCCAGGTCCGTTTCTGCGACAATGCTCGCCGTCGAACATCCCTGGGCGTTGCCAACCTATGAAAAGTGGTTCCCCGACGATTCGCGATGTCGCCGCGATGGCCGGCGTCTCGGTCGCGACGGTATCGAAGTACGTGAACGGCACGCAACGCTTTTCGCCGGCGGTGGAAGCGAAGGTCAAGGACGCCATCGAGTCGCTCGGCTACCGCTCGAATCCGCTTGCGCGCTCGATGATCACGGGGCGCACGCGCACCATTGGCGTCGCCATTCTCGACATCGCGAACCCGCACTTCACGAACGTGGTCAAGGGCGCGAACCGCGTTGCGCTCCAGCACGACTACACGCTGCTTCTCGTGGACGCCGAAGAAAATCTCGCGCGCGAGCGCTCGCTTATCGAAGCGCTTTCACCACGCGTGGACGGGCTCATCGTCAGCTCGCGCGCGTCCGAGGAAATCGCCAGGTGGACGATGAAACTAGGTAAGCCCATCGTCATGCTCAGGACCGTGCGCGGGCTCGACATTCCCACCGTCGGCTTCGACAACCGGCTCGCGACTTCCATGCTGGTGCGTCATTTGCTCAATCTCGGGCACCGGCACGTGGCCTATCTCGGGTTCGCAGCGGCGACCATCAATGACGAGCGTATTGCTGGCGCAACCGAGGCGCTTGCAGAAGCCGGCCTCACGCTCGACGTGTACGAGACACACGCGCCGACCGCCCAGGCAGGCGAACAGGCCTGCTCGCGTGTGATGCTGGGCCCAAAGCGCCCGCAGGCCGTGATCTGCTACAACGACCTCATCGCGCTTGGCTTCATGAAGGAGGCGAGGTCGCTCGGCTTTCGCCTGCCGCAGGATGTCTCGGTCGCCGGGATCGACAACGTGCCCTACGGCGAATACGTGGAGCCGCGCCTGACCACCATCGACGGGCAGAGCGAGCGAATGGGCGAACTGGCCATGCAAAAGCTCATCGACGTCCTGGCTGGCCGCGCGGATGTCGAGCAGGTCGTGCTCGAACCCCGCCTCGTCGTGCGCGACTCGACCGCCGCCTGCCGCTGATTCCCTGATCTCCGAACTTCACGCTCGCTGGCCGCCAGTCGACGGCCGGCGGCCTCGTCACGCCTGCTCTCGACGATCCACACGCGCGCACCATCGCTGCGCCGCTCCGCGTAACTACCTACTAGCCATTTCGAAAGGAACGCATTAAATTTGAGAAAACGTTTTCCAGAAGTGGCACACGAAAAACAAAAGGAGATCGGAGAATGTCGGAGAACACACGCCGTTTGAAATGCGCCGTTGTCGGGGTGGCGATTGCGGGCGCTGCGCCTGCCTTTGCGCAAAGCAGCGTGACGCTCTACGGTATCGTCGATACGGGCATCGGCTGGCAGTCGAGCCAAACGACACTCGGTTCGACCTCGGGCGGCCGTTCGGCGGTCAAGATGATCAACGGCGTGTGGGCTGGCAGCCGCTTCGGGCTGAAGGGTGCAGAGGACCTGGGCGGCGGCACGAAGGCTATTTTCCAGCTAGAACAGGGCTTCAACAGCGCAACCGGCGCGCAATCGACGAGCGGGCTCATGTTCAGCCGGCAAGCGTTCGTGGGCGTGACGAATCCCACCTACGGTTCGCTCACGGCGGGCCGCCAGTACGCTTCGTACTACCAGATGCTTTCGCCCTACAGCCCGACCACGTGGCTCACCGGTTTTTATGGCGCGCATCCGGGCGATCTCGACGGTCTCGACACGATCTATCGCGCCAATAACACGCTGCTGTACACGTCGCCGAAAATTCATGGTTTTACTGTGAGTGGTTCGTACTCGCTCGCTGGTGTGCCTGGCAGCGTGACGCAAGGCTCGACGTGGACCGCCGCGGCGCAGTACGCCATGGGGCCGTTCGGCATGGCGGTGGGTTTCTCGCGCATCAACAACTCGAACGTGAACGGCGGGGCCTTCGGTGCAGATACGACCACGTCCAACGCGGGCGCACAGGCCGGCGTTTCCGCGGTGACCTACGGCTACCAGTCGGCGCGCGCACAGCAGCGCTTTGCCGTGGGCGCGGGCTATACGTTCAACAGCCAGTTCGACCTCACCGCGACTTACTCGAATGTGCAGTACATCCCCGGCGTGGGATCGGGCTTCCACGACACCGCGATCTTCAATACGGGCGGCGTCGTCCTGCACTGGAAGCCGGCTCCGACGTGGGACTTTGCGACGGGCTACAGCTATACGCGCGCAACGCGAGCCAACGGCATCACGAGCAGCGCGCAATACCAGCAGTTCAATCTCTCGGAGTACTACACGCTTTCCAAGCGCACGGGACTTTACGCGTTGCAGGCTTTCCAGCGTGCAAACGGCAAGACTCTCACGCCGGCAGGCAACGGTACGCAAATCATCAACGCGACCGCGACGATCGGCGACGGCTTCCAGACCACGCCGTCTTCGTCCCGCAGCATGGTCGCGGTAGGTGCAGGCATCATCCACCGGTTCTGAGACACCCGGTTGGCCAGCTAATCAGCCCAAACACGGCTTGAAAACAACTCTTCCATTCTTGGGGCAAGCGATGAAAAAGACCTTTCGCAACTCACGCAATGCACGCACCGCGAAGACCGCAATGACGGTTCTGGCAGCGGCTCTCGCACTCACCGCAGGCGCCGCGCACGCGCGCGTGTTCCGCGTAGCCGATGTTCACAGCGACACGTTCCCGACCAACATGGCGATCAAGCACATGGGCGAAGAGATTTCGCAGGCGACGGGCGGCAAAGACTCCGTCAAGGTGTTCGGCAACAGCGCGCTGGGTTCGGAGAACGATACGATCGATCAGGTGCGCATTGGCGCGCTTGACATGGTTCGCGCCAACGGCGCCGCGTTCAACGAGATCGTGCCGGAGTCGATGATTCCGTCGCTGCCGTTCCTTTTTCGCGACATCGACCATTTCCGTAAGGTGATGTACGGCCCCGAAGGCCAGAAGATTCTCGACGCGTTCAAGGCCAAGGGCATGATCGCGCTGACGTTCTACGAGAGCGGCGCGCGTTCGATCTACGCGAAGCGTCCGATCAAGTCGCCGGCTGACATGAAAGGCCTGAAGGTGCGCGTGCAACCGTCCGACCTCATGGTCGACGAAATCAAGGCCATGGGCGGCACGCCCACGCCGATGCCGTTCGCCGAAGTCTATACGGGCCTGAAGACGGGCCTCGTGGACGCCGCTGAAAACAATCTGCCGTCGTACGAGGAAACCAAGCACTACGAAGTGGCGCAGGTGTTTTCCGAAACCGATCACGCCATGACGCCGGAAGTGCTCGTGTTCTCGAAGAAGGTGTGGGACACGCTCACGCCGCAGGAGCAGGAGGTCATCAAGAAGGCGGCGGCGGACTCGGTGCCGTACTACGTGAAGCTCTGGACGGCGCGTGAAGATACGGCGGGCAAGACAGTGCAAAAGGGCGGCGCGACCATCGTTCCGGCGTCGCAGGTCGATCGTGCAGCGTTCGTGAAGGCCATGCAGCCGGTGTGGGCGAAGTATGAAAAGACGCCCGAGATGAAGCAGATCGTGGACGAAATTCAGGCGACTCACTAAAGCCCGGGGCTCCGCGCCGCAAGCGGCGCGGAGCCGAAAGAACGCAGTTGTGAAGTCTGTACCGTGCAAGGGTGGATGATGACCTTCCTGAAACTCCCCAACGATTTACTGTTTCGCCTGCTGACGATCCTCGCCTCGCTTGCGCTCGCCGTGCTGACGGTGCTCGTCTTTTACGGCGTAATCATGCGCTACGTGTTCGAGAGCGCACCCGATTTCGTGGAGCCGATCGCGTTGCTGCTGGTGGTCACCATCGCCATGTTCGGGGCTGCGCTCAAGGTGCGCGAGCGCGGGCATATCGGTCTCGATTCGCTCGTCAAGAAGCTTTCCCCGCGGGGGCAACTGATCGCGGAGGCGTTTCAGCACCTCTGCCTGATCGCGCTTGGCGTGGCGATTTTCTTCGGCTGCCTGCAAATGGCGGAAACAACCATGGACGACCGCATCGCGATTCTCGGCGTGCCGGAAGCGGTGCGCTACGTCATTCCGATCGTGGCGGGCACCTGCATCGTGCTGTTTTCGCTCGAGCATTTATTTGCGCTGTTCGTACGCAAGGCTAAGTAGGGCAAACATGGAACTCGCAATTCTTTCGCTCAGCTTTTTGGTGCTCCTCGCCGTTGGGGTGCCGGTTTCTTTCTCCCTGGGTCTCGCCTGCGTCAGCACGTACCTTTACGAAGGACTGCCGGCCGCTACTGCCATGCAGTCGATGATCTCGGGCATGAACGCGTTTTCGTTTCTGGCCGTGCCGTTCTTCATCTTCTCCGGCGAGTTGATGCTGCACGGCGGCATTGCCGACCGCATTCTGCGCTTCGCCCAGGCCGCCGTGGGTCACTTCCGCGGCGGCCTCGGCATGGCCAATGTTGTTGCGTGCACGCTCTTCGGCGGCGTTTCCGGTTCGCCTTCGGCGGATACCTCGGCCATGGGCGGCGTGGTGATTCCGCTCATGAAGCGCGAAGGCTATAGCGCCGCCTATGCGGTCAACGTGACGACGCACTCGTCGCTCGCCGGTGCGTTGATGCCGACCTCGACGAACATGATCATCTACGCGTTCGCCGCGCAAGGCATTACGGGCACGCTGAATGGTCAGCAGATGAGCGGTGTTTCGATCGGCGACCTGCTTTTCTCGGGCCTGCTGCCGGTGCTGTGGGTCATGGGCTTCGTGCTGGTTGCCGCGTACTGGCAGGCACGCCGCTTTGGCTATCCGCTCAGCGCGGACGGCTCGACCAAGGTGCAGATGTTCCCCGGCTGGCTCGCCGTGGTGAGGGCTTTTCTCGGCGCGCTGCCTGGCTTGCTCGTGATCGCGATCATTCTCTTCTGCGTGGCGCGAGGCATTGCAACCGCGACGGAAGCGGCCGCGATTGCCGTCGTGTATTCGCTCGCGCTCACCGTGGTCGTCTATCGCTCGATGACGAAGGAGAAGCTGTTCTTCGCCCTCTCTCGCGCGGCCAAGACCACGGGTGTCGTGCTGCTGCTGATCGCGGTGTCGAACATGCTGCGCTACCAGATGGCGTATCTGGAGATTCCGGAGGCCATCGAGCGCGTGCTCGAACATGCCACGACCCTTCCCTGGCTGATGCTTCTCTACATCAACATCATCCAGGTGTTTCTGGGCACGTTCATCGACATGGCAGCGCACATCCTCATCACGACGCCGCTATTCCTGCCGCTCGCCATGCATAGCGGCGTGGGTCCGGTGCAGTTCGGCATCATGATCCTGCTGAACTGCGCGCTCGGCCTCGTGCACCCGCCAATCGGCTCGGTGCAGTTCATCGGCTGCGCAATCGGCGATGTGTCGATCGGGGAGACGACCAAGGTCGCGTGGCCATACTATCTCGCGATTTTCAGCGCGATCAATCTGGTCACCTACTTTCCGTTCTTCTCGACGTGGCTGCCTAGCGTGATCAACGGGCATCCGGTCTTCTAAAGCGACACTCACACCCATGACGAAGCGGGCACCTCGAGTGCCCGCTTCGCTTTTCTGCGCGCCTGTTATTAGGCCACGCGTATCACCACCTTGCCGAAATGCTTGCCGGCTTCGAGCCACGCGTAAGCTTCGGGCGCTTCATCGAAACCGAACACGCGATCCACCACGGGGCGAATCTGCTGCGCGGCGATGAAACGCGTGACGTCGTCGAGCATCGTGCGGCTGCCGACCATGAGGCCGTGCAGCCGCTTGAAGCCGCCGATCACCGGAAGCAGCGCGAGTTCGGGGCCCGCGAAACTCGTCACGCCGCCGATGATCGAAACGAGCCCGCCCATCTTCGCCGCGGCCACCGAGCGCGGCAGCGTATCGCGTCCGCCCACTTCCACGACGATATCCGCGCCTTCGCCGCGTGTGAGCTTCAGCACTTCGTTCTGCCATTCGGAGTGCGAACGATAATTGATCGTCTCGTTCGCGCCAAGCGAGCGCGCGCGTTCGAGCTTCTCGTCGCTCGACGAGGTGACGATGGTCCGCAAGCCCGCCGCGTGGGCGAGTTGCAGCGCCCAGATCGATACGCCGCCGGTGCCGAGCAGCACCACGGTCGCGCCGGGCTGCGCCGCGCCATCGACGAAGATTGCATTCCAGGCCGTGATGCCGGCGCACGAAATTGTCGCGGCCTCCTCGTAGCTCAAGTGTGCGGGAATCGAAACGAGCGAGGTCTCCGTGGCGACGAAGCGCTCGGCCAGCACGCCGTCGAATTGTGCGCCGGGCGTTTCGCGCACTTTCCAGGGTGCGGGCGCGCCATCCACCCAATGCGGGAAGTAGGTGTTGATCACGCGGTCGCCGGCTTTGAAGCGCGTGACGGCCGCGCCGACTTCGACCACTTCGCCCGCGCCGTCGGCGACCGGCACGAGCGGCGCGTCGCCGAGTCCAAGGTAATCGCCGCGCGCGAACATCAGGTCGCGATAGTTGAGCGACGCCGCGTGAATTTTCACGACCACGTCATGCGGGCCGCTCGCGCGCGGCGTGAAGTCGGTGCGCGCGAGTGCGCCATGGCCACTGCCGGCCTTGAGTTTCCATGCGTTCATGACTGCTCCAGTACGAGTGGGAGCACCTATGATAGTGTTGCTTGTGCGGCGACATTGGTGAGATTCTGGACCTTCGTTGTCGCCGCAAGGGATACAAAAGGAGTCAAGCAATGGACGATCGCCTGAGCGGCGTGGCCGAATTCGTGGACGTGGTGGACGCGGGCAGTTTCGCTGCCGCGGGCGAGCGTCTTGGCGTGACGCGCTCGGCGGTCGCGAAGATCGTCGCGCGGCTCGAGCAGCGCCTGGGCGTGCGTCTGCTGCAACGGACCACGCGCAGTTTGAGCCTCACCGACGAAGGCCACGCCTACTACGAGCAGTGCCGCCGCGTGCTGGGCGAACTGAGCGCCGTGGAAGCCGCCTTCGATCACGGCCGGCGCGAGCCCTCGGGGCGTTTGCGGATCAGTGCGCCGGTGCTGTTCGGGCGCCAGTGCGTCGCGCCCGTGGTGCGGCGGCTCGTGGAGGAGTATCCGCGTCTGAATGTCGAACTCTCGTTCAGCGACCGCGTGGCCGATCTCGTCGAGGACGGCTTCGATCTGGCCGTGCGCATCGGCACGCTGCCCGATTACGGCACGCTCGTCGCGCGCCGGCTCGGCGTGCAGCGGATGGGCATCTGCGCGTCGCCTGCGTATCTCGCGCAGCACGGCAAGCCCGCGGACGTCGCCGCGCTCGCCACGCATACCGGCATCGCGTATGGCCGCGCCGGGCAGACTCCGGCGTGGCGTGTGCGCGGCCCGGGCGGTGAAGTCGAGGAGTGCCGGCTCGCGTCGCGGCTGTGCTTCGACGACCTGCTGGCGATTGCCGATGCGGCCGCCGCCGGCGCCGGTCTCGCGTGGCTGCCGTGCTGGCTCATGGGCCCGTATTTGAGCGACGGACGGCTCGAACTCGTCATGGACAGCAAGAGCGTGATGGGCGACGAAGTCCACGTCGTGCGGCAGAAGGCGCGGCATATGCCGTCGAAGGTGCGCGTGGCGGTAGATGCGCTCGTCGCGGATATTTCGCGCATGCTCGGCGCTGAAGAGCAGCACGCGGAGCATGCCCACCTCGGCATAAATTGACGAAATTTCATCAAGATTTCCATTGAGCGCGACTGGCGCGCCGCTTATGTTTGATCCGACGAAGCAGCCAACCGGATCACGGAGACGCCAGCGCAGTTGCCAGATGCGCGGCAAACCCCGAGGTCAAGCTCAAGAGCCTGCTTTGATACGAAAAACGGAGACATGATGGCGCAACGACTCCTGGTGTTCCAGTCGCTCTGGTCGATGGAACGCCGCCATACCGATGGCTACGAGCGCACGCTCGAAGAAAACGTGCGGATGATCGCCGAAGCGGGCTTCGACGGCGTGAGCGCGCATTGCACGAATCGCGAGGACGTAAAGCGCCTCGCCGAACTACGCAAATCATACGGGCTGGCGGCCGAGGGCCAGTGCTTCCCCACGACCGTCGACGACTTGCAGCCGGTGCTTGAACTTGCCACTGAATTCGGCCTGCACCATGTCGATCTTCAACCCGACGTGCGCCCACGCACGCAGCGCGAGGCGCTCGCGTTACTGGACGGCTGGCAACGCCTGACCGAGCAGGTCAGCATACCCGTCTACATCGAAACGCATCGCGACCGCCTGACGACAGACCTGTATTTCATGCTCGATCTGCTCGACGCGCGGCCCGACCTCAAGCTGCTCGGCGATATTTCGCACTACCTCGTGGGGCGCGAGTTCGCATGGCCGGTATCGGAGGAGAATCACGCGCTCATGCATCGCATACTCGATGCTTCCTGGGCTTTTCATGGCCGCGTGGCCAGCCGCGAACAGGTGCAGATCGAGCTATCCTTCGCGCCGCACCGCAAATGGGTGGATCTCTTTCTCGACTGGTGGCGCTATGGCTTTCACTCGTGGCGCAAGCGCGCGGGCGCGGACGATACGCTTGCGTTCACCTGCGAGCTCGGGCCGCAGCCTTACGCGATCATCGGTCCGGACGGCAACGACACGACCGACCGCTGGCGCGAATCGCTGCTCATGCGCGACTGGATACGCGAGCTGTGGCTAGAGGTCGTAAAGGAAGCTGCGCGCGAAAGTGCCGCCGCCTGAAACGGGAAACTCAATTCCCAACGCCCAGATACGGATTGCGCCTCACATTCGCCGAGCAGAAAATCCGGAACTCCACCGGCCCCGGAGGCGCGGGCGTTTCGAGCACGCCGCATGCGTTGAGCACATGCTCCAGCGCTGAGATGACCTGCCCGTCCGGGTCCTGGTCGATGGCGATGTCCATCGTTCCCTGCTCGATGTACTGGCGGTGCAGGTCGAGCATTTCATGGCCGGCCCACACGATCTTTCCCGCCGCGCCCACCTTGCGCAACGCGGCCTCGATTCCCGCCGACGCATAGCCGCTGTTATAGATGCCGACCACGTCGCCGCGTTTGAGCGACTTGAGCACCGCGCGATGGCATTGGTCCACGTCATCGAGCGATTCCACGGCTTCCTCGTCGCAAACGAGGTGCGGAAACGATTCGGCCAATTGTTCGCGGCATCCGCTGATCCGCTCGATATGCGCGTGATAGTCCTTGCGCGAGCAGATCAGCAGCACGCGGCCTGGCGCTTTCGCGAGGCGCCCGACGAAATAGCCCGCCGTGCGGCCCGCAAGCCGGTTGTCGATGCCCGCGTAATGCACACGCTCGACCGCATCGATATCGGTGACCATCGTCACCACGGCCTCGCCTTGGACGATCACGGTGCGCAGTGCGTCGCGCACCGCCGCCGTATCGTGCGTGGTGACGATCAAGCCCGCGCGTTTGTAGTTCGGTTTCAGGATGGCGCGCGTGATGACGTCGTCGTCGGCTTCGGGCAGGAACTGCCGATGCAGCACGATGCGCCGGTCGAGCATTTGCATGGAGCGTTCGAGGCACAGTGTCAGCCGCTGGAAGAACGGCGCGCTGTTTTGCGGCAGCAAAACGTCGATATGTACGAGCCCGTGATACGTTTCGGGCAACACACGCGGCACGCCGAGCTGGCGGGCGGCAGCTACGACACGCGCGCGCATCGCGGCGGACACGCTGCCGCGCTCGTTGAGCACGCGGTCGACGGTGGCGGGGCTCACGCCCGCGGCTTGCGCGATCTCCACGAAACGCGCCGTGCGCTTGCGGCGCGGCGAAGCGGTATCCGTCATGGGGCGTCTCCATCCATTTCGTTGACTAGCCAGCGCTTGAAAGCCCGCGCGGCGTTACTCGCGGATGACGCCTCCATCGAAGCATGAATGACGTCCTTTGATACACTGCTGCAACAGCGAGGCTCGGTGTTTGTGCCACGCAAACTCACGCAGACAGACGAAAATCATAATAAGGAAAGTCATGACAAGGCATCTTCGATGGAGTTCCGCCCTGCGGACTTCGATTAGTCTGGTCGGCCTGCTCTGCGCGCACGCCGCGCTGGCAGATGGTCAGTCGTCCTATGATGATTGTATGCTGGCTGGATTGCGCGACGCCCGCAATGAGGCCGCATCGAACTATATCCAGCGCTCGTGCTACGCGCTGTATCGCAATGGCGAAATGCTGTTGCCGCGCGAGAAGGCATATCACGAGTGCATCCTGCAGAATATGCCGGGCGCGAGAGAACCTTCCGCGATCGCGCGGATCGCTCAGATCTGCTCCCGGCGGGGGCAGTTGTAAGTCCGCGCCACCATAGAAAAAGCCCACGATGAAGTGGGCTTTTTTCGTTCACCAACAGTCGTTACTTCGCCACCGGCATCGAAAACTCGGCACCCTTTTCGGTGCTTTCCGGCCAGCGCTGCATGATCGACTTCTGCTTTGTATAGAAGCGCACGCCTTCTTCGCCATAGGCGTGCATATCGCCGAAGAGGCTGCGCTTCCAGCCGCCAAAGCCGTGCCATGCCATCGGCACCGGAATCGGCACGTTGATGCCCACCATGCCCACTTCGATCTGGCGGCCGAACTCGCGCGCCACATTGCCGTCGCGCGTGAAGCAGGCCACGCCGTTGCCGAACTCGTGGTCGTTGATCAGTTGCACCGCTTCGGCAAAGTCCTTTGCGCGCACGCAGGCGAGCACCGGCCCGAAGATCTCTTCCTTGTAGATGCGCATTTCAGGCGTGACGTTGTCGAACAGCGTGCCGCCGGTGAAGAAGCCATTTTCATGGCCCGGCACCTTCAGGCCGCGCCCGTCGACCACGAGCGTCGCGCCTTCTTCCACGCCGGTCGCGATATAGCCTTCGATGCGTTCGAGCGCCTGCTTCGTGACGATCGGGCCCATTTCCGCGTCGGCTTCCATGCCGTTCCTGATCTTCAGCGTGCGGGCGCGCTCGGCGAGGCGCGGCACGATCTTGTCGGCCACGTCGCCCACCAGCACCGCCACCGAAATCGCCATACAGCGCTCGCCGGCCGACCCGTAGCCCGCGCCGATCAGCGCATCCACGGTTTGTTCGATATCGGCGTCGGGCATCACGACCATGTGGTTCTTCGCGCCGCCCAGCGCCTGCACACGCTTGCCGTGCTTCGCACCGGTCTCGTAGATATAGTTCGCGATCGGCGTGGAGCCCACGAAGCTCACAGCCTTCACGTCGCGGTGCGCGAGGAGGGCGTCGACCACGACCTTGTCGCCCTGCACAACGTTGAATACGCCATCGGGCAGGCCGGCTTCCTTGAGCAGACGCGCCATGAAAAGCGAGGCCGAGGGATCGCGCTCACTAGGCTTGAGAATGAACGTGCAGCCCGCTGCGAGCGCCACCGGGAACATCCAGCACGGCACCATGCAGGGGAAGTTGAACGGCGTGATGCCGGCTACCACGCCCAGCGGCTGGCGCACGGTCCAGTTGTCCATGCCCGTGGAAACCTGCTCGGTGTAGTCGCCCTTGAGCAGTTGCGGAATGCCGCAGGCAAACTCGATCACGTCGATGCCGCGCGCGACTTCGCCCTGCGCGTCGGAGAACACCTTGCCATGCTCGGCCGTGATGATGGCCGCGAGTTCGTCCTTATGGCGGTTCATCAGTTCGAGAAAACGCAGCATGACGCGCGCGCGCCGAATGGGCGGCGTGTCGCGCCAGGCCGGGAACGCGGCTTTCGCGCTCGCCACGGCGGCGTCCACGTCGGCGACTTCACCCAGTACGAGACGGCGCGCGGCGGCGCCGGTCGCGGGGTTGAAGACCGCTTGCGTGCGGTCGCCCGCGCCGCGTTCGGTCTTGCCGCCGATAAAGTGGATCACGTCTGCGGAATCGGTGTAGGCCTGCATGTCATCTCCTCGTCTGGTGATTGCGTGCCGCCAGTCTACGGAGACCGCAGGGGCCGGGAAAGACTCTGTCGCTGAATTGATTGTTTTCAGTTGTGAACAATCGCTCGCGGAGTCTGTGAAAGATGCGCAGTCGGCATGCTAGTATCGGCGCGGGGATCACGAGTTTTGACGCGGACTTTCATTCATGGATACGCAGCGAGTCGAGGCACTCTGGACGCATTTGCACTGGCTCAATGTGCTCGCCACCCAGGGCAGCTATACCGCAGCGGCGGCGCGCCTGGGCGTGAGCAAGGCGGCAGTGAGCCAGCGCATTGCCGAACTGGAGCGAGTGGCGGGCGTGCCGCTTGTGCAGCGCACCACGCGTAGCGTGCGCTTCACGGAAGCAGGGCTGCGCCTCGTGGAAGACACGCGTGCGCAGTTCGACAGCATCGCCGCGAGTTTTGCAAGCGTGCGCGAGATGGCCGATGTGGCGCGCGGCACCGTGCGCGTCACCGCGCCCGTGGCCTTCGCGCGCCAGCAACTGGTGCCTCGGCTTGCGCAGTTTTCGCGCGCCCATTCCGAAGTGCGCGTGCAACTGGAGCTTTCCGACCGGCTTACCTCGATTGCGACCGAAGGGTTCGATCTCGCGATCCGCCATAGCGCGCAGGTGCCCGAAACGCACGTGGCCTGGAAGCTGTGCGACACGCGCTCGGTCATCGTCGCCACGCGCACTTACCTCAAGCAGCGCGGCACGCCGCAAACGCCCGCCGATCTCGCGCAGCACGACTGTCTGTTCTATCCACGTGCGCTGGGTGCGGGCGTGTGGTCGTTCGAAAAAGCTGGCCGCCGCGCGGAAGGCGCACGCGAGACGGTAACGGTGAACGGCCCATTCTCGGCGAACAACAGCGAAGCACTGCGCGACGCGGCGCTCGAACATCTCGGCATTGCGCTGCTACCCGACTTCAGCGCGCAGGCGGCGCTGCAGGCGGGCAAGCTTGTGGTGCTGTTGCCCAACTGGCGTCCGGTGGGCGCGTACGCTTCGCAACTGCACGTCGTGCGGCCGTATGGGGCGCAGGTGCCGCGTGCGGTCAAGCACTTTGCGGAATTCCTGCGGCAGACGTTCAAGGATGGGTTTCCGCTGGCGTGACGTGTGCGCGCAGCGACGCATTCGCCTGGCTGATGTGTTTTTGATAGATTTTTGGTATCCACGGCGCCGGCTGCCAACGTTATGCTTGAGTCCAACCGGAGGCACACGCATGAATCAGCACGAGACACCTGTGGCGGATTTGGGGCGGCAATGGTACGCCGAGCGAGAGTGTTCGCTAGACGCATTCGTGAACCGGCTGCGCGACGACGGACGCCCGTTGCGTTTCGCGAGCGATGTGCGGCAGCGCATTCCGGTGTACGACTGCCAGGCACTCCAGACCGTACTTGACGACGCGATGCAGCGCGCACAGTTGCAGGCCGAGTGGGCGTACGTGCTGCGCGACGGCGCTGGCGTGCTGGTGCTCGAACGCGCTTACGCAAACACGCAGCCAGTGGACGACGCGACCGCGGTGTTCGAATCCATCATTCGCGACGAGCGGGAGAAGGGCACGACTGGTGCGGACCATTTTGCGAAGGCAGGCGCGAACGACCGCATCTGGAATGCGCAACAGAAGCTTTGCCTCAGAGCGCCCTCCGTATTTGTGGATTACTTCGCGAACCTGCCGCTCATGGCCATGTGCGAGGCGTGGCTCGGTCCGTGCTATCAGATGACCTCGCAGGTCAACGTCGTGCGTCCTGGCGGCGCGGCGCAAGAAGCGCACCGCGATTATCACCTGGGATTCCAGACTATCGAGGAGGCGCAACGCTATCCGGCGCACGTGCATCACGTATCGCCTTTCCTCACGCTCCAGGGGGCTGTCGCTCACAGCGATATGCCGGTCGAGAGCGGACCGACGAAACTCTTGCCGTACTCGCAGCGCTATGCTGAGGGCTATCTTGCATGGCGGCGTGCTGATTTCCGCGAGTATTTCGAGGCGCATTGCGTGCAGTTGCCGCTCGCAAAGGGCGACGCCATATTCTTCAATCCCGCGCTCTTTCATGCGGCGGGCGCGAACCGTACAGCCGACGTGCAGCGCATGGCGAACCTGCTGCAAGTTTCATCGGCTATGGGTCGCGCAATGGAGGCGCTCGACCGCACGAGCATGTGCGAAGCGATTTATCCCGTGCTGTACGAGCGCCAAAGGAAAGGACGCGCAGGCGCCGCAGTCGAACTCGCGACCGTTGCGGCCATCGCATCCTGCGCGGAGGGCTATCCGTTTCCCACCAATCTCGACCGCGACCCGCCTGTGGGCGGCCTCGCGCCAGAAAGCCAGCAGGCGCTCATGCAGCGCGCGCTGCGCGAGGACTGGGAACCGGGCAGATTCGCCGAGGTGTTGCGCGCGCATGACGCGCGACGCGACCCCGCAACCTGAAGCTCACACCTCGGAGAAGCGTGCTTCATTCAGATCGGCGATGAGCGTCGGGCCGGTCGGGCGCCAGCCGAGCCGCGCCTGGGTGAGCGCGCTCGAAGCGGGCATGTCCATGCCGACGAACATACCCATCCACCCGAAATGCGCGGCCGCGTCCTCCGGTGCGATCGAAACGGCTGGCAGGCCGAGCCCGCGGCCCAGCGCTTCGGCGATTTCGCGGCTGCTCACGCCTTCTTCGCCGACCGCGTGATAGCGCGCGCCGGGCTGCCCTTTTTCCACGGCGAGCCGGTACAGGCGCACGACGTCGGACAAATGGCCGGCCGGCCAGCGGTTCTCACCGTCGCCCACATAGGCGCAAACGCCTTTTTCACGCGCGATCGCGACGAGCGGCGTAATGAGCCCCTGGCGCAGCGGGTTGTGGACCTGCGGCAGCCGCACCGCGCCCACGTTGAGCCCTTGCTCCAGCAGCACTTGCCCGGCCAGTTCAGACGCAATGCGCGGATTGGGGTGGCTCGTATTGAGGACATCTTCGCTAGCCAGCGCGCCGTGCGGGCCGCTGCCGATGCCCGTGCCGGAGGTGATGAGCAACGGTCGATCGGAGCCGGCGAGCGCGGCGCCGAGCGCCGCGATGGCGCGCTTGTCTTTTTCGCAATTCTCGACGAAGCGCGAGAAGTCGTGATCAAAGGCGGTATGGATCACGGCGTCCGCCTGCTCGGCGCCGCTGCGCAGCGTCTGCGGGTCCTCCAGCGTGCCGCGATGCACACGGGCACCTGCGCTGGCGAGCGCCTGTGCGCCCGCCTCGGAGCGGGTCATGCCGATCACCTCGTGACCGGCTTCGATGAGTTCCGGCACGAGCGCCGAGCCAATGAAGCCGGTCGCGCCGGTCAGAAAAATACGCATGGTCATCTCTCCTGGGTCATGACTGGCGTACTATCTCCAAATTCTCTATACCGTTAAAGTAGTGAGTTCATCATATTAAGATGACTAACAGGCTCTCCATGCCGATCCATTCGGCGGGGTCGCTCGGCGACTTCCTGAGGCGTTGCCGCACGCGCCTCGACCCCGCGAGTTTCGGCTTCAGCGGCCGCCGGCGCACGCCGGGGCTGCGTCGCGAAGAAGTCGCGCAGCGCGCCAACATCAGTCCGACCTGGTACACGTGGCTCGAACAGGGGCGCGGCGGCGCGCCTTCGCCGGAGGTGCTCGAGCGCATCTGCAACGCGCTGCTGCTCACCGATCCGGAGCGCGAGCACCTCTTCATGCTGGGGCTCGGGCGGCCGCCCGAAGTGCGCTACAAGCCCGTGGACGGCGTCAATCCGCGGCTGCAACGCCTGCTCGACTCGCTGCGCTTCAGCCCGGCCATCGTCAAGACGGCCACCTGGGAAGTCGTGGCCTGGAATCGCGCCGCCGCCATCGTGCTGACCGACTACGGCAAGCTGCCGCCCGGCCAGCGCAACATTCTGCGCTTCCTGTTCTGCAACCCGGACGTGCGCGCCAAGCAGCACGACTGGGACAGCGTGGCCCGCTTCGTGGTGGGCGCCTTCCGGGCCGACGTTGCGCGCGCTGGCCTCGTTTCGGCAGTGGGTGAACTCGTCGAGGAACTGTGCAGCGTCAGCCCCGAGTTCGACGCCCTGTGGCGCGACAACGAAGTGCTCACGCACGCAGAAGCCGACAACGTCAAGCGCCTGCACCATCCCACGCTCGGGCTGATCGCGCTGGAGCAGTCGGCGTTTTCCGTCGATGGCCGGCCGGACCTCCACATGATCGTCTACAACCCGGTCGATGCCGGGCAGGCCGAGCGGATCAAGACGCTCATCGAGCAGTCGTGACGCCGCTGCGTGCGTCCTGATCTTCCTCGTCTTCAGTTCTGTTGCGGTTCAAGGCCCATGCCGCGCCGAGCGCAAAGCCAATGGCGACGGCGAGTCCGAGCGCCGTCATCGGCTTGTCGGCGACGTTGTCGCGCGTGGCGTCGGCGGCATTGTTCAACGCCTGTTGCGATTTGCCATAGAGGACCCTGGCCTTGCCGGCGAGTCTCATGGCGGGGTCGCCCAGCATGTTGCCGGTCAGATGCTGCGCTTCACCGGCGACCTTGTTCGCGATGGCGTGTGCGTGTCTCGTGTCCATGATTCGTTCTCCTGTGTGTTTATCCAAAAGCCTGGCGTGTCGCGCGATTGACGACGCGCGCGTTCGTGGTGCCGCAAAATCAGTGCCCCGACCAATATCTCAAGCGCGCCGACCGCAAATACGTCGTAACGTCAATGCCAAAAGAGCGCGATGAGAATGATGATCGGAATGGGAACGCCGAGCAGATAAAGAAGTATCGAGCGCATGTCAGCCTCCTGACGGTTCGGAAATTGGCGTCATTGCCGTGTGGATAAAAATCGCCTCAAAACTCGCGCATCCTGCCGCCGATCGTCGCCATAAGACTCGCGGCAAATGCACCCATCAGCAGGGAGATGAAGAGCCACAGCGTGACGTGGACGCTCGCCTTGCGGGCCGTTTCCACCGCGGCGCGCGCGGCGTTTTCCTCGGCTTGCGCCTTCTCCTGCAAGCGCGACCAGGTGGTGGTGACGCGGGCGCGGGCATCTGCCGGCGCGAGCCCCGTTTTTTGCGCCACGATGCGCGCCACGTAGTCGCTGTCGTCGGGCGAAAGCGCCCCGCCGGCAGGCAGGCTGTTGAGGAAGATTCGCGCAATCTCCTGCTTCTGTTGCGCGGTCGCGAAGACCTGGTCCGCGCCCGAGGTGTCCGAAGCGCCTGAAGCTCCGGCAGCGGCGGGTGCCGCAGCGCCTGCGGCCGGGCGCAGCATGCCATCGATCAGATAGCCCATGGGCCAGGTGCTGTAGGCGGCAAGGGCGTTTCCACGGTTGAGCGCGCCGGTGCCGCTCGCCATGCGTTCGGCGCTTTGCGCGCCCACGCTCACGCCCTCGCGCGCCAGCCCCGAAATGGCCGACGTGAGGATAGCGGCGGTGAGGAGCGTGGCGAGTGCCCAGGCAAGAAAGCCGTGCGCGGTGTCGCGAAAGTGCGTCTCGTCGGTGCCGACGCCGGGCCAGTGCCGACGCAGCCGCCCGGCGAGATACCCGCCGAGCCCGGCGGACATCACTTGCGTCACGCAAATCCAGATAATGGCCGCCACGCCGAAGGTTTTGGCGTGCGCGCCGCTGCCGGGCCATGGCGAGAGGGACGAAAGGCCGAGGCCTGTGCCGAGCGTGAGCAGAATGAGGGAAAAGGCGGCCATGCCCACCGCGCCGGCCACGACCGCGCTCCAGGAAACGGCGGCGCGTGCACGTCCATATGGCGGCTCCCCGGCGCGTGCCGTGCCGTATTCAGCCGCAAGTCGATCGATATCTGCCATGGCGCGTCCCCTCGTCGGTCGTGGGCCTGCGCAGCGTAGTGAGCCGGCAGCAGGCGGGTCGAGAGTCGTAGCGCAGGAAGCGTGCCGCGCGCCTGGCGTGCTGGGCGCTGGCGTGGTTGTCAGCGATTTATCAGCGGCTTTTAGGCGCGTGCGGATGCCAGGACGGCGGTAAGCTGGTCAAGGCCGACGGGTTTCGCGAGGTGCCGGTCGAAGCCGGCCTGCGCGCTGCGCAGCGTGTCCTTGTCCTGGGCCCAGCCGGTGAGCGCGACCAGGTACAAGCCGTGCAAGTCCGCCCGCGCGCGCACCCGCCGCGCGAACTGGCAGCCGTCCAGACCCGGCATGTCGAGATCGATGAACGCGATCGCGGGCGCGGTCCGTTCCAGCGAATCGAGCGCCGTTTTTCCATCGTAAAATACGGCACATTCGCAACCGAGTACTTCAAGCAGTTCGCCGAGGCTGTCGGCGGCGTCGCGGTTGTCGTCGACGATCAGCACCTTCTTGCCGTCGAGGTTGGCGGCGGCAGCCGCCGCGCCATTAGGCGCGGCTTGCTCGAAAGCCCGGTCGACAGGCAGTGAAACGACGAAGCGGCTTCCCAGGTTCCTCCCATCGCTCTCTGCCGAGATCGTGCCGCCGTGCAGTTCGACGAGCTTCTTCGACAACGCGAGCCCCACGCCGAGTCCGTCCGTGTGCCGCTCCGGATGCAGACGTCCGAACAACGTGAAGAGCAGGGGCGATTCCTCCTGCGTGAAGCCCATGCCGTTGTCCGCGACCGTCACGACGACGCGTTCCAGGCCGCGTTCCACGGCAATGTCGATGCGGCCGCCTTCAGGCGTGTATTTCGCCGCGTTGTTGAGCAGATTGGCAAAGACCTGGGCGAGCCGCACGTCGTCGCCATGCAGATGCAAAGGCTCAGCCGCCTCGCTCACAGTGAGCGTATGCCGCGCATTCTCGATGGCTGGCCGGCTCAGGTCGAGCGCGGTTTCCAGCACGGTGTGGATATCGATGCGCCGCCTGCGCAGTGCAATGGTGCCGTTGTTGATGCGCGCCACTTCCATCAGGTCGTCGACGAGCCGCACGAGATGGCCGAGCTGGCGGTCGAGCATGTCGAGCACGTGTTTCCCGTCGCGCGGGTCGGGGCTCGCGCGCAGGATCTGCAAGCCGTTGCGGATGGGCGCGAGCGGATTGCGCAGTTCGTGCGCGAGCGTCGCGAGAAAGTGATCCTTCATGCGGTCGACATGTGCGAGCTTCGCTTCGCGCTCGCGCAGCAGCGCCTCGGCTTTCGTGCGCTCGATGAGGCTGGCCGCCTGGCTCGCCAGAATGTCGAAGAGCTGAAGCTGCCGTGCGCCTGGCGCATAAGGCAACGTCCAATGCGTGGAGAGCATGCCGATCAGCTTGCCGTCGCGGGCGCGCAGCGGCGTGGTCTGCATGCTCCGGATGCCGGTCTCGCGGAATACGTCGAGGTCGACCGTGCCGGCGAACTCAGGCCAGGCTTCCGCGTCGGGGACGATCACGCGCTCGCCGCGCGCCCAGGCGGCTCCGCAACTCGTTGTCGAGTCGATATGGACGACGCGCCAGTGTTCGGCCGCGGCCGGCGTAAAGCCGCAATACGCAATGAGGTCGAGCCGCTCGCGCCCGTGCTCGGCACCGGACAACATTTGCAGGCTTGCGAAGTCGGAGCCGAGGAGTTGCCGGGCTGCTTCGACGATACGGCTATACAGTGCTTCCGGCTGATGCTCCACCAGCAGATGCAGCGAGAGTTCGTGCAACGATCGGCTCGCGCACAGATCCTCGTTGAGCAAGGCGATCAGCGTAGCGGGGTCGGTGCTGACCGCCGGGGCCGGGTTCATTAGCGGATCTGCGTCTCGCGTCGTCATCGTGGTTCCGTACGGGGGTGCCCAGTACCGGCAATCGGGCTATTCTATGCGGCTTTGTCGTGTCCGTGTATTGCCGGCCCGTGAATGCAAGCCGCGGCGGCATACCCCTGCGGCGGCCGCGCCGTCACGGGCCGAGCGGGCCCCCGGCCGGCAGCGACAGCTTGCCGTGGTCGACGAAGCGAGTGCCACCGCCTATGCCGCTTGCCAGGCGCCCGCGTACTTCGTAGGGAAAGCTGCCGGCCTGTGCACTGCCCGCAAAGGCGAAAGCCTGGCGCACGGCGGCGAATGCCGGGACGGTCAACGGCACGACGATCACCGCTTCACCGAAGCGCGGCACGACCCCGCTTTGATCGCTTACGCCGCTGGCGAACGATTGACCGTTGAGATCCAGTTGCAGCGACACGCCGCTAAATTCGACCGGCGCGTCGTTGGGATTCTGGACGCGCAGCTTCACATTGAAGCGCATCTCCATGCCTTCGCCCTGTAGCGGCTCGATCCCCGCCACGCTGACGCGCAGCGGGTCTTGACTCAGCCCCGCGCAGCCGCCTAGCCAGAAAACCATCCAAAGCAAGGCGCAGAAGAGTCGAAGTGAGCGGCGGGTGTCAGGTGCTGGCATGGAAGATACCTCGTCCGTAGAGTCCGCAGGGGCCGTTTAGTGTAGCGTCGATCCGTCGAGGGTTCCGTGCAGATGCATGATCCAGGCGAATCCTGCGATACGATATGTCCCGACGCTTATGCGCCATGCGTGACTCGCGAGACCTGCGCGACGCGCGGCTGAAAATATTTTCAATTTGCTTTCACTAATCGAGCGCCGCCCCGCGCGTCCTGACGCTCTTCCTTCGTTGCCCAGCCCGTTCTCATGCTCAGCGCCTTCGCACTATTCGGGATCTTGATCGTATCCTGCCTGATGAGCGTCGCCATCCTGGGTTCGCTGATTCGAACCGCCCTGCCGGGCGTGGGCCGATGGTGTCTGGGCTATGCGCTGCTGGCCGCGGCTTCCACCTGGGTCGTGGTCTCGGGGCCGCGCGCTGGCGGCATCACGATCGTCGGCGCTTCGATCGCGACCTTGAGCGCCGTGGTGCTGCTCGTGCAGGGCACGCGTCAGTTCTTCGGCGAGCGTGCCGTGTGGGTCGCGGAATCCGCGGCGCTTGTCGCGATATGTGCCGCGATCGTGTATTTCACGTGGGTGTCGCCCAATGTCGACGCGAGGGGCGTGCTCATGTCGCTGGGCCTGATCTATGGGCGGCTCGCGGTGGGGACATTGGCGCTTCGGCACGCCTCGCGGGACGGCACGCGCTACGCATGCTGGCTCATCGCCGTGGCCGCCGGGACCGGTGCGCTCGTTTATGTCGCGCGAATTGGCGCGATTGTCTTCGGCGCCGCGCCGTCACTTTCGTTTGTGCAGCCGTCGCCCTGGAACGTGGCGCTGCTCGGGCTCGCGATCCTCACGTCGCCCTGCGTGGCGATCGGCATGGTGATGCTCGCTCACGACCGGCTCCTTGGAAGAATGGAAAAGCTCGCGACGATCGACGAACTGACGGGCGCACTCACGCGCCGTGCGTTCATCGCCCGCGCGCAAGTCCTGCTTTCGCAGGCGCGGGAGAAGGGCGATCCCTTGTCGATCGCGATTCTCGACATCGACAACTTCAAGGCCATCAACGATGGCTTTGGCCACGCGGTGGGCGATCGCATCCTCACGCACGTCGCCTCGGTCGTCGCCGGCCAGTTGAGGTCGTGCGATCTGTTCGGACGGCTGGGCGGCGAAGAGTTCGCGATCCTGTTCGCCTACGCCCAAAAGCACGACGCAGCGACGTTGACGAATACGCTGAGGCTTGCCGTCGAGCGTTCGTCCGCTGAAGGCGTGCGCTGCACGCTCAGCGCAGGCGTTGGCAAGTTCGTGCCGGCCGATACGCTGGAGAGCGCGATGGTGCGGGCCGACGCTGCGCTCTATGTGGCGAAGGCGGCGGGACGCAATCGCGTCATCATGACCTCGGATGCTGAAGAAGGCGAAGCGCGCTACCTTGCCGAATCCCGTTGATTCACGCTGAATAAATGCTTGCCCGTTAAATTTATTCCAGGGAAAATCCGCGCTGACGAAACCCGCATCGACGCTGGCTTCGTGCGACCCGGCGCGTCGTACCGGGCAGGTCAATCATTTCACGGGCAATGGCGTCCGCAACGGTGGTCATGCCGGATAACTGCCCATGTTCAAGCGCATTCTTTTCGAACTCGCCCGTGTGTTCGTTCCCGCCGGGCAAAACCCCGATTCGCCCGCGCTGATCGACCTCTCATGCAGCGCTTTCGATGCGCCGGCCATCGAGCCGGAAAGCGTTTTGTCCCGATTGCGCGACTGTGCGGGCATGCGTGCGGCCCGCTCGCGCCGCCGCGTATGGAGGCTTCGCGCAGTTCGCCGCGGAGTTCGCCCCATCGTTCGTCCAGTGCCGCGCCTCTAATGCGCCAATGCGCTCGCCCGTAATCAGGGATAAAGCGGCGTGGATTCGTCATAAAAAACCTGCTACTGTAATTCGCACAAAATCCGGCTGGAAGGACCGGTTGCCAAAACAGGGTTTCAATTGATTTACGGTGAATCGCCAATATGGATGAATTGCTTGAGCGCCTTTCCCAGAAGGTTGTCGCGGCCGAGAATCTGGAAGGTCTCGTGCGGCCGCTTCTCGAGATGCTTGGAATATTGACCGGACTTGAGTCGACCTACCTGACATCGGTCGACTTCAGTCGCGAGGTGCAGACCGTCCTCTATTCGCGCAACGACGGCAACATGCAGATCATCGAGGGCCTGCAGGTTCAGTGGTTCGACACCTTGTGCAAGCGCAGTCTGGAAAGCGGGCGGCGCGTGGTCAGCAACGTCAGGGATATTTGGGGCGATTCGCGCGCGGCCTCCGAACTCGGGATCTGCACCTATGCCAGCGCGCCGGTCTGCGCGGAAGGTGGCGCCGTCATCGGTACGCTATGCGGCATTAGCCGTGAGAGCCGCGAAGTTAGCGCGCGGGCGCGCGGCGCGCTGAACGTCTTTGCAAAACTGATCTCGGCGCATATCGAGCGCGAGCGGCTCATCGAACAACTCACGCTCGCCAACGAGCATCTCGCAGAACGCGCACTGATCGACGACATGACGGAACTGGCGAACCGTCGCGCGCTGTATGAGGAACTCGGCCGCTTGATGGCGCACGCCGCGTCGGACGGGTCCTATGTCGTGGTCTGCATGATCGACCTGGACGGCTTCAAGGAACTCAACGATCAACGCGGCCACGTGGTGGGCGACCAATTTCTGCAAGCGTGCGCCGGGCGCCTGCTGGCAGCAACTTCCGATCGAGGTCTGCTTGCGCGCATTGGCGGCGACGAGTTTGCGTTCGTTGCAGCGGGGCCGGCCGATTACGAACAGGCGGCGAGCCTCGCCGAAAGCATCGCGAGCCATGTTTCCGCAGTGACGGCGGGGGAATACACCTTGCCGAACATGCGTCTGCGTTACGAGGGGGCGACAGCCGGATGCGTCGCGGTTCGCTTCGTCGGCGCCCAGCAGGCGCTCGACCAGGCGGACCATGAGATGTACCGCGTCAAGCGCTTGCGGCGCGCGGCTCGCGCAGGCAAGAGCAACTGGACGTTCAGATAAACCGCCTTCATTCCTCTTTCACGAGTTTAGGGGTCTTCCCTGCCATGACAGCGCTCTGGCCCGGCTCGTCCTGAGTCTCTCCCAGGGTTCTCCCGCGCCATAGGTGTTTTCGCCTGTTTTTGACGACTCGACGCGAGTATTCTGGACTGCTACCTTGCCCGGCGCAGGTGAACCCGCAGCGTCGACCGCGCTTGCGGCGCGCGCCGCTGGGGAACGTCCCGCAACCATGCGGGCGGAGCCCATGTCTTGACCACCCTGTCTATCCAGAACCGAGGGAGATCCCATGAAAAAGTTGTTTGCAGCCGTGTCAATTGCCTTGATCTCCGCGACGGCCAGCGCCGGAGCCTATGCGGCGGACACCATTCGCTTTGGCGTCGATGCGAGCTATCCGCCGTTTGAATCGAAAGCACCGGACGGCAAACTGGTCGGTTTCGACATCGATCTCGGCAACGAGATCTGCCACCGTCTGAATGCGCAATGCGTCTGGATCGAAAACGACTTCGACGGCATGATCCCGGCGCTCAAGGCGCGCAAGTTCGACGGCGTGCTCTCGTCGATGTCGATGACGCCCGCGCGTAAAGAGCAGATCGCGTTCTCGGACAAACTGTTCAACACGCCGACGCGCCTCGTCGCCAAGACCGGCTCGGGCATCAAGCCGACCGCGGAATCGCTCAAGGGTAAGCGCGTGGGTGTGGAGCAGGGCACGATTCAGGAGGCCTACGCAAAGGCGCATTGGGCAACGGCTGGCGTCGAGGTCGTGCCTTACCAGAACCAGGACCAGGTCTACCAGGATCTGCTGGCCGGCCGCGTGGACGCGGCGCTGCAAGACGCCGTGCAGGCGGACGTGGGCTTCCTGAAGACGCCGCGCGGCCAGGGCTACAGCTTCGCGGGCGGCGACCTGGATGATCCGGCCACGCTCGGCAACGGCGCCGGCATCGGCCTGCGCAAGGAAGACACCGCGCTCAAGACGAAGATCGACGGCGCGATTGCCGGCATCATCAAGGACGGCACGTACAAGAAGATCGAGAAGAAGTACTTCGACTTCGACGTGTATGGCAAGTGACGTTTAATCAATGACGCGCGCACGGCGCGAAAGCGGACGCATCGCTTTCGCGCCGCGTGCAACCTATGCGGCCTCGCGCATTGCCTTCGCCTGGGTCGAGTCTTTTTTCGGTGGAGCGCCAAACATCCGCGTGTATTCCCGGCTGAACTGCGAGGCGCTTTCGTATCCCACTTCGAATGCGGCGGCCTGTACGCTCATCGACAATGAGAGCAGCAGCCTGCGGGCTTCCAGCAGCCGCAGTTGTTTCTGGTATTGAAGGGGCGGCAGCCCCGTCAGCGCCTTGAACTGGCGATGGAACGCCGACGCGCTGAGCTGGGCGAGCGCCGCCAGGTCTTCCACCCGCACGGGCTCGGCAAACCGCTCCCGCAAATTTTCTACCGCGCGCAGCAGACTGTGAGAAGGGCTTTCGGTCGACGCGAGCCGCGCGATTTCAGATCCATTCGGACCCCTTAGCAGCCAGTAGCATATCTCGCGCATGAGCATGGGGTACAGCATGCCGATCGCGTCGGGCGTATCCAGCAGGCGCACGGCGCGCAGCGCGCAATCGGCAAGCGGGCCATCAAAGTTTGCGACGAACACGCCACGGCTTGCGTCTGCCGCCGGCACGGGCGTAGGCGACATCTCTTTCGCTACGGCGCGCAGCGTGGCCAGGTCCAATTCGAGAATCAGAACCAGGCAAGGTTTGTCCGGGCTCGCTTCGAACACGCGGCCCCGCGACGGCGTTTCCACGCCGACCACGAGCGCTTGACCGGCCCGGTATTCCAGTTGCGCCCCACCAAAACTGGCCCATTTGGCGCCTTGAGCGACGATGCACAAAGCTGGGCGCGCCGAACGAAACGTGGGCGGTGCGGGGTGGTCGGAGCGCAGAACGAGCAGTCCGTCGGCAGCGGTGCTGTATGGGCTCGTGCCTGGCTGCGTTTGCGTATAGCGCAGCAGGGCGGCGGCCAGTTCGTTCGTCATGGCGAGTCGATCAGGAACGCGCGATGGAAAGTGCGCGTCGGCCCATCTTAGTCAGCGAAGCAGGATTAGGCAAGAATCGGGCAGGTTCGGGTATTCACTCGGCGGCGGCGACAGGCGGAGAATCGAGGCCATCCAAACTAGCGAGAGGTGCCAGATGGCAACGAACAACGGCGGTCAGCCGGGCCCGAAAATCGCGGTGATCACCGGAGGCAGTCGCGGCATTGGCCGCGACACCGTCCTGCGGCTGGCAAGCCGCGGCGTCCACACGGTTTTCACTTACAACACCAATCGAACCGAGGCAGATAAGGTCTGTGCGCAGGTCGCTGAAGCGGGCGGCCGGGCGATTGCCCTGCAATTGAACATGGCGACTTCGGGCGCGTTCGACGACTTCGTCGCGCGCCTGCGAGAAGCACTCGAAACGCTGAACGCCGAGGGCTTCGATTATCTGGTGAACAACGCCGGTACCTCTTCGACAGCCACGCTTGCGGCCGGCACCGAAGCGGAACTCGATGCGCAGTTCGCAGTGCACTTCAAGGGCCCGTTTCTGCTGACCCAAAAGCTGCTGCCGCTCATTCATGACGGCGGCCGGATTGTGAACATCTCCTCGGGCCTTGCGCGCTTCGCGTTTCCGGGCCGCGCGATTTATGGCCCGATGAAGGCGGCCGTCGAAGCGCTCACTCGCTATATGGCGCTCGAACTCGCGCCGCGCCGGATCGCGGTCAACGTCGTGGCGCCAGGCGCCATTGCGACCGACTTTAGCGGCGGCATCGTGCGGGACAATCCGGAGGTCAACAAAGCCGTGGCGGAACATACCGCGCTCGGCCGCGCGGGGTTGCCGACTGACGTGGGGCCCGTTATCGCGGGTTTATTGTCGGATGACTTTGGCTGGGTGAACGCGCAGCGCATCGAGGTGGCTGGCGGCATTCATATTTGATCTCTCCGGTCACGGCGTGACGCTTTTGCCGGACGCGTCGACTTCGATGCCCCAGTCGCCCTGTTCGAGCCAGTCGTCGCCGAGCAGTTCGGCCGGATGCTGCGTGCGGCTCTGGCCGTTGCCGCATCGCATGTCGTCGGCTGGGCAGTAGTGGTCGCATCCCCAGCACAGGCGTTCGGGGTGCTGTGGGTGAATCGGAAACTTCTTTGCCATGATGTCGCCCCTGTGCGATTTCGGACGCAACGCAATGGCAAGATTGTCGTCCTTCCGCGACACGGTGGCAGATGGCAGAGTGTCGCGCCCACGAAGCACGGGAGGCGATGATGCGAACGAAAGGTGCAGCGCTGTTCGCGCGCGCAGTTGCCGAAGGTTGCCACAGCATCATGCTATGGTCGTACGGCGTCCGGCCCATCCGGTCGCAGCGCCAGGAAGCGCTAGACAAAACGACCCGCATGCTCCGCCATGACCCGTTCGAGCCTTTCCCCGCCAAAGCGGCGCCGCGCGTGGCCGCTCATTGTGTTGTGTGCCGTCGTCATCGTCGCGGCTGCGGTGGTGCTCGCGGGCTGGCTGACGTTACGCGGCAGCTTGCCGCAACTGGACGGCACGCGTGCCGCGCCGGTCGCGGCACCGGTGACGATCGGGCGCGACGCGCTTGGCGTGCCGACGGTACAGGGCAGCACGCGTGGCGACGTCGCGTATGCGAGCGGCTTCCTTCACGCGCAAGACCGTTTCTTCCAGATGGATTTGCTGCGGCGGGTCGCCGCTGGCGAGATGGCGGCGCTCATCGGACCAGCGGCGTTGCCGCTGGACCGCCGCGACCGGCCCTTGCGCTTTCGCGAGCACGCACAAATTGCGCTCGCCGCGCTCTCCGCCGACCAGCGGCAACTGATCGAACGCTATACGGCGGGCGTCAACGACGGCCTGCGCTCGCTTCGCGCGCGGCCGTTCGAATACTGGTTGTTGCGCACGCAACCGGCGCCGTGGCGTCCCGAGGACACAGTGCTCGCCGTCTATGCGATGTACTTCGATCTTCAGTACGACCAGGTGAGGCGCGTGCTCTCGCGCGCGGCGCTGCGCGAGCGCGTCCCGGACGATCTGCTTGCGTTTCTGCTGCCCGAGACGAGCCACTGGGACGCCCCGCTCGACGGGCAGCGCGCATTGCCGCGGCCGCCGGCGGCGCTGCCCGCCGCGCCGCCATCATGGCTCCCGGCAACGCAATCCGCCGCTGATGTCGAACCGGACGCCACAGCGCTTCCCGGCAGCCTGCCCGGTTTCGTGGGCGGCGAGAGCGCGCTCGATTCGATGGTCGGCAGCAACGGTTTCGCGGTCGACGGCGCGCATAGCGCACACGGCGGCGCGCTGCTCGCAAGTGACATGCATCTCGGCCTGTCGCTGCCGAACGTCTGGTACCGCATCTCGCTCGTCTATCCCGCGCCCGATGGCGGCGAGCGGCGTATCACGGGCGTCAGCTTGCCGGGTACGCCGTCGGTGGTGGCCGGCAGCAATGGCCATATCGCGTGGGGCTTTACGAACAGCTATGGGCGCTTCGTCGATCTGGTCGAACTTCAACGCGATCCGGCCGATCCATTGCGCTACCGGGTGCCGGGCGGTGGCTGGGAGAAGGCGCGGCTGATCCACGAGCGCCTGGACGTGAACGGCGGCGCGAGCGTCGATCTGCCGGTCGTGCAAACGCGCTGGGGGCCGCAACTCGTTGCCGGAGAGCACGCGTATGCGGTGCACTGGGTCGCGCAAGATCCCCAGGCGACCAACATGAACTTCATGCGGCTCGAAGGCGCCACGAACGTCACCGACGCGTTGCGCGCCGCGCAGACCTTCGGCTTGCCGACGCAGAACTTCATGGTGGCCGACGCGCAAGGCCATATTGGCTGGACGCTCGCCGGGCCGCTGCCACGCTTCGCGGATGCCGGCGGCGATGCGGCAGCGCTCGCGAGCCTGCCGTACCGCTCCGAAACGTATGCCGGTTGGCAAGGGTACCTCCCGCCCGACGCGTATCCGGTACGCATCGATCCGCCGGGTGGCCGCATCTGGACCGCGAACAACCGTACCCTGCCGCTCGCGGACGTGGCGCGCATCGGCGACGCCGGCACGGATCTCGGCGCGCGCGCAACGCAGATCCGCGACGACCTGCTCGCGCTGCCGCATGCGAGCGAGCGCGACCTGCTCGCGGTGCAGACCGACGACCGCGCGTTCTGGATCGCGTACTGGCGACGCGTCGCGCTGGACGCGCTCGATGCGCGCGCACTCGACGGCCATCCCAAACGCGCCGAATTCCAGCGCCTGGTTCAAGCGTGGGATGGGCGCGCCGATGTGGATGCAGTCGGCTACCGGCTGGTGCGCGCGTTCTATGACTCGCTCTACGATACATGGTTCGGTGTACTGGACAAGCAGATGGCCGCGATTGCGCCGGACCTTGGCTATCGCGCGGCGAACTCGCGTTACGAAGCGACAATGGAGACACTCGCCGACCATCACGCCTGGATACCGGGCGGTTTCGCGGACTGGCGCGCGTTCATGCTGGAGCGCATCGACCACACGATCGCTCGTGTGCCTATGGGCACAACAGGCACGAAGCTCGAAGACTGGCGCTGGGGCGAGCGCAACCGATCGGCAATTGCGCATCCGTTCGCGCGCATGGTCCCCGCGTGGCTGCCTTGGGTTCGCGACTGGCTCAGCGCGCCGCATGACCCGCTGCCGGGCGACATTAATATGCCGCGCGTGCAGACGCCGGTGTTTGGCGCGTCCGAGCGTTTTGCGGTGTCGCCCGGGCGCGAGCAGGACGGCATCTTCGAGATGCCGGGCGGGCAGTCTGGCAACCCCATGTCGCCGTATTTTCTTGCGGGACATGAAACATGGGTGCATGGCGTCGCGGCACCGTTCGTGCCGGGCGCAGCCGTGCACACGCTCAGGCTCATACCGGCTGGCGCGCAGCAGGCTGGCAACTGAGGCCCACAGGTGAAATATCTGTCTCTGCCCGCTGGCTAGCAGAAGTCCGTTCACGACGCCAGAAGCGCTGGCTGATTCTCCCTATATCCGTTCCCGGCCTACCCTTGGTGGGGGTGATTGAGTCAAGCTTGCCGCGCTCGCGTCGAGACATGCTCTCGCCGTAAGCGACATAACAAGGAATCGAATAAGGGGACAGCCATGAAGTGGCTCGATCGCATGACGGTGTTCAACAAGTTGCTGACAGCGTTCGCCGTTGTGATCACATTTGCGGTGGCCGTCGGTGTTGCCGGCGTTTCGTCGCTGGCGTCGATGCACGATATCGCCGATGAAATCTGCAACCGGCACATGAGCGGCCAGTTCTGGCTGGAGGAAGCGGCCCGCAGCAAGCTGAGCACGGATCTCGACGCCGCGAATCTGGGCTACGCCGATGAAGCGGGACGCAATCGTTTGAAGGAAGACATCGTCGCGCAACTCAAGCGCATGCATGAATCGCTGGAGCGCTACGCTGGTGCAGGCGTGTCGGCTGGCGACCGCTCCCGCTATGACGACGTGCTCAGGAAAACCTCCGCATGGGAGGCGATCGTGCATCAGCAGATCGGTTTCGAGCCCGTGCCCGCAGGCGTGGACAACGCCGAACTCGTGCGCCGCGCGATTGCGGCGAGCGTGGCGTTGGGCGACAGCGTGGCCGCGCTGATCGATTCGCTGCAACGCGAGGCGAAAAACGCGCAGACCGAAGCCACGGTGCAGTTCCAGCACATGCGCACCCTCATCATGGCGATTCTGCTCGGGGCGGTCGTGACCGGCGCGCTGCTAGCGTGGTTGATTGCGCAACGGCTTTCACGCCAGCTGGGCTGCGAGCCGGCTCGCGCCATGGAAATTGCAGGCCGTATCGCGGCCGGCGATCTTTCGGTATCCATACAAATGCGTGCCGGCGATTCGAGCAGCCTGCTACATGCGCTCTTCAAGATGCGTGAGCAGCTCTCGGGCATCGTCGCCAACATTCATGAATCAAGCGGCTCCATCCTTCTCGCTGCCCGCGAAATCTCGCAAGGCAACACGGACCTCTCGCAACGCACCGAAGAGCAGGCGGCATCGCTCGGCGAAACCGCGACGAGCATGGAGCAACTGACCTCGACTGTGCGGCAGAACGCCGGGAGCGCGCGACAAGTGGGCGGCCTCGCCCGCGGTGCTTCGGAAGTTGCGGCGCGCGGCAGCGAACTGGTGAGCGAAGTGGCGCGGACGATGGGCGCGGTGGCGCAGGACGCGAAGCGCATGACCGATATCATCGCGACGATTGAAAAAATCGCGTTCCAGACCAACATTCTTGCGCTCAACGCCGCCGTCGAATCGGCGCGCGCCGGCGAGCAAGGGCGTGGCTTCGCGGTCGTGGCGGGCGAGGTGCGCGCACTCGCGCAGCGCAGCGCGGCTTCGGCGCGGGAGATCAAGGAGCTGATCGAAGCGTCGACGGCGGGCGTCGCAAACGGCGCAACGTTGGCGCAGCGCGCAGGCTCGACGATGGTCGAAGTGACGGCGGCGGTGCAGCGCGTCACGGACATCATGGCCGAGATCGTCGCTGCCTCGGGCGAGCAGAGCACGGGTATCGAGCAGGTCAATCGCGCCGTTGCGCAAATGGACCAGGTCACGCAGCAAAACGCGGCCCTCGTCGAGCAAGCAGCCGCCGCTGCAAGCTCGATGGCCGATCAGGCGGCGCAGTTGCAGCAGGCCGTTTCGGTATTCAGGTTCGCGGGCGCGTGAAGTGAGAGCCGATGCCGTAGCCGTGCCTGCGGCATTGGAACATCATCGGGAAAGACCGCGCGCGTCGATCGGCCAGATCGCTTCCACGCGATCGCCCCTGAAGCAGACGTACTGATCGTAGAGATTCACGGTCGGGTCGCAGTGCCCCGGCGTCACGAGGATGCGCTGCCCGAGGAGGTGTGAAGTACCGGCATCCGGCGAGCCGATTATCTGCAGTTTGCCATGCTCGTCATTGGCCGCGATGTAGGCGAGCGGCGGACCTTCGGACGCAGCCCATGTCACCGCCCGCGGAAGCCCGGCGTCGACGGCCAGCCCCTTCAGGCCAACATCGCAGACCACCATGCCAGGGCGGGTCGCGCTCATGATCGTGGATAGCACGAACAGGCTGTTGCGCGGCCGTACGGCGCCATGCCAGGCGATGCCGCCATATTCGCCGTCCATGATCGCATAGGAGCCTGGCTGCACCTCAGTGTAAACGCCGCTGGCAACGTCGAATTCAAACGTGCCAGTGCCGCCGCCGGTCACGCGCGTGCAACGCACGCCACGCGCCTGAAGCGCGCGTACGAACGCGCCAGCGCGCTCTGCCGCGCGACTGGCCGTCTCCTTGCGCGCCACCCAATCGGCAATATGCTGCGCCCCGCCGTGGTAGCCCTGCAGTCCTGCGAAGCGCAGGCTCGCGTGCATGGCGATGGCGTCGACGAGTTCGAACAGGGCATCGTGCGATGTGACGCCGCAGCGGTTCTGACCGACATCGATCTCGGGCAGCACGTCAATCGTGACTCCCGCCGACGTCGCCGCCTGGCCGAGTGCGTTCACCTGCGCTACGGCGTCCACACAAACGCTCAGTTGTACGTACGAGGCGAGTTCTGTGGCCATCAAGAGCTTGTCCTCGCCGACAAACTCATTGGTGACGTGGATGTCACGCACGCCGGCAGCGGCAAACGGATACGCTTCGCTCAGCTTCTGGCAGCAGATACCCGCGGCGCCGGCTTCGACTTGCTGAAGGGCGATGGCGCTGCTCTTGTGAGCCTTGGCGTGCGGCCGCAAGGCGACGCCATGGTCGGCGACGAATGCCGCTGTGTCGCGCAAGTTTGCTTCAAATGCGTCGAGATCGATCAGGAGCGAAGGGGTGCCGACCGTCGCAAGCCGGTCGCCGACGAGGGCGGGGGCAGGGGGAGTGAGAGTCATCAAGGCTCCGTTCAGGATATGCAGCCACGCCGTGCTTGCGCAAATGCAGGTGCGGGTATCGGAAGGCGCGCGACGCCACTACGGTGCGCGCTCGCCAATGCTGCGCCAGTATTGCACACTGCGTGGCCGGCCCCGGCGGCGCGTCCTGTTTTCTGACTGCGAGGAGGGCGTCGCGAGAATGCGATCAATGAGGCAGCACGCGCATGAGAAAGTCCTTCGCGCGCTCCGACTGCGGATTGTCGAAAAACGCCTCTTTGCCGGCATCCTCGACGATGAACCCCTTGTCCATGAACAGCACCCGATGGGCGACTTTCTTTGCGAAGCCCATTTCGTGCGTCACGCACATCATCGTCATGCCTTCCTGGGCGAGTTCGATCATCACGTCGAGCACCTCGTTGATCATCTCGGGGTCCAGTGCCGAGGTGGGCTCGTCGAACAGCATGGCGATGGGGTCCATCGAAAGCGCCCGTGCAATCGCCACGCGCTGCTGCTGTCCGCCCGACAATTGACCCGGAAACTTGTCGGCATGCGCGCGCAGGCCCACACGGTCGAGCAGCTTCAGTCCCTTTTGCGTCGCCTCGTCCTTGCCGCGCTTGAGCACCTTGGTCTGCGCGAGCGTCAGGTTTTGCGTGATCGACAGATGGGGAAACAGCTCGAAATGCTGGAACACCATGCCAACCCTCGCGCGCAGCTTTGGGAGATTCGTGCGCTGGTCGCCAACCGACTCGCCGCCGACGATGATCTCGCCTTGCTGGAACGGCTCCAGGCCGTTCACGGTCTTGATCAAGGTCGATTTGCCGGATCCGGATGGGCCGCACACGACGACGACCTCACCCTTGCTCACTTCGGTCGAGCAGCCGCTCAGAACCTGGAACGGCCCATACCACTTCGACACGTCTTTCAGTGTAATCATCGAGATTCCTTGTGATGCGCGCCTGACCTGCTTGCTCAACGCACGTGCGCCAGGGCGAGCCGCCGTTCGACATGCCGCTGGACCCACGACATCGCGGTACTCAGCAGCCAGTAGATTGCCGCCGCGCTCAAATACAGCGGCAACGGCTGGAACGTGGAAGCGATGACTTCCTGCGCGGCGCGAAGCATCTCGGTCACGGTGATCACGGAGACGAGCGAGGTATCCTTGATCAGGCTGATCAAGGTATTGCCAAGGCTCGGCACGGCGATCCTCAAGGCCTGCGGGCAGATGACGTACCGCAGCGTCTGCAGATGGTTGAGGCCGAGACTATGCGCCGCGCCCCATTGGCCCTGGCTGATGCCGAGAATCGCACCACGCATGCTTTCGGAGAGATAGGCCCCGGCATTGGCCGTCAAGGCGAGAATGCCGGCGCTGGTCGGATCGAGCGAGATGCCGAGATCCGGCAGGCCGTAGTACACGACAAAAATTTGCACCAGCAGCGGCGTACCTCGCATGAGGCTGACATAGCCGCGGGCGACGCCTGCGATGAGCGGCTGGCCGCTGATGCCCATGATCGCCACGACGATTCCGACCAGCAAGCCGAGGACCGAAGAGGCGAGCGCGAACTTCAGGGTAACGATGGCTCCCATGAGAAGAACGGGCAGCGCTTGAATGACGAGGTCGATGGGTGTCATGCGATGAAGTGCCGTGCGGGTGTGCCGCCCGGGCCGGAACCCGGGCGGCTCGACAGGTGATGAGGAGACAGGGTGACTGCCGCTTATTGCAGACTACTGCGAAACGGGTTGCGTGACATCCGTGCCGAACCAGTGCATAGAGATCTTTTTCAGCGTGCCGTCCTGCTTCATCGCACTCAGGGCGCCGTTGACCGCCTTCTCGAACTCGGGATTGCCTTTCTTGAACGGAATGCCCATTTCCTGCTCGCCGCCCTTGAGGACCGAACCGGCCCGCAAGGGAAGGCTCGAGGTCTTGATGATGTACGGCAGCATGAGGCGGTCGTCGAGCGTCGCGTCGATCCGGCCTGCCGCGAGGTCGCGCAGCTTCTCGGGGGCGCCTGGATAGGTCTGCACATTGATCCCCGAAACGGCGCGAGCCATCTGGTCGTAGTTCGTGCCGAGTGTCACGCCGATCTTCTTGTCGCCGCCGAATTCCTTGAGCGAGTTGAAATCGCGTTTGTCGTTGGCCCGCTGAATCAACTGTGCTGCCGAGAAGGTGTAGGGCTGGCTGAAATCGAGTGCCTGCTGGCGCTGCGGAGTGATGGTGACCTGGTTGACGATGACGTCGAACTTGCCGGCTTGCAGGCCGGCGAGAATGCCGCTCCACTCCGTGGGGACAAATTCCGGCTTGACGCCCAGTCTGGTTGCGAGCGCTTTGGCGACATCCACATCGAAGCCTTCGAGTTCCCCGGCCGCGTTGCGGTAGTCGAACGGCGGATAGGTTCCCTCCAGACCGACGCGCAGCACACCGTTCGTTTTGACCGTGTCGAGCAGGTCCTGAGCGTGGGCGGCCGCGCCCACGAAGCTGAATGCAGCCGCAATGACCGCGCTGCGCAAAAACGGGCTGACCGAGCGTTTGAACATCGTCGTCTCCTCCATGGGGTTGTGGTGTTCGTTCAACTGTATGTGATTGGTCAACTATTAGACGAATGTGGGCGCATTCCATGAATTGCCAGAATTCGTCATGGTGAGATGCGCGTTGGATTCGGCGTTAACCCAGCATAGCCGTGCGTGATATGCGTGGGAGTTGGTGTTTGAGAATCCTACGAGGGCGCAGAGAGAATTTTTTTCCAAAAATGCGCCGGTGTATCCCCTGGCATCGAGAATAAAATTCTCTCGCAGCCGCGAAGGATGCATACATCAATATAGTTGAGATGTCAACTGAAGTGAATCGAAGAGGAGGTCGATGCGTGAGCGCGTGGCTTAAATCGCCGGCATGCTGTTCGCCTCGCGCGGCGCGCGATGCTTGCCAAGCCATTTCGCGAGATCGCTGGCGGACATCGCCTTCGCGAAGTACCAGCCCTGGCCATACTGCACGCCTTTATTACGCAGCCACGTCACCTGCGCTCCCGACTCCACACCCTCGGCGACGATTTGCAGGCCCAGTTCATGGGCCATCGAAATGATGTGCGGCGCGACGATGCTCGATGCGGTATCCTGGACAATCGTATCGACAAACGACTTGTCGATCTTCAGGACGTCGATCTCGAAGGTCTGCAAATACGAGAGACTCGAGTAGCCGGTGCCGAAATCGTCGATATAGATGGGATGACCGGCGGCCCGGAATGCCGCAATGACACTGCGCGTGGCTTCCGCATTCATGAAGCTGCGCTCCGTCGCCTCGATACGGATTTGCGCGGGCGCGATGCCTGTGCCATTGAGCGACGCGGTAAGAAGGTTCAGAAAGCGCAAGCTCTGCAGATCCTCACTGCTCACGTTGATCGAAACATAAAACGAGGGATTGGCGGTGAGCAATTTGCCGAGTTGCGCGATGGTCTTTTCGAGGACGAGATCGGTCAACGGCTGAATGAGGTGGTTGTCTTCGGCCACGCGCACGAAAACCTCGGGCGAAACGGCGTGCCCGTTCAGCGTCCATCGCACCAGCGCTTCGACGCCGGCACACTGGTTGTCTGCGAGACTCACGATGGGCTGGAAAACCACGTCGATCCTGCGCCGGGAAATGGCCCAGTTCAGCGTTGCGGGAAACGAGAGTTGCCGCGAAACGCGCTTGTAGGCGAGCCAGCCCAGCGCGGCGCCCGCGAACACGCCGATGGTCAGCCACGAGGCGAGCAGCTTGGGCCAGTCGCCCGCGACGCTGCTGCGCGGTGACTTCACCACGATGCCAAGCGAGCGCGTAGACGAGCGAGCGACTGCGTAATTCCAGTCATCGCTCTTTACGTTACCGCCATGCTTCCACGCATCGAGCATGTCGTCCGGATCCGCGCCGGTCGAGACGGCGAGCAGCCGCCCCGTCGAAATCAGGACCACGGCGATGGGGCGTCTCGCCGGATCGATGAGATCGACGTACGAGCCCGGGTCGATGGAGACGTAGTGGCCATTGCGGCCAATCTGAATGTCCTTGCGGACGTCGCTTAGCGGGCTCTTCTGCTCGAACCACACCAGGTAGCCGTCGTTGCTGCGATAGTCGGGCGGCGGCAGCGTGAGATCCTTGCTGCGCACGTCGCCAAGCAGCGGAGAGCAGAGATAGTGCCCGTCGGCGTAGGTGCCGGCATCCTGGACATACCGGTAGTTGTAGATGACGCGCGCGGCCTGTTCGAGGTTGGACGGCGAACAAGGCGCGCCCGGTTCCCGGTCGAGGTCCGAAAGGGCGGCGAGGGCCTGGTACGTGACGAGGTCCGTGCGCATGACCGCCTTCTCGGCGAACTCACTCAGCTCGGCACGGTCGCGCCGCTGGACGTCCTTGTTCGCGACGTAAAGACTCGTGAAAACGGGGCCGAGGGTGGCGACGCACCCAAGGGCGACCGAAGCCGCAATCAGCGTGATGCGCTTGATCATTCCGCACCCCGGCGTATGAAACGTTAGGGAACGAATCACAGACTGGACGCGCGCGTGCGGCCGCGCCTCCGATATTCTGGAGCCCGAACATCAGTCCAAAGCATACACTCCGACGCTTCGTTTTCAACGGGAAACGCGTGGGCAGCGCTTCTGCGCCGCCACCACAGATGGCTTGCCGGTAGGACCATGGTCCGATTGTCCGCATCCGCCACGCCCGGCATGATCAGCACGTGTTGCTCGCCAGATTCGCTGCTCAGGGGGGCGTGAATGCGGACGCTGTCCAACATCGTGAAGCGCGCGTGGCTTGCCGCCGCGGTGGCGCTCGTGGCTGGCTGCGCCCAGCCGTGGCAAAGCGTTCAGCCAGGCGCTGACCCGTCCGTGTTGATCGCGCGTCTTGGGCCGCCGCGCGAAACCTATAACCTGCCGGACGGCGGCAAACGGCTCATGTGGCCGACCCAGCCGATGGGGTCGACGAACACCGTTGCCGACATCGACGCGAGCGGCAAGATTGTGAGCGTGCGCCAGGTCATGCAGGAGAGCGAGTTCTATCGCGCGAGAGTCAACGAGTGGACACGTGACGATGTGCTGATCAATTTCGGCCGGCCCGCGGAGACTGCCTACTTTTCGCGCATGCAGCGGGAAGTCTGGTCCTACCGCTACATCGAGAACAACATCGACTATATGATGTTCCACTTCTACTTCGACGATCAGGGCATCTTGCGGCTCACGCAAAAGACGCCTGATCCGATGCGCGACCGGAACCTGAGGCGCGGGTTCTAGGGCGCGCTCAATTCCAGTTTCGCTCCACAGGCGTGCGCCGCACGGAGGCGTGAATGCGTAGCGCCCGGGCTTCAACGACCCTGCAAAGCCTCGCGCGCGTGTGGCTATTTGCTGCGCTGCTCATGCTCCCCGCCGTATCGCGGGCAATGGAGTTCAAGATCTACTACCAACCCGATCTCAAACTGAAAGTGATCGTCGGGAAGGGAAGAATTCAGAGCGGCGACGCCCAAAAATTTCGGGCGGCCGCCAAACTTGCCGACCGTGATGGCGAAGGACTCGTTCCCCTGGTCCTGGATAGCCCGGGCGGAAATGTCGAAGCGGCTTTCAGGGTTGTGGATGCAATGGATCAGGTCAGGGTGTATACGGCCGTTCCGGATGGGGCGAAATGCGCGTCCGCATGCGCCTCGATTCTGTTCGCCTCAGGCGAGCGTAGAAGTGTCATGGGTACGGGACAACTCGGCTTTCACAGTTGTTATCGACGTGCCGGGAGCACGTACGCCGCGGATTCGCTCTGCAACGAAATCATCGCCGCGAACGCCATGCAACGGGGCGTGAGCCACGCCGGCATCAATCGCTTCGTCGAGCAATACGGCGCGACGGACATGGCGTGGGTCGGGCGCAGTATCGCGTGCACCTTGCTTCAAGGGCTTTGCAGGCCGGGTTTGCTGGAAACGCAACCCGCAACGAAGGCGGCGCTGACGCATAGCTTCGATTGCAGCGAACTCATATCTGCTCAGGCACAGCTTATTTGCGGAGATGCCGAGCTTGCCCGCATCGATAAAACCATGGCCGAAGTCTTTAACCAAAAGCTAGTGGTGTCGAATAACAAAGCCCGGCTAAGAGCGGAGCAACGGACATGGCTTCGAGATTCGCGCAATGCGTGCCGTGACAAAGCGTGTCTGCTGAAAAGCTATCAGGTTCGCCTGGCTGAGTTGAAGCGGCCCGGCTAGTGGCAATACAAATCGTTTTCCGCGTTGAACATGTCGAACGCAAGGCTGATCGCCTGATCCTTGCGCGCGGTCGCGAGCCACCGGCTACGCTGCCATTGCGTCACCGTGTTGCCGACAAAGACGGCGCTCGCCGCATCGCCCGCGCGCGTCGCGATGAACGCCGCCTGCGCAGCGATCGTGCCGGGCAGCGGGCGATAGTAGGACCAGTCCGCCTGCTTGAGCAGCGCTTCGATGACGAACTCGTCGTCGACCAGTGCGGCGCATTCGCCCGCCTGGAACGCCAGCAGGGCATCGAGCGGCCGGTCGAAACTGTGCACACTGGCGTGGAACTCGCGCGCCGCGCGCCCGGCAAACGGGTTGCCTTGCGACGCGCAAATCGCGCGGCCGCGCAGGTCGCGCCATGCGCGCACGTTGCCGTGGTTCAGAACGAGCGCCATGCCACGGCCGCTCGTGTACGAAGCCGGTGCGAACGCGACCCGCGCATCGGGCGAGAAGCTCAGGCCGGCGATGGCCGCATCGGCCTTCCCCGACTGCAGGGCGGCGCGTGCGGCGGCCGGTTCGGCCAGCAGGAACTGCACCGGCAGCCCGGCGCGGCGAGCGAGGTCGGAAGCGAGCGCAGCCGCGAACGGATCGGGCGCACGTACCGTGCGGTCGACCTTGCCGACGTAAAGCGCAGGCGCGGGGCGTGGCGGCACCGCTACGATCAGCTCGCCGCGCGCTGCCGCAGCGGCGAAAGGGCGCTCGTTATCGAGAAGGTCGCGCGGAAAGTCGCTCTTGAGCGCCCACGCGAGCAGCGCGAAACATGTGAGCGCGGCCGCCAGCGCGGTGGCCGGCCGGCGCAAGCGCCGCGGAACTGGTGAGGCGGCGAGCTGGGCGTTCCTAGTCATTCTGCGCGAGTCCGACGCGCCAGCGCAGCAGTTGCCGCTCCAATATCGACAGGCTCTGATTGATCAGCAGTCCGAAGATAGCGAGCAGGACGATGCCCGCGTACATGTCGGGAATCTGAAACGTCTCTTGCGAATTGAGCGTATAGAAGCCGAGCCCCGAACGCGCGCCGATCATCTCTGCCGCCACCAGCGCGGTAATGCTGTAAGCGCCCGCGAGGCGCACGCCCGTGAGGATCTGTGGCAGCGCTGCGGGCAGCACCACCTTCGTCGCGATGAAGCGCTGCGAAGCGCCCATCGAGCGCGCGCAGTCGATCAGCACGCGCTCGACCTGCTTCACGCCCGCAATGGTATTGAGCAAGACCGGCCAGAACGCGGCCCACACGACAATGGCGATCTTCGACGATTCGCCAATGCCGAGAAACAGCATGAACACGGGAAAGAGCGCGAAGGCCGACACCTGCCGCAGCAGTTGAAAGACCGGGTCGACAATGCGCTCGACGCGCCGGAACCATCCCAGCAGGAAGCCGCACACCATGCCGCCGGCCACGGCGAGCAACAAGCCGCTCATGGAGCGCACGGCGCTCGCGCCGATATGCGTCCACGCGTCACCGTTGTCGAAGAGCCGCGCGATGGCGAGAGCGACCTGCGAAGGCGGGCTCAAATAGGCCGCGTTGACGACGCCGAGCCGGGGCAGCAGTTCCCACAACAACAGGAAGGCGACGAGCGCAATGGAGCGCTCGACACCCACGCAAACACGCGCGAGGGACGCGCGAACGCGCACGCGCCGCGCGCCGCGAGGCAGATGAACGGGCGATTCGCGGACCGTGCCTGGGTCGGACATCGAATCAGACATGATGGGCTCCAGTCAATGCGTGCGCTTCGGGTTCTGCTGTACGCCGCGCGTCGAGTTCCGTGCTGAGGCTTTCCCACGCGCGCTGCCGCAACGCGATGAACGCCGCTGAGTGACGCAGCGCGGCGTCGCGCGGGCGCGGCAGATCGACGTCGACGATCTCTTTCACGCGGCCGGGGCCACGGCCGAGTATGGCGATGCGATCGGAGAGAAAGATCGCCTCGTCGATGCTGTGCGTGACGAACACGACGGTCGTCGCGCTTTGCTCCCAGATCGCCAGCAATTCCTGCTGAAGCAATTCGCGCGTCTGCGCGTCGAGCGCGCCGAACGGTTCGTCCATCAGCAAGATCTCGGGGCCATACGCGAGCGCACGCGCGATGGCCACGCGCTGCCGCATGCCGCCGGAAAGCTGATGCGGATAGTGATCGGCGAACTCCAGCAGGCCCACGAGGCGCAGAAAGCGCTCTGCCTCGCTGCGTCGTTCGGCGCGCTTCATGCCGCGAATTTCGAGCCCCGCCTCCACGTTCCTGCGCACGGTGCGCCACGGAAAGAGCGCATAGCCCTGAAACACGAAGCCGAGTTTTTGCCGCACGGCGCTCACGGGATCGCCGTCCACGCGAATATCGCCCGAGGTTGGCAGCGTGAGCCCGGCGAGCACGTTCAGGAACGTCGACTTGCCGCAGCCGCTTGGGCCCAGCAGTGAAAGGAACTCGCCTTCGCGCACGGCGAGATCGAAACGCTTGAGCACCGTGTGGCGCGTTTCCGTTTGCGCGTTGGTATAAGTGAGCGAGAGATCGCGCGCGACGATCTTTTCGCGTGGCGCAGTTGACGTGCTCACGAGCGTGTTCCGTTCGGCGATGCCGTCACGCTGGCCTGGGCCTCGTGCTTCGCAAACGGGTTGAAGTCGTTCGTGTAGACATCCTTGACGTTGACCTTGCCCTTCGGAATCTTGCCGGCCTGTTCGAGGATGTCGATGTAGTACTGGATGGGCGGCTCCGTGACCACGAGATCCTTCACGTAGGCATAGCGCTCCACGAGCCGAACGTCGATGCCAAGCCGCTCGGCCGTGAGCTTGCGCGCTTCGTCGGGATGCGCATTGACCCAGTTGCCCGCCTTCGCGATGGCCGTGACGAAGTCGCGTACCGCCTGCGGGTGGGCGCGCGCGAACGCGCCGTTCACGCTATAGGGTGCCATGCCGCCGAGACCGTGATCTTCGTCCCAGTCGCTCCACAGCTTGCGCAGTTGCGGGTCGGCTTCGGCCGAGCCGGAAAAGGGCGGGTGAATGATCGCGACGTCCACGTTCTTCGTGACGAGCGCCTGCTCGGACTGATTGTCGGGCACGACGAGCCAGTTGACCTTCGAGACATTCACGCCGTGCTGCGCCAGATACTTTTTGGTGACGAATTCCGCGCACGCGCCGAAGCTGTTGAACGCCACCGTTTTACCTTCAAAGTCCTTCGGCCCGAGAATTCCCGAATCCTTGCGCACGAAATACTTCATGTGCGGCGCGTCGGGCAGCGTTTCGCCGCCTGCGGAAATGACCTTGATATCTGCGCCGCTGGCAATCGCGGAGATGACAAGCGGCACCATGCGCGTGCCGAAATCGATATCGCCGGTGCCCACGAGCGGAATGATCTGCGGCGCGGAAATCTTGCCGACATATTTGGGGCGCGTGCTCGTGTTGTCGAAGTAGCCCAGCTTGTCGGCGAGATAGACCAGGTCGAACGCGGGATTGTCGGGATACTTGAAATACGTGATTTCCTGCTGCGCCGACGCTTGTCTTGTCGATGCGGCCGCGCTCTGCGCCTGATCTTCATGCGGCTTGCAGCCGCTTTGGAGCATCAGGGCGGCGGCAGCGCACGCGGCAAGCAGGAGGGTTCCGGCGGAGTGCCGATGGATATTCGAGGGGAACGCCTTCATGAGTTCAGACTCGGCAACGAGCAGGGTAGGTGAGTGAATTGACGATGCTCGATGATTGTCGATCTGCAACGATTTCAGGCAAACCAACGAATTATGATTTGCTTAGTTGTTCATATCGACAAGTGCGCCAATTCGACTGTTTCTGCTGTTGCGTCGAAATATCCGCTGCCGCTGTCACACTGCGCTCAACGAGTCTGTTCGTTTGCCGTGCACCGGGAGCGTCCCGTTGCGTTGCGAATCGTCGCCATCAGATCGTCGGGATGCACCATCAATTCACGCACGAGGCGCAGCGTCGCGTATTGGTGAAGCACGGCATGCCAGCGTGGCGATTGCGTGAGTTGCTCCCAGACGGCATTCAGCTTTTCCGGATCTGCACGTTGCCCGTCCCACTGGGCACTGGCGAATTCGAGGCTCGCCTGCGCGGATAGAAGCTGCATGCGGCTCGCGGCATTGAGCATTCGCGGGGCGCTTTCGGCAGCCGAATCGCAACAGTAGAGAACGGCTTTCATCAAGCCAGACTCTTCGGTGCCTTGTGCGCGTAACGATGCGCCATTCAATTGGACAGGGCCCTGCTGCGTCTCGAACGTATACACGACGTTTTCTTCGGCGTGCGCTAGCAGTCGCAAACCGCGCATGAGCCGCTGGAGGTCGGTCGTTGCGGACTCGACGGATGCCTTCGCTTCGACGAGCAGGCGCACGTTCCAGACCGGCGCGGTATCGAGGGACTTCGCGTGCTGCCGCTCCAGGAGGACCACGTCCCATTCCGTTTTTGCGCGCTCGTGCTTGCCCGGTATCGCTGCCGGAACGCGCATCGAACTCACGACGCGGTACGCCTGCAGGTTTTCCTGCGCTGCGTTCAGCGTTTGAGCCAGGGCTTCGAGCGCCTGTACGGCCATTGCTTCGACAGCAGCGCCGCGCCGTTGCGACGCCCGGCCTTGCGCCACGGCCGCCGGCGTACCCGGCCGTGGACCATACGCGTCCAGCAATGATGTGTACTGCTGTACGAGTGGTTCGGACGCCAGGGTTTCGAGCCGACACAAGCGCGCGAGTGCCGGACTGTCCAGCAGATCAGCCAGTGCGCGCTCGATATCCGCGTCCTTTGCCGCAAGATCCGGCACGCTGAGAAGGGTTCGCAACGTATTGTGAAGCCCTGCGTAGTGCGACTCGTGGTGCGCGCGAGACGCGGACGAATGCAGCTGTTCGAGTGCTTCGCGCTGCCAGGCTTGCGGGGCACGCTGCTGCCTGGCCGGATGCGCGATCGCATTCACTGCGGCGTGGATCTGCCGCCGGTCCTGGTCGGCCTGCGCTGAAAGCGACGCAAACTCGCGCACCTGGGCAGCGCGGTGCCGCAGAACCATCGCCTGGAATGCGCGGTCCCCGGAATCGGCGCGTACGGCGTCGGCGATCATGGCGGCGAGCGCATCGATAAAGAGCGGCTTGAGCGCCGGGTCGGGTGTTGCGCCGTGCGCCGTGGCTTCCCGTACTTGTTCAATGACAAGCGCCAGCGCGGTGGCCGGACTGGATTGTCGAAGCTGCATTCCTGATGCCGCAACATCTTGCGGCAAGCGATAACGACGGGGGACGTCGCGCAGGATGCTTTCGAGCAGCAGGGCGGAAGATGACATCGGCGGAGTTGCAGCATGCATGAGCGGAGCGATGAGGCACATAGTCTCATAACCCCGCGCGCAAGCTTGGCCGGGCGGCAAGGCTCGCCTTGCCGCCTGAGCCGCGCCCGCGTTGCGCTAGTGGCGTGTGTGCTGCGCGCGTGCGGCGCGTGTCTTCGCCGCCTTTTTTGCCGCGGCGGAACGGCCCGCCGCGCCCTTGGTCTGCGCAGCCTTTTTCGCGGCCGCCGAACGGCTTGCGGCAGGGCGGCGCGCCGCCGCGGTCTTCGCCTGCTTCGACACGGCTTGCGGGGATGCCCCTGTCTTGCCCTCGCGCTTGAGCACTTGCGTCGTCGTGCGCGAACGTTTGGCCTTCGATTCCGTGCCCGCGCGGCCTTTCTTCTCGCCTTGGCCTGCCGCGAGATCCTTTGCGGCCTTCTTGCGCGTCGCTTCGCTGGTCGTGCTCTGCGGCGGCGGTTTCAGATCGACACCGGCGCGCCGCGCCTTCGCCAGGCCGATCGCCACGGCCTGCTTCGCGGAGCGCACGCCATGCTTGCCCGCGCGCACGCGATCGAATTCCTCCTTCACGAATTCGCCGGCCTGGGTGCTTGCGGATTTGCCCGCGCGCTTGTCGGCGCGCGCACGCTCGATCGTTTTCTTCTCCGGCATTTTGGCTCTCCTGAATGAGTGACCCACTCGTTCCAGCAAGCGCCGTTCCACGCATGCGCGGCAAGACATCAGACCGGAACAAATGCCGGGCGCGGATCAGCCGCGAGGATTTCGGCGACGAAGTCGAGAAACACGCGCGTCTTGTTCGGCAGCCGCCTGCCTGAGGGATGCACGCCGTGGACGGGCAACGGCGGCGGCGCGAAATTCTCCAGCACGCTGACGACCGAGCCGCTTGCAATCTCCGCTGCGAAGAGCCAACCCGGCGCCTGCACCAACCCCATATGGGCGAGGACTGCGGCACGGATCTGTTCCGCGTCGCCGGTGCGGAAATTGCCGGACGGAACATACACGCCCCGTCCTTCGACGTTCCCGAAGCGCCAGGCTCTCGGCTCGTGCATGGGCGCGAAAACGACACAGGTATGGCGCTCGATATCTTGTGGCGACTCGGGGCGCCCATGTTTTTCGAGGTATTCCGGCGTCGCGACGACAACGACCGGACTCGAGGCCAGATGCCTCGAAATCATCGAGGAGTCGGCAAGCGGTCCGCTTTTGATCGAAAGGTCGAAGCCTTCCTCGACGAGATTGATGTTTCGCTCCGTTGCGGAAAGGTCCACGCACACCTGCGGATATCGGGAGAAAAACACTGGCAGGTGCGGCACGATATACAGCCGGCCAAAAACCGGCGGCACGGTGACGCGAATCAGCCCGCTCGGGGACATCTGACCATGCCCGACGGAAGCCTCTAGCTCGGTAAAGTCGCCGATGATGCGCAAGCCCGCTTCATAGACCGACTGACCGGTCTCGGTGAGCGTCATGCTGCGCGACGTGCGCCTGACCAGTTGAGCGCCAAGATGGCGTTCGAGCGAGGCGATCTGCTTGCTGACCGCAGGCTGGCCCACGCCGATGTCGCGCGCCGCCGCAGCGAAACTCCCGCTTTCGACGATGCGAATGAAAAGTTTGAGCGCGTCGAGCCGGTCCATCGTTTCTTCCTCAAAACTTCCTGATTGGAATGGATTCTATTCCATCAGGCCTTCTTCCATGCGGTGATTGGAATCGATATCGTCATGCCCATCGACGACGCACTCACGCAACGAAGGAGCCATGATGAGCATCGGACAACGCGCAAACCTGATCGAAATGCGGCACAGCCTGAGCGATAGCGACCGTGACGCAGCGAGGGCCGCGATCGCGCGCATGCAACGGCATTTCAGCGATTTCAATGGAACGATGCGCGAGGCGTACGACGCCATGACCGTGCAGACGCCGGTGGCGGAGGGCGTGGGTCTCGAAAGCGTCGGAAATGCGGACGTAGAGGGATGGTGGATCCGGCCACGATCCGCGCCGGCCCATCGCGCGATCCTGTTCCTGCACGGCGGCGCCTTTGTGCTCGGGTCTGCGAGCGGGTATCGCGGCTTTGCGAGTCAGATCGCGGTGCGCGCGGGCGTTGACACTTTTGTTCTCGACTATCCGCTTGCGCCTGAGCATCCGTTTCCCGCGGCGCACGATGCCGTGTTAGCCGCGCTGCGGTGGCTGGCGAACTGCGGCATACGCGAAGTCGCCCTCATTGGCGATTCAGCAGGCGGCGGCCTGGCGCTTGCGGTTCCGGGCGTGGAGGAGCGCCGGGCGTTGAACATCGCGAGCGTAGCCGCTTTTTCGCCGTGGGTTGATCTTGCGTTCACGGGGCCGTCGTTCCATAGCGAAGCGACCCACGATCCGGTCTTGACGCGGCCCGTGCTCGCCAATGCCGCCGCGGCGTACCTTGGCGCTGCCGATCCCACGGATGGACGCGCGTCGCCGCTGCATGCCATTCCCGCGCGCCTGCCGCCCATCGCGCTCCAGGTGGGCACGGACGAACTCCTGTTCGACGACGCGCGGCGTTATGCGGCGGCTGCGGCAGAGCAGGGCAACACGGTGCAGCTGGAAGTCTACGAAGGACTGCACCACGTGTTCCAGCGATCCACCCATGAACTGGCGAGCGCCGGGTACGCGTTGGATCAGGTGGCGAGATTCATCTCGCGAAACTGGACGCTTGACGCTTAAGGCGTGCCTCAGCCCCGCTTGCGCACCTGCCCGACGGCGCGCTCGCGCGCCGCCTGCGCCTGCTGGACGAGCCGGTAGGCGGTGTAGTACTTGTAGATATTGCGCACGTAAGTGGTCGTCTCCAGCCCGATCTTCTCGCCAGCCACGATCTCGACGTTATTGAACCATTTGTCGGGCGAGAGCCCTTGGTCGGCTGCTTCGGTGCGCAGCTTCGCGATCCTCGCCGGACCCGCGTTGTAGCTCGCGAACGCGAAGAGGGCGCGATCCGAGTCGGAAAAATGCGCATCCGGGAAGTAGCGGGACATCAGGAGGTCCAGGTATTTCGCGCCGGCATGGATGTTCGATTCCGTCACGCGGATGTCGCCGACGTCCAGTTCCTTCCCGGTCGCCGGCATGAGCTGCATGATGCCGATCGCACCTACGTGGCTGCGTGCATTCTGGTTGAGCTGCGATTCCTGGAACCCCTGCGCGGCAAGCATCAATGGATCGAAGCGATATTGCGCACCGTACTTGTCGAACAGACCGATCATTTGCTTGAAGCGCTTAAGTTCCGCTTCCTCGGTATTGCTGGTGATCTGCTTGACGCGCTGCAGTTCCTGCTTCAGGCGCACTTCCGCCACGCTGTGCTTTTTCACGTAGCCAACGTAGAAGTCGGTGATGGCCTGCTGGAGTTTGGGACTCTGCTTGCGAATCGCCCAGCCTATGTAGCCAGCGTCGCGCACGGCCATGTCGTCGTGCACCACGATGCTGGGCAGCACCTGCGCCCAGAAATCTGCCTTCCAGTCGTCGACGACGAGGATCTGGACGAGCCCGACATTGAGCATCTCCATGGCGTCCTCGTCCTCGAGCGCGTCGGGCAGCATCACCAGCTTCATCGGCGGCTTGCCGTCTTTTTTGAAGCGTGCGTTCAGAGCGTTGAGGCTCTCGAAGTAGCTGCTGCTCGCGCGGACGTGCACTGTCTTGCCGCTCAGGTCGTCGAGCTTCGCGAGCGCGGGTGACTTCGGGCCGGTGACGATCAATTCGCGAACTGGCGGTCGGTCTCGCGGCGCGACGAAGTCGACTAGCTTCAGCCGCGTTTCCGTGGCGGTCAGATTGCCGGCGGCAATGTCGCCCTTGCCGGCCAGGAGACCCGGAATAAGCTGGTCGCGCGTCGTCGGGATGATCAGGAGCGTCAATGGACGTTTGCCGAGACGGCTCCGGTACTTCTTGTTCAGGTAGCGCTCGAAGTCGCGCATGAGCCCGGCGGTCAGCCCGCGCTCATGGCCGAGTTCGTTGAAATAGAGTGTCCTGCTGTACGGCACCAGGACGCGGATCAGCCGACGGTCGATCATGGCGTCGAAATCGCCAAAGCTCGGCTGGTTCGTGATGTCGATCCGGCGGGCTGCCGCTGCAGGCCGCCGCGGTGGCGCACCGACTGGCGCTTTCGTCGCGGCCTGTGACGCAGCGGCTTGCGCAGGCGTTCCCTGGGCCGCGAGGCAACCTGCCTGCCGGCCGGCAATGCTCATCCCGAAAGCCAGGATGAACAGCAACGTATGAACAATACGCATGGCGCCAGGGACGCGTGTTCCGCCCATTCCCATCATGTCACAACGGCATGGGCTGGATATGGGCCGATGGTCCTATAGCGCAAGTTTTTCGGCGGCGCTCGACCGCCCGGTGGCGGCGAGCGGGAATCGTTGCTACTTCGCCGACGTCATGACGTCGCAGCCGCCGTGGGTGCCGGTGTTCTTCAGGGTAAGCGTGAGCCGGCTGCCCCTGTTCGCCGTGATGATCTGCCCGTAGCTCACCGTGGGAATGAACTGGATATCCGGCGCCACGGCCACAGGGGGATTCCTTGCCCCGTCAACGGTCAGGTCGAGCTCCACGGTGACCGAGTCGATGGCGACGCCCATATCCTGCTTCCGGTCGGCTTGTTCTTTCCGGAAATTGCACAGGCCTGAGAGAACCTGCTCGAGGGCGGTCGGGATATCAACCGGCTTGCCCGGCGGGATCGGCGGCGTGTTGCAGCCAACGATCAAGAATGGCAAAGCGCAAAGGACCACATATCGGCAGGCGCGCATCGGGTTCCCCTGTTGTGAGCCGAAGAATGGCTTTGTCGAAGGGTGCCACGTGCGGACGCCCGGTCAATCGGACCTAGGTCCTAGGGACGGCGCAATGGCCAGAAGCGACTTCGCCCGCGTTGCCCGGCGAGCTAGCCCGTCAAGCGCGCCCACAGCGTTCGTATGCGGCGCGCATCGTCCTCGAACAGATACGCGGCAGCGAGCGCAAACACGCCGGACACGACTCCTGTCGCGACGTGTTCGAGAACATGAATGCGATACTGACTCGTATGAGCGTAGGCGTCGCCGATCACGGTCAGGCAGCCAACCAGCAGTGCGTTGCCATAGCGATTCGCGTACCACTTCGTCGCTGGCGTGAAGGTGAGCAGCACGGCCAGCGCGCCGGTGAAGAGCCCGGTCTTCAAGGCGATGGACCAGTGGGCCAGGCTCATGACGTTGGTCCAGCTCCCCGGCATGCAGGTCATGCACGCGCTGGTTGGCTGCCAGAAGCGCTGGATGAAGAGTTTCATGCGGCGTTGCCATTCGCTTCCCATGACGTGCTCCCGGTGCGGGGTGGGCGGCCCCGCCGAAATCGTGCATCGCGAGCGCACAGTGGCGAGGCGCGCGCGGTGCGCTCCCGGCGCAAGCTACGCCAAGAGCACACTGCCAGCATTGAACCCGGATTCAACCCGGGTTCAATGCGCCATGGCGCCCGACGCCGGATGATCCATGCCCATCGCGTCTTTCTTCATGGGCTTGTCCATTTTATCGTGGCTCATCGCACCGTCCTTGCTCATCGTGTCGTGCGACATGCCGCCTTTGCCCATGGTGTCCTTGTGCATCGAGTCTTGCGACATGCCGTCATTCGACATCGCGCCGCTTGCCTGCGCGAATGCGCCGCTCGCGCTTACGCTCAACAGGGCGGCTGAGATGGCGATTGCTGCGAATCGGATCGTGTTCATTTGCGTTGCTCCTTGCTGGGTGGGAAAAGCCGTTGCCTTTTTCGGGCGGAAGTGAAACGGAGCCGTCGCGCGAAGCGGCGGCGGGAAGATGTCACGAACCGCCGAACCAGTTGTAGCCCTGGTCGACCCAGTAGCCGCCTGGATACGTATTCGTGACGAAAATCTCGACGATGTGCTTGGGGTTCTTGTAGCCGAGCTTCGTCGGCATGCGCAGCTTCATCGGGTAGCCGTATTTCGCGGGCAGGCGCTCGCCGTCGTAGTCGAAAGCAAGCAAGGTCTGCGGATGCAGCGCCGTAGGCATGTCGATGCTTTCGTAGTAGTTGTCGGCGCAACGAAAGCCCACGTATTTCGCGGTGAGATCGGCGTCGACACGCCGCAGGAAATGCGCGAACGGCGTGCCGCCCCAACGGCCTATCGCGCTCCAGCCTTCCACGCAGATATGCCGCGTGATTTGCTCGGCGTGCGGCAGCGCGTACAACTCGGGCAGCGTCCAGACGCGCTGGCCCTTGACGAGTCCGCTGATCTTCAGCCGATAGTCGCCGCCATCGACGACAGGCGCCTCGCTTTCGCTATAGAACGCGTTGAAGGGAAAGGGGCGCGTGAGCTGGGCTTCGGTGTACGTTGGCGCGAGCCGGGTGGGGTCGAACAGCCACCCCTGCACGCGATCGTTGAGCCGGGAAACGGCAGTGAGGAAGGTGTTGACCGAGGCGTCGTCGGTGATCGTGCAGCCAGTGAGCAGCGAAAGACCGCCGAGCGTGAGCATGCGCTTGCCGAACAGGCGCCGTGACGGCATGTCGAGTTCGCGCCGTGCATCGGCAAGAATCGCCGCGCGGTCGAGTTCGATGATCTTGCGGTCTGGCGTTTTCATCTGGAATCCTTATCAACAGATGTGGATGACGTCTCTCGTTGCATCGGGCCGCGTGTTCAGCGGCCGCGAAGCATGGTGAGCAACGAGCGCGGCACGAGCGCGACCATCGTCACGTGAACGAGCACGAATGCCGCAAGCAACGTCATTGCGCAAAAGTGCACCACACGCGCGCGGTCGTATCCGCCCATCAATTCGCGCAGCAGCGGAAACTGCACCGACTTCCAGATCGCAAGGCCCGAAAGCACGAGCACGACGAGATCGGCGATCGCGACGAGATAGGCGAGTTTCTGCACGGCGTTGTACTGGCTCAGGTCAGCGTGAGAAAGCCGGCCTGTCAACGCGGCGCGCAGATCATGCAATACGGCGCGCGCGCTCAGCGGGAAGAACTTCGTGCGCCAGCGGCCTGTCGCGAGATTCATGCCGAGATAGAAGAGTCCGTTGAAAAACAGCAGCCACATTGCCGCGAAATGCCATTGCAGCGCGCCGCCGAGCCAGCCGCCGAGCGTGATCGATGTGGGTATGACGAATTGCGCAAACACGGGCGACGCATCGTAGATGCGCCAGCCGGAAAGCATCATGACGAGCGCCGCGAGCGCGTTGAGCCAATGCGTGATGCGTAGCCAGAGCGGCTGGATTGCGCGCGGGTGGCGAATGCGTGCTTCAAGTGCGGGCGTTTCACCGATCGACGTTTGCATGGCGATTCCTCGTTGGCGCAGCGTTGACAGTGAATTCGCTGTGGCGCGCGCGGCGGTTACAGCGCGTCGGGAAAAAAATCGCGGGACCGGGGGCGGCCAAAAATATATCGCTGCGCCTGTAACCCGGCTGGCGCGGCGAACGAACTACCCACAACGGGCGTACGTGCTCGCGCCACGGGGAGAAGCAAAAGGTGGGCTTGACTAGCACATGGCCGACGATGACGGAAGGGGCGGCGCCCGTCGCGCCCGCCCTCGGCCCGCATGGCGTTGCGGCGCGCGAAGCGTTCGGCTACGCTCACGCGAGCGGGCGCGAGTGCGGCGGCGTTCGTAATAATTTTGAAAGCTCACCATCGCAAGACCTGGCGAGCGCCATGCCCGCAAGCCCGCCAACGTATCGTCGCGACAATCCAGGACGACCTTTGCACTCAGCGGAAACCCGTCTCAAAGCGCTTTTTGTCAGGGGCCTCGAAGGAGACGCGCAAGCGTATCGCGACTTCCTCGAGGAACTCACGCGTCATTTGCGTGGCTACCTGCGCCGACGCATTCCGCAATTGCGCGACGACGTCGAGGACCTCGTGCAGGAGATCCTGCTAGCGGTCCACAACGCGCGTCACACATGGCGCCCCGACGAACCGCTCACGGCCTGGGTGCACGCGATCGCCCGCTACAAGCTAATGGACTTTTTCCGCTCGCGCGCACGCCGCGACGTGCTCAACGATCCGCTCGACGATCACACCGATCTCTTCGCCGAGCCCGACGACGAACCCGCGCAGGCGCGCCGTGATATCGGCAAACTGCTCGACCAGTTGCCCGACAAGCAGCGCCTGCCTATCGTCCACGTAAAGCTCGAAGGGCTTTCGGTCGTGGAAACGGCGAAGCTCACGGGACTGTCCGAATCGGCGGTCAAGGTAGGGATTCATCGCGGTCTGAAAGCGCTTGCCGCGCGCATCAGGGGAGCGCAATGAAAACCGACGATCTGATCAACCTGCTTGCCACGGGCGATGCGCGCGTGGACCGCAAGGCTGCGCTGCGCCGCTTCGCGCGGGCGCTGCTGCTCGGCTTCGCGGGCTCGGTCGTGCTGATGAGCGTGGTGTTCGGCGTGCGGCGCGATCTCATGAGTGTCATGCACACGTCGATATTCTGGGTGAAGCTCGCGTTCCCGTTGTGTGTTGCGGCCGCTGCCGCGCTCGTGGTCAGCCGCATAGGGCGGCCGGGCCAGCGTGGCGGCTATGCGTGGGCACTGGTGGCGCTGCCGTTCGTCGCCGTACTGGCGCTCGCGTGGCTCGCGCTGGGCGACGCGGCGCCCGCGCAGCGCGTGCCGCTCGTGCTCGGCCACACATGGCGCACATGCCCGTTCAATATCGTGCTGCTGTCGGTGCCCACGTTCGTGGCCGTGTTCTGGGCTGTGCGCGGTCTCGCGCCCACCCGCCTGCGCACGGCGGGGGCGGCGGCCGGGCTCTTTGCGAGCGCGCTCGCAACCATCGCGTATTGCCTCCATTGCCCGGAGATGAGCCCGGCGTTCTGGAGCGTCTGGTATGTGATCGGCATGTTGCTGCCCGCCTGCATCGGCGCGTGGCTCGGGCCGCGGCTGCTGCGCTGGTAACGGCGTGCGCCGCTCAACGCGAATTGGCGCGCGTCATTCCTTCAGGAAGCGCTGCGCCAGTGCTTCGTAAAGCGGCGGCGCGAATAGCCTGGAAACCTGGCTCGACACGAGCGCCGTTGCCATCAACGAGATCACGAGCGCGTGGCCGTCGATCATTTCGATGACGATGACGAATGCCGTGATCGGGCTTTGTGTGACGGCGGCAAGATAGCCGACCATGCCGAGCGCGATCAGCATCGGCAACTGCATTTGCCCGAACACCATGTGCAGCACATTGCCGATGCCCGCGCCGATCGCCAGCGAAGGCGCAAAGAGGCCGCCCGGCGTGCCCGGCAGATACGAGCCCACCATCGAGGCCATTTTCAGAACGGGATAGGCCACGCTGAGCTGCGAATGGCCTTCGAGCATGCCGCGCGCTTCCGCATAGCCGCTGCCGAACAGATTGCCGCCGCTCGCCACACCGATCGCGGCGATGAACAAACCGCACAGCGCGCCGAACGCCACGGGCCGCTCCTTTCGGAGAACGAACAAGCGGGCCGGCATCCATCGTTCGGTGTTGAGCAGCAGCCAGCAGAACACGCCGCCCGCGACGCCGGTAATCACGCCAACGAGAATGACGGCGACAGCGAGCAGTTCGGGCAAATGGCTGCCGATGGCGATCGTGCCGAAATACACATAGTTGCCTTGCAGCGCGAGTGAGACGACGCCTGCGAAGATGATCGCCGTGATGATCACGCCGCTCGTTCGCGCCTCGAAGCTGCGTGTGAGTTCCTCGATAGCGAAGACCACGCCCGCGAGAGGCGCGTTGAACGCAGCAGAAAGGCCCGCAGCCGCGCCCGCGAGCGCGAGCTTGTATTCGAGGCCGACGCCGTACATGCTGCGCAGGCGCGCCGGGTAGAAACGCCGGAGGCTGTACATCAGCGCGGCGCCCACATGGATGGTCGGCCCTTCACGCCCAATCGTGAAGCCGCCGAGAATCGCGAGAAACGACAGAGCGATCTTGCCGATCAGGATGCGCAGCGTGAGCAGACGCGGGCCGAATTTGCGCACGTCGTGCAGCGTCGCGATGACCTGCGGGATGCCGCTGCCCTCCGAACCCGGAAACCAGCGCCGCGTGGCCCAGACGCAGAACCCGCTGATGGCCGGTGTGATGAGAATCGGCAGCCACCGGTGATGGGTGGTCATCTGCAAGAACAGCGCGTAGCCGAAGTCGACGAGCCGCGCATACATGACCGCCACGAGCCCCGTCGCGATGGCGCCAAGCCAGAACACGCCGAAATACAGCCAGCGCCGCCGGCTGCGCAGGATCGTACGACTGTCTATGAGATCGGAAACTCGCATGAAACGGCTGGGCCAAACTCCCTTATCTGAAGCATTGCCGGCCGTGCCGCCACAAGGGCGGCACGGCCGATCTTCGGGAGATTACCACGCACGCTATTTTCGCCGCCAGCCAGTTCCCCAAAGCGACTTAGCGCATGCCGCCGCTGGCGACGATATGTTCGCCCGTCAACCATTTGGCATCGTCAGATGCGAGGAACACCACGGCCGAGGCGATATCGTCAGGCTGCCCCACGCGTCCGAGCGGCGTCTGGCTGACCGAAAGGCTTTCGAAATCCGATCCGATGACGCCTGCCGTGTGTGTGCCCTCGGTCTCGACCACGCCGGGATTGATCGCATTCACGCGGATTTTTCGCGGGCCCAGTTCGCGGGCGAGCACGCCGGTGATTGCATCCACGGCGCCCTTCGTGCCGCTGTAGACAGCCGTGTTCGGCGGCGTGAGCGTCGTCGCGACCGAACTCACGTTGATGATGCTCGCGCCTTCGCCGAGATGCTTCACCGCCGCCTGCGTGGTGAGCAGCACGCCGAGCACGTTCGTGTCGAACTGCTTGCGGTATTGCGCCTCCGTGAACTCTTCGATCGGCGCGAACTCGTAGACGCCTGAGTTGTTGACGAGGATGTCGAGCCGACCGTAAGTTTCGACGGCCGCGCTGATGATCCCTTGCGCCTCCGACGCCTTCGAGACGTCGCCGCCAACGGAAACCGCCTTGCCCCCGGCCGCCGTAATCGCGCTCACCACTGCATCCGCGCCCGCCTTGCTGCTCGCGTAATTCACGACCACCGAAGCGCCTTCGGCCGCGAGGGCCCGCGCGATAGCGGCGCCGATGCCTTTCGACGCGCCCGTGACAACCGCTACCTTTCCTGCAAGTTTGCTCATCATGTTCTCCGCACCGTAAGTCGCACCATCGAGAGGAACCGGCGTCTTGACTTGCACGAATCAATCGGCCGGCGACGAGCACCAATGTAAAGATCCGCGCCGCCGCGATAAAGCGGCCGGGCGCGAACAGACTGGCGGGATCAGCCGAACAATCTGGGCGGAGTTGGGCAAATTGGAGTCAGCGGGCACAGAAACTCCAGTGGCATCGATTGCAAGCGTCTTTACCAGCGCTGATGGACGTGCGGCGCGATAAGTCGTTCATAAACGTCCCGCGCGCGTTGCATGGCTGCTTCGGACAGCGGCGCGAGGCTTGCCGCCGAGGCATTCGATGCCGCCTGGGCCGCGTTCTTGCTGCCCGGAATGATGACCGAGACGGCATCCTCCATGAGTATCCAGCGCAGGGCGAGCTGGGCCATGGAGGCGCCCACCGGGACGAGGCCGCGCAGTTCATCGACCGCCTTCAAGGCGACGTCATACGGCACGCCCGAGAACGTTTCGCCAACGTCGAACGCCTCGCCATGACGATTGAACGCACGGTGATCGTCTGGCGCGAAAACCGAGTCCGCGGCCAACTTGCCGGTGAGCATGCCACTCGCCAGCGGCACGCGCGCGATGACCGCAACGTCCTTCTTTTGCGCCTGCCTGAAAAACAGGTCGGCGGGACGTTGGCGGAACATGTTGTAAATGATCTGGACCGAAACCACATTGGGATATTCGATCGCCTTCAGCGCTTCTTCCACCTTTTCGACCGAAACGCCGTAAAAGCGGATTTTGCCGGCGGCGACAAAGTCGTCCATCGCGTCGAACACTTCGGGGCGGTAATAGACTTCGGTCGGCGGGCAGTGCAGTTGCACCAGGTCGAGCGTGTCGACGCCCAGGTTCGAGAGGCTCCGGTCGATGAAGCCTTCGAGTTCGCGCTTGTTCAGATAGCCGCTGGTCACGTGCGGATCGAGTCGGCGCCCGAGCTTGGTGGCCACGATGGGACGCTCGCCCCCGCGTTCCCGCAGCACGTCCCGGATAATGCGCTCCGAGCGGCCGTCGCCGTAGACGTCTGCGGTGTCGATGAAAGTGACGCCGTTATCGAGCGCGGCGTTCAGCGCGGCTCTCGCGTCGTCTTCGGCAACGCTGCCCCACGAACCGCCGATTGCCCATGCCCCAAACCCGATTTCGGACACATTCCAGCCGGTACGGCCGAATTTTCTCTTCGAAAGCGTCATTTACGTGCTCCTCCTGTGGATGGCGAAATTACCTCGCCGCCGTTTCAATGGCCTCTGCGCCCGTAGTTTAGCGGGCTGTTGGCGCATTGCCACCTTTTGACCCCATCGCGTTGGCTTCGAGCCAACGATTCCGGCTTCGTTTGCCCGTGGATTCTCCACCTCGACGGGCCGTTACGCGCTGCCGCGAGGCGCGGACATCACTGGCACGGTGGTTGCAGGAAGTGGCAGCCGCCTATGCGGTTGTCAATGGCCCCACACTCTCAGCGAGGCAAAAATCATGTCTAACATCAAAATTGAAACTCAGGAGCCCGTACCGTTTTTCTCACATTTTCTGGAAGGGCAGTTTTCCAGAGACCTCTCGGCGGCTGAGATGCAGGCCATACGCGGCGGCGCGGTCGTGACGATGGCGGCGCCGTCCGACCAGGAAGGCGTGCCGGTCGGCGAATTGCCCGACCTGCTGGGCATGTTGCGGCACATGGGGTGGCCTATGGGACCGATGCCCGGCATTCCGTCCTCGCCAGTGACGACCATGGCGTATCCCTCGGACGGCGAAAATGCTCCTCTTTAGTATTCCTGTGCATCGTCAGGCGGCGACGCCTGGACCGGAGTCGAGCGCGCGGCGAGGGGTTATCGCGCCGCGCGCCTTCAGTCAAGGAGCTCAACCATGTCCGAGCGGCACCCACGGCCCGTGGTACTGATCATCACCCACAGCAACGACAACGAGAGTATTCCTCTCGTCATCAATGCTATCGCCGCACAAGGCGGCGTGCCTTACCGGTTCGATACCGACCGCTTTCCGACCGACATTCGGCATTGCGGCCAGTACAGCGGCGAAGAAGAACGGCAAGTTATTGCGTGTGAGGAATATGAGTTGGACCTGGGCACGGTATCTGCCGTGTGGTATCGGCGGATCGCCATCGGGCGGTGCATTCCTGAAACGATGGACTTGCAGCTCAGGCGGGCGGCGATCGAGCAATCGCGCGCCACGCTGCACGGCATGATCGCCAGCCTCGATGCGTTTCATCTCGATCCGGTGCACCGTCTGCGCCGCGCGGAAAACAAGCAGCTTCAGCTCAAGATTGCGAGAGAAGTCGGGCTCACGATGCCACGCACGTTGATCACCAATGCGCCAGAAGCCGTGCGCGGGTTCGCACGCGAATGCAGGCAGGGGATGATCATGAAGACGCTGTCATCGTTTGCCATTTACGAGCAGGGCGACCAGAAAGTGGTCTTTACCAACACGCTTCATGACAAAGACCTCGAGCGTCTCGATGATCTTCGTTATTGCCCGGCCATCTTCCAGGAGCAAGTGCCCAAGGCGCTGGAACTGAGGGCAACGATTGTGGGAAAGCGGGTGTTCACGGCCTCGATCGATTCCCAACGGTCCGAAAAATCGAGCGTCGACTGGCGTCGCGATGGCATTGGACTGCTCGAAGCGTGGGAACCGTACCCGTTGCCGCTCGAAGTCGAGAATGGACTGCTGAAACTGATGCATGCGCTGGGCCTCAACTACGGCGCAGCAGATTTCATCCTCACCCCCGACGGCCGTCACTGCTTTCTGGAGGTCAACCCGGTCGGCGAGTTCTTCTGGCTGGAAAAGCACCCGGGATTACCGCTCTCGGGTGCGATTGCCGACCTGCTCGTTTCGAGCAAGGGCGCTGCTTGACACAAGGGCGGCGCGGCCACGCGCGCCGTGACGGTCTTCGCCTCAAATCGGCTTTTCGATCGCCGCCTGGCCGTGGGGCGTGACCGTCTGCAGACCGTCCTTGTCGAAGCCGCTATACGACCAGTCCAGTTTTCCGGCGGTCGTTGCGACTGAGCGGGTCAGGCCGATACCGTATTCGGTCAGATACGTTCGACGTGTCTTGTTCTGGACGATGCCATCTTTCGTCTGCTCGCACTCCAGGTCGATCGCTTTGCCAGTCAGCGCAGCGTTGAACTGGGAGGCCGGATAGTAGCGGCTCGAATGACAGGTCCACGTGAGCGCCCGGAAGTTGACGATCTGGACTGTCGTGCCGAACCTGAACGTCGTCGTATAAGTTTCATCCTCCTGCGGCGCGTTGAAAGCAAACTCGCCGTTGTCGGCGTCATGCGCGACGAAAGGGATGAACGCCGCCGTTTGCGCGTAGTTCGCCGTTTCTTCTTTCAGGCTGTAAATGTTGAGGTAAGAGAGACTGAACGTTGCGGCTGCGGGAACACCATTCGCCGAGCTTTCATACACCTGCTGGACCATGCCCGTGTCTTGCGCGTTGATTAGCACGGTTTTGAAGTCGCTCTCGATTCCCGCTGTGCCAACGTGGCCCGTTACCTTGCCAAGCACCGTCAAGACCTTGAAGGGCAGCTTGTGCGTACCCGCTGCGGGCATTTTGTCGCGAATGCTCGTGGGTAATGAGTCCACGCCAAAGTGCGCCGCGAGATAGCCGGGCTTGTCGTTGGCCATCTCCTTGACCGGCACGAACTGGACGCATCCGGACAAAAGCGCAGCGGATGTGATGGAAGTGCCGACGAGCAGGCGGGCTATTCTGTTTCGCATCTTTTTCTTCGATTCTCTGTCAACGGTTGGGGCGCCGGCCAAACGAGCACGGCCTGGCTTGCATATCGGCGCCGCGTGAGAGTTCTTTAATCGAAGACTGAAGCGAGGCGGTTGGCTGCGCATTCGAGGGCGGAAGCTAGCGGTCCTCGCCGCGCCCGAACTGCTCGAGGTACGTCCAGGGATAGATGCCGCTTGCATGGCCGTCGCTGAACGCGAGTTGTACGCCGTAACCCATTGGCTCGATGCCGATCAGCGTTACGTCCGGTGCGGCCGCGGCCGCGGGCGCAGCGCCGCCGAGCCGCACGCGGCGGCAGGCTGCGCACGGGCAGGCCGCGCGCAGCCGGGCGTGGTCCAAGCGTTGTGTTTCGCCCGCTGGCCAGCACAGCGTGAGCGCTCGCGTGAGCGCGTCGTTGCGGACTTCGAGCGGCGTTTTCATGGCGCTGCGCCTTCGATCTGCCCGATAGCGATGCGCACGGCCTTGCGCACTTCGGGATCGCGGTCCTGCAGCGCGCTTTGCAGCGCCGCCAATGACTCGCGCGCGCCCAGTTCGCCTAGCGTGAGCGCCGCTTCCTTGCGTAAATTGCTGATCGAGTGCGTGAGCAGCGTGGCGACGGCGGCGGCCGCTTTCGCATCGCGTAGCTGTCCGAGCGCGCGCGCCGCGCGCAGCCGGACCTGCCAGTACGCGTCGCCGAGCGCAACGACCAGCGGTTCGAGCGCCGAGGCGGCGCGCAATTTGCCGAGCGTCGTCGCGGCTTCTTCGCGCACTTGCCAGGCGTCGTCGCGCAGCGCCGTGAGCAGCGCGTCGAGCGTGGCCTGATCGCCCGGCGAGGCGAATCCAAGCGCGCCAACGGCCGCACGGCGGACCTCCGGGTGCGCGTCGCTGGCGGCGAGCGCGGCGAGCGCCTCCAGCGCGCGTGCCTCCTTGAGCCAGCCGAGCACGGCCACGGCTTCGAGCCGCACGTCGGCCTCGGTATCCGCGAGCGCGTGCAGCGCTGGCTCGAAGGCATCCGCAAAACGCAGTTCGCGCAGGCCGCGCAGCGCCGCGCGGCGCACGAACGATTCGGGCCGCGTGGCCCAGCGGCGCAGCACGTGCCCGGACGACTGGGCTTTCAGCTCCGAAAGACTTTGCGCCGCGGCTTCTCGCACGTCGTCGTCGGTGTCGAGCAACGCCGTGCAGAGCGCTTGAACGACGTCGTCGTCTTCCCACGAGGCCAGCACGACGGCGGCTTCGCGCCGCACGTCTGGCGCGGGGTCGTCGCGCAGCGCGACGATGAACGCGGGCAGCAGCGCTTCATCTTCGAGATCGGCGAGTTCGAGGAGCGCGATGCGGCGCACTGCGGAATCGGCGTCGGCGAGGCGCGCGAGCAGGGCGCTCGCTTCGGCGCTCAGGTGCTGCAGGTTCGGCAAGGTCACGGTGGAAACGGTCATGGGCAAAGGCGGTGGTCGGGTGACGTGGAAAGCGCGTGCGCGCTACGCCGCTTCGCGCAAAAACGCAAGGCAGCGGCGCTTGATGTCGATGAAGCCGGCTTCGGTCGTGCTCTCGTCGTTACGCGGCCGCGCAAGCGGCACCGCAATATCGGCGATGAGGCGCGCGGGTCGTTGCGAGAGCATCAGGATGCGGTCGCCGAGAAACAGCGCTTCGTCGATGTCATGCGTGACGAACACGACGGTCGTGCGGATCTGCGCCCAGATGTCGAGCAACAGCGTTTGCATCATGCGGCGCGTTTGGGCGTCGAGTGCGCCGAAGGGCTCGTCCATCAGTAGAATGCGCGGACGGTTGATCAGCACGCGCGCGATCTCCACACGCTGCTGCATGCCGCCCGACAACTGCGCGGGATAGTGCGACTCGAACCCCGCGAGGCCGACCAGCGCGAGCAGTTCGGCGGCTTCGCGACGGCGCTCGTGTGCGCCGACGCCCTTCATCTTCAGGCCAAAGGCCACGTTGTCGATCACGCGCTTCCAGGGGAACAGCGTGTGCTGCTGGAATACGAGGCCGCGCTCGGGATGCGGGCGATCGACCGCGAGGCCGTCCACGGCGATTTCGCCCTGCGTGGCCGGCAGGTGGCCCGCAATGGCGCCGAGCAGCGTGGACTTTCCGCAGCCGGACGGCCCGAGTACGCAAACGAACTCGCCGGGCGCGATGTCGACGTCGAGCGAGTCGAGTGCGGCGAAGCGCGCGTGCGGCGGGCCGACCTCCACGGTCAACGCGCGCACGTCAATGCGCCCGGGCGCGCGCGACACCGGGGCCCGGGCGCCGGCTTCTGGCTGGTTGGCGGCTGGCGTGTTCACTGGCGGGCTCCCCGCAGGCGATACCACGGCGTCAACGCTGCGCCAATGCGCTTGACGAGCAGGCTGCTGCCCATGCCGAGCACGCCGATCAGCGCCATGCCGACGACGATATCGGCGTAGTTCTGCAACGTATAGGATTCCCAGGTGAAATAGCCTATGCCGTATTGACCGGCGATCATCTCCGCGGTCACGAGGCAGAACCAGGCGGTGCCCATGCCGATGGAAAGGCCTGTGAAGATCGAAGGCGCCGCGCCTGGCAACACGACTTCCGTGTAGAGCGACAGCGAGCGCGTGCCGAGGCCTCGCGCGGTGGCGACGAGGCGGGGATCGACGGCTTCCACGCCGTGGATCGTGTTCAGCAAGATGGGAAACAGCGCGCCGATGAACGTGATGAACATCATGCTCAGTTCCGAAGAGGGAAACATCAGGATCGCGAGCGGAATCCACGCGACTGCCGGGATGGGCCGCAGCAGTTCGAGCGGCGGCAGCAGCACATCTTCAAGCGCGCGATAACGGCCGATCGCGAGTCCTAGTCCGACGCCGACCACAGCCGACGCGCAGAAGCCCGCCAGCACGCGAGTCAGGCTCGCGGCGAGATGCATCGGGAGCTTGGGCGAATGGAGCAGCGCCCATAGCGCGGGAATGGCGTCGGCGGGTGAGGGGACGTTCGCGAACGTGACGATGCCAAGCGAGAGGCGAAAATGCACGACCGCTTGCCAGGCGGCCACGAACAGCACGATCGAACCGGCGCGCCATGCGCGGCGGCGCATCGGTGCACGGCGCGGCGCGGTTCCAGTCAGTGCCGGCTCGCGGACTACCGGGCGTTGTCGGGCTGCGAGGTCGAGCGTGGCGGACATGCGGACTCCTCATAAAGTGCAGGTGAGCGGACAGGACGTGGCGTGCTAGCGCGAAGCGAGGGCCTGCTGCGCGCCCGTTTTTGCGGCGGCATAGTCCACGACGGCGCCCGACGTGTGCTGTGCATAGGCATCGGCGCCCGCCTTCTGCAGGAAGGCGGTGACGCCGCCATGCGCGTCGCGCACGTACCAGGCGTCGGAGGCGAAGAGTTTCTGGCCGCTGTCGTGGTCCTGCACGTACACCGCGCGCACCTTGCTGCCGGATTGTTCGAGCTTCGCGAGCGCGGCGAACCCTTCCGCCGCGTTCGCATAGTTGCGCACGTGCGCCTCGTTCGCAACCCACACCTGCGTTACCGCGATGAGATCGCGAATGGGCTTGCCAGTCAGCGCGTCATTCGCCACAAGCGGTTGCCGCGTGTAGTTTTTCAGCGCGGCGTCATAGTCGAGCCCCGACTCCTTGAACGCTTCGCGGATGTAGCGGTCGTCGACGAACGTGTTCGCATCGAGATTGACATCCGTTTTCTTGAGCAGTTTCAGCGTGTCGATGGCGGTCGCCAACGCCTGGCGGTACTCCGGCTTCCAGGTGAGATCGCGCGTTTGCAGGCCGAGCGGGCCGTGATAGAGATAATCGACAGGCGCTTCGATGCCCGTCACTTTCTCGATCAGCAGACTATATTTTTCGGGGTCCTCTGCGATCAGGCGGTTCGCCTCGATGGCTGCACGCAGATACGCGACCACGACTTCAGGGTACTTCTGTGCGTACGCGGCATCGACGAGCGCGCCGTGGAAGGTAGGCGCATGGCTTTGCGCGCCGTCGTAGATCTTGCGGGCGATGCCGCGATACGGGAAGAGGTCGGCGAACGGCACGAAGTCGGCGTGCGCGTCGATCTTGCCGGCCTTGAGCGCGCTGCCGGCCACTTCCGGCGCCTGCGTGATGATATTCACGTCGGTATCGGGGTTCCAGCCTTGCGCCTTGATCGCGCGCAGCAACATGCCGTGCGAGGTCGAGGCGAACGGCACCGAGATCGTCTTGCCCTTCAGGTCGGCGATCGAATGCACCGGCGAGTTGATGGGCACGACGATGCCATTGCCGCTGCCCTCGGTGCTGCCTTCGAGCACGGTGATGAAGAGGCTCTTGCGCCCGGCCTTCTGGAATGCCGCGCCATTGAGCGAGCCCGGGAAATCCGCCATGGCGCCGAAGTCCAACTTGCCTGCCACCATTTCGTTCGTGAGCGGCGCACCGGAAGTGAAGTCTTTCCATTGCACGTCGTAAGTGACGTTCGCGTATTTGCCGGTATGCGGCAGATACTTGTCGAGCAAATGCAGTTCGCGGATCAGGAGGCCGCCCGTCGCGCAGTTGATCGTCGTGTCCTGGGTGCCGATCGCGACGCGAATCGTCTCGGCCTGGACGGTAGTTGCAGCGGCGAACAAAAGCGGCGCGGCGAGAAGGCGAAGAATCCTTTGGCGTGTTTTCATGGTCTTTTTGGCGAGCAATAGGGGAACCGTCGCGGGTGGCAGCGGCTAGCGCAACAGGTACGGAATGTCGACCTTGACTGCGCCGGTCGGGCAGTCGCGCTCGCAGGGCATGCAATACCAGCATTCGTCGAATTGCATGTAGGCCTTGCCTTTGCTCACATCGATCGCGAGCAGGTCGAGCGGGCACACGTCCACGCATACCGTGCAGCCCTTGTCGGCAATGCAGCGGTCTTCGTCGATCGTGACGGGCGCGCTGCTGCGCTGGAAGATGTCGTGCGGCGTATAGGACATATTCGGATTCCTCAGTGTTAGGTGACGAGTTCCACGGCTTCGCGAATGCGCAACTGATCGTAGGCGCCTCGATCCGCTTGCGCGAGCGGGACGATGTACGGCTCGACAGCGCGCTTTTCGCTCGCCATCCTGCCGGATGCGTCCTTGCGCAGGTGCGTGTGGCAGAACCAGTCGGCGTCGTTGCGCTGCGGGTAATCGACCCGGTGGTGATACAGCCCCCAGCGGCTTTCCGTACGGAACAGCGAGGCGCGCGCGGCCATCTCCGCGCAGTCGCGGATGGCGCGCACTTCGGCGGCGCGCATCAACTCGTGCGCATTGTTGGCCTTGATCGACTCGATGTCTTCGGCAATCTCGTCGAAGCGCTGCAGGCCGATCTCCATCTTGCGCGTGACCTTGGGCGGCTGGAGATAGTCGTTCACCATGCGGCGCAGCTTGTACTCGACCTGCGCCGGAGCGAGTCCGTTTTCGCGTTCGAGCGGCGCGTAGATGCGCGCGCGTTCGGCGGCGATCTGGCCTTCGTCGAGGCTCGCGTGCTCGTGGCCTGCCACGTATTCGGCCGCGTTTGCGCCCGCGAACCAGCCGTAGGTAAACGCGCCGAGCATATAGTTGTGAGGCACCGCTGCCATGTCGCCTGCCGCATACAGTCCGGGCACGGTCGTCTCGGCACGCGAATTCACGTAGACGCCCGACGCACTGTGCCCACTGCAAAAGCCGATCTCGGAGATATGCATCTCGACCATCTGCTGCCGGTAGTCGGTGCCCCGGCCCGCATGAAAGCGGCCGCGGCTCGGGCGCTCGTTGGTGTGCAGGATCTGCTCGATGGTCTGGATCGTTTCTTCGGCGAGATGGTCGAGCTTCAGGAACACGGGACCGTTGCCGCTCTGCAGTTCCTGATAAAACTCCCACATCATCTGGCCGCTCCAGTAGTCGCATTCGATGAAGCGCTCGCCCTTGCCGTTCGCGGTGAAGCCACCCAGCGGACCGGTGACATACGCACATGCCGGTCCGTTGTAGTCCTTAATAAGCGGATTGATTTGAAAGCATTCCAGGTTCGCGAGCGCGGCACCGGCGTGATACGCCATGGCGTAGCCGTCGCCCGCATTCGTGGGATTCTCGTAAGTGCCCATCAGGTAGCCGGATGAGGGCAGGCCGAGACGCCCGGCCGCGCCGCAGCACAGGATCACTGCCTTCGCGCGCACCACGTGGAACTGCGCCGTGCGGCAGTCGAAGCCGAACACCCCGCTTACGCGGCCCTGCGCGTCGGTCATGAGCCGTGTGGCGACGATGCGGTTCGTGATTTCGATGCGCGAGCGCTTGAGCTGCCGGTACAGAATCTTTTTCACGTCGTGTCCTTCGGGCATGGGTAGCACGTAAGCGCCCATGTGATGGACCTTCTTCACGGCGTAGTCGCCGTTGCCGTCTTTCTCGAACTTCACGCCCCAGCGGTCGAGCTGCTCGATGGTCGTGAAGCTGTGCCGGGCATACGCATAGACGGCTTCCTGATCGACGATGCCGTCGTTCGCGACGGTGATCTCGCGCGTGTACTGCTCGGGCGTGGCGTGGCCGGGAATGATGGCGTTGTTCAGGCCGTCCATGCCCATCGAGATCGCGCCGCTGCGCTTGACGTTGGCTTTTTCGAGCAACAGCACCTTGAGCGCCGGGTTACGCTCCTTGGCCTTGATGGCGGCCATCGGGCCGGCCGTGCCGCCGCCGACGACCACGATGTCGTATTCGAGCACTTCGATATTCATTGCGTTTTCCTTCCCTTTGCACGGGTTTTCTGGCGGTCGACGCGCAGCCGGTACTGGAAGGCGTCGCCGCGGAAGTACAGGTATTCGTAGTCGATGGGATTGCCGGATGCGTCGTGCGTCAGGCGCTCGATGCGCAGCACGGGGCTGCCGTCCTCCACGCGCAGGGCGCGGGCGATGTCGTCGTCAGCGAGAATCGCGTCGATCGACACATCGGCATGACCGAGCGGCACGCCGCAGTCGTTCTCGAGAATCAGGAAGATGTCGCGCGTGACGAGGTCGGCGTTGGCGAGCCGCTTGCCGAGTGCTTCGGGCACCCACGTCAGTTCGAGCGAAACGGGTTCGCGGTTGAGCATGCGCACGCGGTGGATTTCCGCGACGGGCGCGCCTTCCGGCAGGTTCAGACGTTGCGCGACGTGGCGATTGGCTTTGATGATTTTGAAGTTGCGCAACTGGTTGACGATCTCGTAGCCCATCGACGACATCGCTTCCGCGAAGCCTTGTAGCGAGGTCACGTTCTGGAATGCCTTGGGCTTCGAGACGAACGTGCCCTTGCCGTGCAGCCTGAACACCAGGCCCTCCTTTTGCAGATCGCCAAGCGCCTGGCGCACGGTAATGCGGCTGACCCCGAACAGGGCGCATAGCTCGTGTTCTGAGGGCATCTGGCTGTGCGGTGCATAGGTGCCGGTCAGGATGCGCTCGCGCAGCGTGTCCTTGATCTGGACGTAGAGCGGCTGGGGGGAAAGCGCCACCAGATTCGTTCGTGACATGGTTGGCTTGTCATAACAAGATGGAAGTGCAGTCTAGGCAGGGTTCCATCCGCGACAAACCAACGATTTCTGATATCTATTTCGTGGGTTTTCTTGTTGGCGCTGTTTTGATGAGAATTTTGACGCTGTCGCGGAAGAGGCTGGTTTGTGGTTCTTGGCTGCTTTGGCCTTTCCTTGTGGTCGTGTCGGTCTGCGTGCGTTGCCCCTGTGCGGGGCGGCACCTACTTTTCTTTGCAGCGGCAAAGAAAAGTAGGCAAAAGAAAGCCGCTCAAACCGCTAATGCCTGCCACAGTTCACCTCTGGCCGTACATGCCAGTGGCTCCGGAGCGTCTGCCACCACGCGCCGCCAACCGGAGTGACAAAGCACTCATCCTTCCGGCGGCGCTACGCGCGCCGAAGTGCATAGCCAAAACCCGTTCGGGCGCGTGAGTTCTCGCCAACTCTTACTTGTACCTTTTGGTTTCCCTTGCAGACCCGGCCGCTGCGCGCGTAGCGAGCAGCGGGATGAATGAGCCCTTTGTCACTAACCTGGGTGGTGCGAGGCGACAGACGCTCCGGAGCCACCGGCAGGAACGGCCAAAGGTGAACTGTGGCAGGCGCTGGCGGTTTGAGCGGCTTTCTTTTGCCTACTTTTCTTTGCCGCTGCAAAGAAAAGTAGGTGCCGCCCCGCACAGGGGCAACGCTCGCAAACCGACACGACCACAAGGAAAGGCCAAAACACCCAGAACCACCAAAACACACCACAACCACGCCCTCAACGCCCCACAGCAGGATTAACAAGCGTCCGATCCGACGCAACAGGATCATCCACCTTCACGACCACCGCAGTGATGTTATCGCGCCCGCCCGCCTGCAAGGCCATCTCCACGAGCGTTTCAGTTGCCTGCTGGCAGTCGCCGGCCTCGAGCGCCCGCACCATCCCGGGTGCCTGCACTTCATTGCTCAGCCCGTCGCTGCATAGCAAAAAGAGGTCTCCGTCGCGCACGACGATGCGGCCTTCGTCGAGATCAAGCCAGTCTGCCGCACCGACGGCCCGTGTTATCAAATGCTGCGATGGATGGTGGCGCGCCGCTTCGGCGCTCAAATGCCCCTGCGCCTGCAGCTCCGCCACGTAACTATGGTCAGTGGTGAGCGGTTCGAGCTGCGCATCGCGGTACAGATAGATGCGGCTGTCGCCTGCCCATAGCCAGCCGAATTCGCGCCCCCTCGCCATCAGCACGGCAACGGTGCTGCCGATCATGCGCACCCCGCGCCGCGCCGCTTCCTCGCGCAACTGGTGATTCACCGTCTGCAGCGTGCCGCGCGCCGCGGCCAGGTAGCTGGTGAGCGTGTTGGGAGCGGCCAGGCCACCGAGCGAACGCACGATCATGCCGCTGGCAAGATCGCCCGCCGTGTGCCCGCCCATGCCGTCGGCCACTGCCCAAAGGCCCTTCTGGGGCAGATCGAGACATGCATCTTCGTTGAGCGCCCGTACACGGCCTACGTCCGTGCGCGATGCCGAGCTCCATAACAATCCGCCTGTCACGATCGAGCCTCCATAGGCTACGCGACGAGTCCGTTATTCTTGCCGTTCTGACCCACGGCTACCGTCACGTTCGAATTGGACGCGGAATTGGTCACGTCGAGCGTCTGGTACTGATTGACGACCTGATTCGCGTAGAACGTGTTGTTGGTCTGGTAGAGATTGATGATCGATCCGAGCGGCGAAGGCTGTGCGGGCTCGTAGGGCTGTATCCAGCCGAATACCCACGGCGCGCCTGCGCCCCGGATGAACGACATGGCCTTGCGGTCGAGATCGCATTGCAGGTGAAGGTCGGTGATGGCGAGCGAGGTCATGAGACGTCTCCGTCAAGATGATGGCCGCGGGCGCGCGGCGTTCCGGCCATACCTCGCAAGCAGCATGCCATTTTTTGGCCAAACGCGGCGCTCGCGCGCCCTGGCCCGGTGAGGCTTGCTCCATATGACCTTGCGCTCGCCCACCGCGTCGCGCGCACGCACTTGCCTTGTCGGTCCAGGGCGCAATGGTCGTGCGCTCGCCAACACGCAGGATGCCCGTCGTCATCAGGACTCCAACACATATGCAATCCGGCCTTGTGAACCGGATGGGCGGCGAACTGACTGTTTGACGCCGACACAATCGCAGCGTTCGAGTTGGCGCGCAGCCGACACACAGGCGCTCTCAACACGAACGCCCGCCCGCTGAGCCCTATAGAATCGTAATCGGTCGCCTGGCATGTCTGATGCAGGATAGTTGGCAACCGGCAAACCGCTGAACAGCACGGAATGCCAGCAACCAGCCAGACGGATGCAGCCATGAGCCCCGACCTTCAACCGACGTTGCACACAGAGGAACCGCCGCTCGGCGCGCATCTCGTGTCGCGTCGCGCGGGCTACAGCCATCACGGCATCTATGTCGGTGCCGGGCGCGTCGTCCACTACGCCGGGCTGTGCGTATCGCTCCATAGCGGTCCGATCGAAGAGGTCACGCTCGAACGTTTCGCAGCGGGCTGCGAAGTCGCCATCGTCGCGCATCCGTGCGCGGCCTTCACGGGGCGCGAAGCCGTGGCGCGTGCGCGCTCGCGTCTGGGCGAAGACCGTTACCGCCTGCTCAGCAACAACTGCGAACACTTCTGCACCTGGTGCGTGAACGGCAAGGGCCGCAGCGAACAGGTCCGCACGTGCATTGCCCATCCGCTCGCCGGCTTGCGCGTGGTCCGCGCGCTGGTTCGCGCACGCCGCGCGCACGCCCGCGACGCGTATATCGTGCAGGCGGCGTGAACGCCAATTCCTGTCGACGCCGATACGCCGCGCTTCGCCACTTGCTTCGGAGACCATCATGAATTCCGCCGAGACCTCGCTGCGCACCCTCGTCGACAAGTGGCTCGCACCCAATGCGCGTGTGCCAGCCCGTGTGGTGCGCTTTAGCCGCACGCAAGAGCAACGGCTGCGTTATGTCTGCGTGGAGGCGGTGCATCCTGCGCGCACGATTGCAATCTTCTTCTTCCGTCACGACGATGGCACGTGGTGCGTATTTCCGCCTGCCAGCACGCGTCCGGCCATGACCGCGAGCGCTGCGTGAACTCAACGTAGCAGCGTGGGGCGGGGCCGCGCCGTGGCGACGGCTGGTGACACACGATGCGCGGGCGAGCCGTCGATCTCCACACGTACGCCGATGAACGGGCGCGGCACGAGCAGCGTGCGCTGCGAGGCAGCGCGGGCGCCGCCCATGATCGCGGCCATTGCCTGTCTGTCCAGTTCCACGCTTTCCGGAAGGTCCTTGATGACGATAATGCTCATGGTCTGCTCCGCGAGATCGGATCGGGTTTGATGGGTTTCGTTTGAGTATAGGCGGCGCGCGGCGCACGTAAACAAGCAGGCGGCGCCTCGCGGCGCCGTCTGCATTTTCGCTTCGCGGCAGCGGTCAAAAGAGCACGCCGGTGTTCGCGTACTGCGAAGGATTGACCTTGAGATTCAGCGGCCCGAAACCGGCGCCGATATAACCGATGTTGTTGAGCGCGGCGACGTCGACCACCTGAATCTGCGAGATGTTCTGCACGATGTTGGGCGACACGTTGATATTGGCGATCGGGCCATAGCCGCCGTACGCGCTGTTATTGCCGCCGCGTACGGCTGTCATGGCGCGGCGGTCGAGTTCCGTTCCGGGAGCGAGCTCGCGGATAACTAGGGAAGTCATGATGAGCCTCCAGTTGCTGTTGAATGGGGCGGATGCATCCAGGCGGGCGCGGCACACGAAGAAAAGCAGGGGTGTGGCCGCGCCGCTGCCCGGACGATCAGAAGTTGATCGTGTTGTGGGCGTTCTGCACCGGGTTGACCGTTGCATGGATGTTCGACGCGAATGCGACGTCGTTGCCCACGTTGTTCACGATGCTGTTCGTCTGGCCGATGACTTGTTCGGCGGTGAAGTTGGTCGAGTCGTACTTGAAGGTCGGCATCGACGGGTAGTAGCCGGGCCAGAGGCTCAGGCCGCCGCCGCCGCGCACGGCGCTCATTTCGCTGCGGTCGAGTTCTTGCGCGACGCTCAGGTCGGCGATCATCAGCTTGCTCATGACAGTTCTCCAGAAGGGCAGTACAGGGTAGTTGGCGAATGAGCTGCAGTATCTTGCGGGCTCGCTCCTCTTAATGCACAGGTTGTGCCAGCGACGTCACCATCAACTCGCTTGCCGCTCAACGCCTTGTGCGGCGGGGCTTTGCGCCTGGCCGCGGCGCGCGCGCAGGGCCGGCGGCAGCGCTCGCGCGCGAAAACGCTGATGGCGCGAGACCAACAGCGCGCGCCGAGGCCGTTGGATTCGGGGCAACACGCGTGAGCCGCAGGCCTGGTTCCGGCACCGATTGCACTGCGTGCGGCGGCAGACTAATCTTTCATCAGACCTTGCTGTATGGTGGCTGACGCGCGCCGTCCGGGATCACAGTGAACGCAGATTCGGCGGCGACTCTGTATGCTTTAAGGATGACGAGACCACGTTGCAGCGGGCTCGACGCAGAATCGGGGCATGCAGCCAGTCGCGGCGCGATCGTGCGTCGGGAACACGTGACGGAAAGCGCCTCGGCCATCCTGAAGCTGAGTTGAAGGCAGACGAATGATGAGCCTTGCGCAGCTGATCCAGACATTCCAGAGCGGGGCGCTCTCACGCGAGGCGTTCTTCGCCGAGATCGACCACGTGCTCGCGGTCGACGCGGCCAATTGCGCTCGTCTGCGCGAAGCGGTGGACGCGACGCAGACTGTCCATCCGCTGCCGGATGCCGTGTATGCCGAGGTCCTGCGCCGCATCGAACATTGCCAAGAGAATACGGGGGCCGTGGACGACTCCACGCGCATTCACGAAGCGCTTGCTGCCGCGCGTTCCGCCACTGCGGGCGACGACGCGGAGCACGTGAAGGGCATTGGCGACACGCTCAACGGACGCTTCGTGCTCGAAGAATGCCTGGGCGTGGGCGGCATGGGCACCGTCTACAAGGCGCTTGATTTACGCAAGCTGGAAGCTTCGGACCGCAAACCATATATCGCGATCAAGGTGCTGAACGTGCAGTTCCGCGGCCAGCCGACTTCGCTGATCGCGCTGCAACGCGAGGCGCGCAAGGCGCAGACGCTCGCGCACCGCAATATCGTCACGGTGTACGACTTCGACCGCGACGGTCCGCTCGTCTACCTCACGATGGAATATCTGTCCGGCAAGCCGCTCAGCAAGCTGCTGCGCGCGCAGGGCTTCGCGGGCATGCCATTCGAGAAGGCGCGGCCGGTCATTGCCGGCATGGGACAGGCGCTGGCTTATGCGCACGAGCGCGGCTTCGTGCATTGCGACTTCAAGCCCGCCAATGTTTTTCTCACCGATGGCGGCGATGTGAAGGTGATCGACTTCGGCATTGCGCGCGTGTTCCAGCGGCCCGAAGAAGATCCCGACGTCACCGTGTTCGATCCCGCGACGCTTGGCGGTATCACGCCGGCCTACGCGAGCCCGGAGATGTTCGAGCATCGCGAACCGGACCCGCGCGACGATGTCTACGCGCTCGCCTGTGTGACCTACGAACTGTTGACGGGCAAGCATCCCTTCAACCGAAAGTCGGCCACGCAGGCGCGCAGCGAAAAGATGCGCGCCGAGCGCCCGCCGGGCCTCGATCGCGGCCAATGGCGCACGCTGAGTGCGGCGCTTTCGTTTGACCGCGCCTCGCGCACCGCGAGCGTCAATCAGTTTCTCGAGGGCATGGGCGTGCTCGCGTATGCGTCGGCGTTCTCGGGCGCCCGGGTTGCCGCCGCTGGCGTGGGGGCTATCGTCGTCGCTGTGGGGTTGTGGTCGGGGTATCGCGCGCTTGCCGGACACGGGCAAACGGGCGCGAAGTCCTCCGTGGCCGCCGTCGCCACCACCGCTCCCGCTAGTGCGACGAATACGGCCTTGGAAGCGGCGGCCTCGCCGGTGCTTGCCGTCAAACCTGCGCCTGTAGTCGCCAGCGTGCCTGCCGTGAGCACGGTTGCAGCGGTTCCTGCATCGAACCCCCCGGTGGCCGACGCGGCTTCGCTTGCCGCGTTGAACGCGACGCTGGCGCGCATCCCGTGCTCGGCGCTTACGGCGTCGCTGCCCGGGCAAGTGATTCAGGTGCGAGGCTTTGCCAATGCGGGCGAGAACATGGCGCACGTGCACGACGCGATCGCGCAAACGCCCGGAGGGCAGGCCGCGAAACTCGATGTGACTGCGGTGGAAAACCACAACTGTGAAGTCGTGAGCGCATTCGCACCGTACTGGCGCGCCAATCATCTGGCGGGTGGCGGCGCGACGATCCATACCCAGCCACTCGATGCCCACCTCACGCAGGGCATGCCGCTCATCGTCGATATCACCACGCCGCATTACGACTCATACGTCAACGTCGACTATTTCGCGCTCGACGGCAGTGTCGTGCATCTTGTTCCCAGCAATGTCGAGCGCGACAACCAGGCGCCGCCAGGGTTCTCGGCGACGGTCGGAGGGTCGGGATACTGGCTCGTGGACAAGCCGTTCGGGACGGAAATGATCGTCTTGCTGATTACGCCCGCGCCGTTGTTCGATGGGCTGCGTCCCGCTTCCGAGTCTCGCTCGGACTACCTTGCGGCCGTTGGGCAGCAGCTAAAGAAGATGGAAGCGCGTTATGGCGCCGGGCATATCGTTGCTGATTTCGTGCAGATCACGACGCACGCGCGAAATGATTGATGCTTAGCTGCGTTATTCGTCTTTGATCCATCTGCGCTAAAAAAATAGTACTACGAATGATGATGGTATCCGTCAACTCGCCGTATGCAATACCGAATGGGCGAGCCGCAGAAGATCGTCGAACTGCGTGACCAGTTCGAAACACAGCAGAAATCCGAGCGCCACAGCAGGACCGGGATAGCGCATGATGTAGCGCATCGCGGGCTTGACCGTGCGCCTTCTCACGGCTCTGCGCGTCATGATCCAGGTAATTACAATGCCGATCAGGGCGCCGGCGAGCAGATCGGTCGGGTAGTGATAACCCAGATACGCGCGCGGAAAGCACACGAATGCCGCGACGGACAATAACGCAAGCACGCCAATGCCACGCCACACGATGAAGATGCCCGTCGCCACCGCCATCCACAGCATGGCGTGATCGCTTGGAAAGGAACTCCAGTGCATCAGCCCGGCGAGCTCCACGGGTGACGAGGCGAAATGCAGATGGAGTTCCGGTGTGAATAGCGGCCGCTCCCTGAAGGGCAGACAGCGCGCAAGGAGGCGTCCCACCGCTAGTGCAATCAGGCCACTTGCCAGCGTGGCGAGCACGATCTCACGGCGCCACGCGCGCCGCTCGTGTGGCTGGACCCAGATCCACCACAACAGCGGAATCAACAGATAACCCTTGAACGTGTAGAGATCGGCAATCACTGCGATTGCGTGATTGACGGCAGGAGGAAGCTGGAGTTGGGTGAGGGCTCCCAGAATGACGGTATCGAAGCTGTTCATTATTGTGGCCATCCCGCAGATGAATTCGTGAGAAGAGCGGTCTCGAACAGAATCCTCAACCGCCTCCGTGCCACTTACACAAGGCGTTCTTCGTTGTATTTTTCGGGCCAGCGCACACGGTGAAAGCAGTTCGTAGCAGTGAGCTGCTGCGATGCAACTTCGTGTGCATATTGCGTGCCTTCGACCACACTGCAGTGCGTCGAGGATTCGGCGGCTTGCTCGTTCACGGGCCTTTCATTGCAAAGCGCGCTTCACGTCAGAGCATTGCCGGCCTCGTGAACGTACCTGACCGCAGGCATGCGCGCGCTTGTGTCTGGCGTATCGTTGCGTCGGACAGTTTCTACGATACCCTTGTTGCGGCCTATGTCTACTTCGGTCGTTCCCGGCTTGCGAAGGCAGTCGCGCAAGAAAAGCTGGCAGCGTCCCGAAGCAAGGCGGTACGGCAGAATTTGTCTTGTGATTGATTCGATCTCCTTCCTATGTGTCGCGAAGGCCTCCAACAGGCCGGCGCGACCGGCGCGCGCACGAAAATAATCTTCAAGTGCCTCTGGAGAGATCTCGCACATGACCCATGTGCCGTCGACGACGGCGCGAAACCGGATCGTGCCGCTCGCATAGTAGAAGGCACTTTCATCTGGAAAATGTATTAGCACGATGGCTTACCTCTTTGGCTTCCGAGCCTGCCTTCAAGCAACCGGTGTTCCTCACTCGTCTGAAGAAGCCTGTTCGCCGATTGAATCGAAATCAATTCTCAAATCGTTCGCACCGAAAGGCCGGGCGGCGCTAGTTGCCCTGATCGGACGAGGTGCCGCTGCTGTGGGGAGGCGATAGCGGCCCGTAGCGAAGGTGCTGCGCCACCGACATGGGGACTTTGGGCGAGAACATGCCGACGATCGTGAGCGCGTAGACAATCGCAGCGACGCTAGCCACGACGCGGACCGGCTTCGCGACTGCCGGATTGCCAACGACGATGTTAAGGTAGAACCAGATGCCGAGCAATGCGAGCAATAGGAGGCGCGGCATGGGCTTCCAGCCGTCGCATCCGACCTCTGAAACAGACCAGACGAGTGCCGCGACGAGCGTGAAGAAGATGCTCCAGAGACCTGCCGATCGGCTTCGCACCATGAGGGTACCCGAGCCCATCAGTGCGAGACCGCTGACGACGTAGTAGGGCGTAGAACCCATTGCGACGAGCCAACCGCCAAGCACGGCGAAGGCGGCACCTACCAGTACCAGGACTTCTCCCGTCTCGGCAGGAGATGTCTCGTGTCGGTTCGACATAGAAGAGCCCCCGCTCATGCAAATGTCTGGCATCGCGTTGCGCGGCTCCGATAGCCGTCTGGATCTCTGGCGACCAACTGGCAATCAGCGTTCACGTCAACGTGCTTCGCTTGTGACGCAATCGTTGTACCCTCTCGATCTCGCGGAGAATCTGCAAATGTCTGTGTAAAGACGGGGGCGTTGTTCGTTCGATACATAGCGCCACGCTTTAGTCTCATGCAACAACCGACGCCAGATTCACGTATAGACCTGTGGTGCGCTGATGGCAAGATGAAGATGCGGTTGATCTGGATTCCAAATCAACCATATGAACTAATAAAACTGCACAAAACGCCAATACTCTGACGAAACACGCGTTGACTTATCTACAAGAAGCCGGTGTAGAAATGGCGCGCACTGAATCGATTTCTTTGAATCGAAATCAAAACTGGAATGGTGATGTGTCGAGTTCCGCGCAGTTGGCACTCGACTTCCTTGATTGGGCGGAACATTCTCGCCGTTGATGGCGACCAGGTGTCTGATCGGCATGGCGGCAAGAGAGCCGTTCGGCCGACTCATATGAAGGCCGGCGCGTGCTGGCCTTCGCCGCCCTACATCACCCGCACTCCGCAGTCTCCGATCAGCATCACGGCCTGATCGACCGAGAGTATCGTGCCTTTGAGATGCTGCAGAACGTCGGAGAGACGAAAACCACTTAGGTCTACAGAGCGTAGGTCGGCGCCGTCGAAGCGACTGTTTTGCAACTGTGCATTGCCAAGGCTGCCGCCTTCGAACACAGCGTCGCGAAAGTCGCAGTCAGACAAATCCGCGTCGGAAAAATTGAGCGCCTCCAGGGTTTGCTTGCGAAACGAGAGCCCCCGCAGATCTGCGCCAACAAGCAGGGAATCGTGGAAGCTAAGCCCCAGTGTGCGGGCATCGACAAAGCGTGCGCCCGTCAGTTTGACCTCGGTAAACGCCGCTGATGCGAGTTTCGAGCCTGTCCAATCGGTATTGTTGAGATCGCTCCGGCAGAAACGCGCGTCACTCACATTGGCGTAGCGAAACCTTGCAGCAGCGCACTTGCACGCCAACCAGCGGGTTCTTGCGAGTTCGCAGTGCTCCATGAGGGCGTGCTCGAAGTTGCACTGTGAGAATCGGGCGGCTCGCAGATCAAGATTGGAAAGATCTTCGCCGCTGAAACTGCAGTGCTCGAACGTCGGTCCGTCACCACACTCTCGAAGCAGGCGGATCAGCGCTTCGCGGTCGAAGGTCAAACCGCTGAACAGCGCGCCTTCTCCATTTGATGGCTCATTTGTGTTGCTGCGCATCTGGGCAGACTCCTCGTCTAGAGGGGCGCGCAGCGTCCTGTCCACAGCGCGTCCCCTCAACTTGGTGAAAGTAAGGTTGACGCCGCGGCATAGCTAGAACCCAATCATCGGGTGCAGGAGATACCAACCTGCTACTCTATTTTCGGCGGACAGGATTTTATCGTTTTCGCCGTTACATGCACAAGGTCATCGGCGATCTGATTCGCCTGCCCACGCGCGAATCTGATCGATGGTAGCCGTGGCGCCGCCGCATACGACAACCAGAATCTTCCTGTAATTGGCCAACGCCGGATGCCCGTCATAAGCGACGGACAGCGCCGCGCCGCAAGCCGGCTCAACCAGAATGCGGTGATCCGCAAGAAAGCGCTCGCAGGCAGCGAGTGCGCTGAAGTCCGACACGACAAGGCTGTGTACGGGGTGCTCGTGCGCGCACTGCAATGCCTGTTCGCACACCCGCTTGGCGCCGAGCGACGTGGCGACGCTGGAGATACACGGCAACTCCACCGTATGACCCGCCTCGACTGCTGCTTGGAACGAAGCGGCGCCTTCGGTTTCGACAGCCAGCACGGGCACATCGTGCCAATGATTGCGCTGCAGGCCTTCCACCACGCCGGAAAGCAGACCACCGCCGCCGACGGAAAGCACTACGGCGTCCGGCTTGAACCGGGCTTGGGCAATTTCATCGATCATCGAGGCATGGCCGTGCCATAGCAGCGGATCGTCGAATGGATGCAGAAAGGCGTCTGTGGCACCGCGCAAAGTCTGTGCGAACTGGTTTGCCTCTTGCCAGGAACTGCCGTGCACCACGACCTCGGCACTTTCCAGGCGGAGCAGCTCTTTGGCGCGCTCCGTCGTCGTTTCCGGTACCACCACGACAACAGGAATACCCAGGCGCCGACCCGCATAGGCAACGGCAAGACCCGCATTGCCCCCGGAGGAGGAAACGAAACGCTGCGCTCCACGGCTTCGATGGACGGTGCACGCGTGGCCGATGCCCCGGATCTTGAATGATCCACACGGCTGCAGCGCGTCGAGTTTGAGCCACACGGATTGTTCACCGAGGACGCTCAAGGCGCGCGATTCCATCAAAGGGGTTTCAAAGTGCAGATTCATTGCGAAGGGCTTCCAGGGTTGGTAGCGGAATAACACGCCGTCGAGGCTCTTTTTGGTGCGGCGCGACGAGTATATGTCAGCGCTGAGGGTGGCCGGCATTTTGGGGATCACTGGCGCCACGTGCTGCTATGCCAGTCTTGCGTTGGTGAGCAGCGTGCTGGCAATCGCTTCGAACTCGTCTTTGACCCCGCCTTGTAAACGGTGAAGATGAACAGCGAGACGAGCGCTGTCACGAGGCCGATGGCTGTCGGCACAAGTGCCTGCGCTGCGCTAAAAATTGAAAGTCCTTGCAATGAAATAAATATGAAAGCTATGCTTCGGTCATTTTAAATAATCGATGTGCGAATGCCGACGAGACATGGACGCGGTTGTGGCGTCGGAGCCGACATGGCACGATATCGGTTCGCGCTGGCGCACTTCGCAATTGTTCATTTGATCCACTCCCCCATGCTTCGATTCGAAAACCTCGGCAAACGCTATGGCGAGCGCGTTATTTTCCATGGACTGCATCACGCTTGCGGCGCGGGATGCGTGGCGCTATGCGATGAAAACGGCAGTGGCAAGTCCACGTTGCTTGGCATTCTTGCCGGCGCGATCGACGCCGACGAAGGGGAGGTTTGGCTCAACGGTCATTCGCTGCGTGGCGCAGCGCTCGAGGCGAAATCCGCCTTGGCGTATGTGCCCGACGACTGTATGTCGTATCCGTTCCAAACCGGGCGGGCGTTTCTCGAACTCGTGGCGTCGGAAAAGAAGACAGCCGTCGACGCGCGCACGCTCGATCTTGCTGACCGCTTTGGCCTTACGCCACATCTTGAGAAGCGCTTTGAGCAGATGTCGTTCGGCACCCGCAAGAAAATCTTCCTGACGGCGACGACACTAGGCAAGCCTGCCGTCGTTATCGCGGACGAACCCGGCAGCGGACTCGACGCCGCCGCGCGCGCTGTTCTCATCGACCTATTCAAGAATCTGGCCAAAGATAGCGCGGTCTTTTTTTCGAGTCACGATTTGCGCCTTGCGCAAGCTTGCGAGGCAAAAGTCACCAGCTTTGCGGATCTGGGTGCGGCCGTGTGAGCGCGAACGGATGGGCGCATTCGAGGCGGCTGACGCAGTCCAACGCAGCATGGAATGCGGCACGGCGCAGCCAACTGCCGCCCGGCGATAGGCGTACCCGAATTGATCCGGAGTCCAAAGGATAGCGAGCTTGCGCCGTATCGGCTAAACGCGCACCGGCAGATCAAAAGCCCGCTGTTTCCAGCAGGCTTATACGAGCATCGACAGTGGACCGTCCGGCAGGACGGCGCGCGGGCTAGTTAGTGCCCATGCGCCTCGCGGAATCCGGCGTCCTTTTCGAGTCGGCGACCGTGAGTGCCGACATGGAATCCTGCTGAAATCACAAAGAGGACTCCGGCGAAAGGCCAGATATAGATTGCCAGCGAGAAGCAAAGCCAACACGCTTCTTGTGGCGGATACGCCTGGAGCGCCCAGACAAGACAGGCAACTGGCAACAGCATCAGACACAGCGCCGACCGGGTGAGAAAAGTGGCGGCTCTTGCTTTCTTCAGCGTCTCTGCTTGCATGCCTGGCTCCATAGGGAAGGGCATTGGGACATAGAGTCGCACGGCGACCATTTGTCGCATACTTAGTAATATCCCTGACAGGTGCCATTTTGCGCACTGCAATTTCCCAAAAGGATTCGTGATGCTGCATAGCCTTTCCGAATCGATCGTAGTTCTGATCGACTTGCAAACGAAACTGATGCCTGCGATTCACGACGGCGCATCCGTTGCCGCTCAAGCCGTTCGGCTCGGACGGATTGCTCGGGGGCTCGATGTTCCCGTTATCGGGACAGAGCAAAATCCGGCGGCGCTTGGCGAGAACGCGAAGGAAATAAAAGACCTGTGCTCGATTACTGTTGCAAAGCACCATTTCGACGCCACTGTCGATGGTCTGATCGACGCTCTGCCTCAAGGGCGAGCCCGAGTGATCATTGCGGGATGCGAAGCGCATGTCTGCGTGCTGCAGACGGCGATCGGTTTGTTGCATCGCGGTCTATCGGTCACGCTCGTTATTGATGCGATGGGTTCGCGCAAAATCGTCGATAAAGAGGCGGCAATCGCGCGGTTGAACAAAGCGGGCGCCGACGTGGCGACGGTCGAGATGGTCGCGTTTGAGTGGTTGCGCTCGAGCCAGCACCCGCGATTTCGCGACATGCTGCAGCTGATCAAGTAAGCCGAAACACGCCACGCGTCATCGGCAAAACGCGGCGCCAGTGAGCAAGGCAAGCATCGTCGAAGGCGATAGATATTCGACGAACGTCCAGACAATTAGCGCTCCGAATGGAACGGCCAGCATGAGTTGCATGATACGCATGGCCGACCTCTCGCTCACGAGGGTTGGCCCGCAATCATGACGCGTTGCACAACCCGTTCGTCGTCGATCGGCAAGTGCATGACGCCGGCCAGAATGCCGAGCGCAATCGAGCCTTGCCAAAGCAGGTCGTAGCTATGGGTCGCATCGAACGCCACGCCGCCGAGCCAGACGCCAAAGAAGCTGCCGATCTGATGCCCGAGAAATACGAAGCCGAAGAGCGTCGAGATGTAGCGCACGCCGAACATCTGTGAAACGATCCCGCTCGTCAGCGGTACGGTGCCGAGCCACATGAATCCCATCGCGAACGCGAACACATAAAGCGTGAGCGGCGAGAGTGGCAAGGCGAGGAACAGCGCCATCACACCTGCGCGCGCGAAGTAGATTCCCGAGAGCAGATATTTGCGGCGCAGAAAGCCGCCGGCGTAGCCGCATAAAAACGTGCCCGCTGTGTTGGCCAGCGCGATCAGTGCGAGCGCCAGGCTCGCCTCGCGCGCGCTCATGCCTTTGTCGAGCAAATAAGCGGGCAGGTGCGCGCCGATGAATGCGAGCTGGAAGCCGCACGACAAAAAGCCCAGATTGAGCAGCCAGAACCCGCGATGCGCAAACGCTGCTCCCACAGCGCGGCGCAGTGTGTCGTGCGAATCGGTCGCGCCGCTGCGCTCCACCGGCCGATCGCGCAGCCATGCCGCGAGCGGCGCGCTTGCGAGCATCACGGCGGCGAGCACGAGAATGGCCGCGACCCAGCCGAATCTGCCGATCAGCCCTTGCGTGAGCGGCACGACGCAGAACTGGCCAAGGCCGCCGAACATGCCGGCCACGCTCAGCGCCCAGCTACGCTGATCGGCTGCGAAAAGCCGCGAGAGCGCACCATAGACCGCGCCGAACGCCGTTCCGGACAATGCAACGCCGAGTACCACGCCCACGCCGAACGTGTAGACGCCAGGCGTTGCGCTCAACGCCATCATCGCAAGGCCGAGCGCATAGAGCAGCGCGCCCGCGAAGATCACGCGCGCGGAGCCGAAGCGGTCGGAGATCATGCCGGTGAGCGGCTGTGCGACGCCCCACAGCAGGTTTTGCAGCGCGAGCGCGAGGCCGAACGTCTCACGCGACCAGCCGCGATCGAGCGTAACGGGCAGCAGAAAAAGCCCTTGCACGTTGCGTACGCCTAGCGCCGCGCCCATCACCAGTCCGCCCGCAATCACGAGCAGCCAGCGGCGGCGCCATGCATCGTCCATTCCGGTCATCATTCGCCTCCTCGCACTGGGCGCTTCGCTGTTGCGCAGCGTTGCGCCTAGTAGAGCGCGGGGAGGCTAGTCGGCTCAAGCGAGTTTTTGGCACGCTTCGCATGCGCATTACTCATGTGATCTGGCTTTGGCGAGCCTGTTCGACGATCCAGTCGATGACGGCGCGTACGTCGTCGCGCGGGGTTTCGTCGGCCTGATGCAGCCAGTAGGCGTAGCCGGTCGGGCCAACGGCGCGCGCATTGCCGATGGCGGCGAGCCTTCCGTCGGCAAGCAGCGGCTGAACGAGCGCGAGGCGCCCGAGTGCGATGCCGCGGCCGGCAATGGCGGCCTGAATGACCTGATCGTACTGGTTGAAGCGCAGCACGCCGCGAAGCGGTGCGCTGTCGAGGCCGCGTGCGCCCAGATGATCAGCCCAGCGAAGCATCGGGCGGCGCACGCCTTCGAACTCGAGCAGCACGTGGCGCGCGAGCATGGCCGCGTCGAGCTTTTTGACGTTCAACGACGGATGCGCGACCGGCAGGACGTATTCGTCGTACAGATGCACCGCGCGACTCGATGCTTCGGCAGCGATGCGTGCGGGCGCGTAGCGCAACGCGAGATCGATGCCTTCGGCGCGCAGATCGAGCACCTTCTCGGACGTCGCGAGGCGCAGATCGATATCGGGAAGCAGGCGTTGCAGCTCACCGATACGCGGCAGCAGCCAGAGGCCCGCAATCCCGATGCTGGCCGTGATCGTCACCGGCTGGCGTGTTTGCGGCGCGGCCAGCGCGCCGACGATTTCCTGCATCTGCTGTACCACGCTGTCCGAAACGCGCAGCAGGCGCTCGCCCTCCGGCGTGAGCGAGATCGAACGATAGCCGCGGTTGAACAGGCGCACGCCCAGCGCCTCTTCGAGTGCGGCGATCTGGCGGCTCACGGCGGACTGCGTCACGCACAGGTCGTCGGCGGCGAGCGTGATGCTCATGCGCCGGCCCACTGCCACGAAGCCGCGAATGAGGTCGAGCGGAGGGAGTTTCACCAGCGGCACTGACATGCGTTTTCCTCATGCGAAAGCTGCTGAAAGATTGATTGATCCGGCGGGCAAGGTCAAGTGAAATCGATGCTCCGGTTTCTTCATGGAGCACGTTCATGCATTCAGCCGATCCAGGCGAGGCGCGTCCTCTCGCCGTCGCCATCAACGCCGCCGACGGCTTTACGCTCCGCGCTTATGTGTGGCGTCGCCGTGCATGGCTGAACACGGATGAGCCGCGTCCGGTCGTCATCGTCAATTCGGCCACTTCGGTGCGCTGCCATTACTATTTCCGCTTTGGCGCGTGGCTGCACGAGCAGGGTTTCGACGTGCTGGTCTACGACTACCGTGGCATTGGCGCTTCGCAGTCAGTTGCGCTTGCAACGCTCGATGCGAGCTGGCTCGAGTGGGGCGAACGCGACTTCGAAGCGGTGCTGCGCTACGTGCGCAGCACGTTCCCCGGGCAGCCGATCGATGTCGTCGGACATAGCATCGGCGGCTTCCTGATCGGGCTCGCGCCGTCGAATCATCTCGTTCGCCGTGTTTTCACCGTTGGCACGCAGTACGCGTATTGGCGCGATTACGCGCCGCGCAGCATGCCGCTCATGCTCTGGAAATGGCATGTCGTCATGCCTGTTTTGACCTGCCTGAAAGGCTATTTCCCCGCATCGTGGTTCGGATGGATGGAGGACACGCCGCGCGGCGTCGTGAACATCTGGAGCCGGGGCCGCGCCCGCTTTGAAGACACGCTTCGCAAGGGCTCGCTCGCACGCACGCCACAGCAGCGCGCCGACATCGTTGCTCGCTTTGGCGGCGTGCATGCGCCCATTCTTGCCGTCAGTTTCCCCGATGACCCGTTCGGCACGATTCCGGCGATCGAACGCACGCTGCGATATTTCACACAAAGCGACTCGACGCATTTACGGATCACGCCCGCTTCGGTTGGCGAGCGGAGCATCGGGCACTTCGCGTTTTTTCACTCGCGATTCGAGCGCAGCCTGTGGCCCGTCGCGCGGCGTTGGCTGACCGATGGCAAAGTCATGGCCGCAACCCCGACGACCACGCACGCGAGTCCCAGCCACGCCGAGCCCGAGAGCGATTCACCGAGCCATGCAATGCCGATTGCCACGCCGATTGGCACACGCAAATAGGCTTGCGCCGTGGTGCCAACCGAGCCGAGCGTCTGTACGAGCCGGAAGTAAATGACGAATGCGATCGCTGTCGAAAAAACGGCAAGCGCGATCAGCGCCATCATCGATTGCCATGACGGATGAAGTGTCCACGGGCGGTCGACAACCAGGCTCACGGGAACAAGCAGAATTGCGCCCACCATGAGCGATCCCGCAGCGGGAGCGAGCGGCGAAAGTCCTTTGAACGATCGACCGTAGATCGCCGCGCCGGCGTAGCAAATCGTCGCGGCGACGATCGCCAGTTGCGCAACGAGCTGCCTGCCGAGTCCTTCGAATGCGCTCACGCCAACCACGAGGCAGATACCGGTGAGGCCTGCGGCGATGCCGAACAGCTTGCGCGCGCTGACCCGCTCGTGGCGGGTAATCAGCCATGTTCCGAGGAATGCCATGACAGGTGAAGTGGAATTGAGGATCGTCGCCAAACCGGCTTCCACTGAACGCTCGGCCCACGCGATCAAGGTAAAGGGAATCACGCTATTGAGCAGGGCCTGCATGGCGAAACGACGCCACACGGCAGGGTCTCGCGGTATGGGAACGCGCTGCGCCCGCATCCAGAGCAGAAGGAGCGTTCCGGCAATCAACGTTCTCGCGGCGATGAGCGTGAACGGCGGGATGGTCGCCACGCCGACTCTAATGAACGTATAGGACGCTCCCCAAAGAGTGGAAAGCGCGAGGAGCAAAAGCAGGTCGAGTCCAGTCGATTGGCTCGCAGTCGTCGCTTGCATGCTGAGCGATTGAATTCGCGAAAGACGAAGTGAGATTGCACGGCCACGCGCGAGGAAAATAAAGCGCGTATTGGACAAATTATGCGGGCGTCGCTGATGCGAACGTTTCGGCCTGAAGCGAAATGTGGAGTGCCGACGCTGCGATGAGAACGATTGGGAATGTTTGAACGCTGTACGACACGCAACGCCCACGCGTTGCGTGTCAATGAAGAGATTTCAGGAAGCGACGCGGAACGCGTCTTCCTGTTGCGTGGCGAAGCGGTTCGCGGGGCGGGGCAAGCCAAGATGCTCGCGCAACGTGCGCCCCGTATATTCGGTGCGAAAGAGTCCGCGGCGTTGCAATTCGGGCACCACGAACTGCACGAATTCGTTGAGGCCGCCCGGCAGCCACGGCGACATGATGTTGAAACCGTCGGCGCCTTCTTCCTCGTACCATTGCTGAAGCTGGTCGGCGATGCTTTGCGGCGTGCCGATCACCTGTTGATGCCCGCGTGCCCCCGCAATGCGCAGATAAAGATCGCGTATGGTGAGGTTATCGCGCCGCGCGAGATCGAGCAGCAAACGTTGACGGCTCTTGCCGCCGTTGGTTTCCGGCAGATCCGGCACGGGGCCATCCACGGGATACTGCGAGAGGTCGAGGCCGCCCGACATGTTCGAGAGCAGTTGAAGTCCCACGCTCGGATGGATCAGCGCCTGCAACGCATCGAACTTTTCCTGCGCTTCTTCCTGCGTGCGGCCAATCACGGGGAAAATGCCCGGCATGATCTTGAGATGCTCGGGGCGGCGGCCATAACGCGCGAGCCGTGCCTTCACGTCGCGATAGAACTGCTTCGCTTCATCGAGCGTTTGATGCGCAACGAAGATCACTTCGGCGGTTTGCGCTGCGAGTTCCCTGCCGGCTTCGGAAGCGCCCGCTTGCACGACAACGGGCCAGCCTTGCGGAGAACGCGCGACGTTCAGCGGGCCGCGCACCTTGAAATGCTTGCCGCGATAGTCCAGCGTATGCAGCTTCCCGGGGTCGAAGTAGATGCCGCTCGCCTTGTCGCGGATGAAGGCGTCGTCTTCCCAGCTATCCCAAAGCCCGCAGACCACGTCGTAGAACTCCTTCGCGCGCTCGTAGCGCACGGCGTGATCGAGATGCTTGTCGAGGCTGAAGTTGTGCGCTTCGGTTTCGGTGCTCGAAGTCACGAGATTCCAGCCCGAGCGTCCGCCACTCAGATAGTCGAGCGAGGCGAATTTTCGGGCCACGTTGTAGGGCTCGTTGAAAGAGGTCGACACCGTGGCGATGAGCCCGATGTGTTTCGTGACGACGGACAGCGCGGAGAGCAGCGTGATCGGCTCGAAATGATCGGCGCGCGCGGTGCGCGACAGCGAAGGCACATGAGTGTCGCGCACGCTCACGCTATCCGCGAAAAAGATGGCATCGAATTTGGCGCGCTCGGCCGTTTGCGCCAGTTCGGCGTAGTGCGCGAAGTCGAGGCCGCCGGCTGCGTGTGCATCGGGATGGCGCCACGCGGCGATATGGTGACCAGTCTCCATCAGGAAGGCGCCGAGGCTCAATTGGCCGGGGCGTCGCGGTGCTGCGCTCATAGGTGCTCCTCGAATCGTGGTTGACGTTCGCTTTGGAATGGACTGCGAGGATTCAATGCGCGAGCGGCTTGCGCGCCGTGGCGGAATCGAGTTGAAGGCTGGGTGCGTTCGACATATCGTGGTCCTGACCAAAGTTTGGCCGGATCATTTTTGCCGATCGGTATTCTCACCACAAACAAGCAATTGAGCTATTCATAGTTGCGCGAGTGCGTTCGGGCGCTAAGCATTCCAGAAATGCTTGCTTGGCCGAGTGGAATCGGGAGACTAGATGGGAATGTCTCCCTTGGTGGGAGGTGTGCCGTTTCTAACGCGACGATTGCGCTGCTACAGCGGATTTTCAGACACCGGATAGGCGTTTCATTCGTCGCGGAAATGCGCTTCGAGTGAATGCGTAAGAGGCGCGCACTTAGTCCGCAATCGAACGAATGACGCGTGCCGGATTGCCGCCGGCAAGCGTATTCGGGGGAACGTCCTGGGTGACCACCGACCCTGCCGCCACGACCGAGTTTTCGCCGACCGTTACGCCACCGATGATGGTCGCGCCTGCGGCGATCCAGACGTTCCTCTCGATCACGATGGGCTTTGCGATGACGCCGTCGCGTCGCCGCGAGGGTTCAATGGGATGGCCGGACGTGATGAGGCTCACATTCGGGCCGATCATCACATCATCGGCAATGTCGAGGCCGCCCAGGTCATAGAAAGTGCAATTCTGGTTGATGAAGACATTGCGTCCGAC